>NZ_CP146101.1:3001363-3301818 GCF_037023745.1 Streptomyces sp. SCSIO 30461
GACCTGGTCCTCTGGAAGCTGGACACCCTGGCGCACTCCTCCGTCGCCGACCCGGTGACGGCCCTCGTGTTCGGCGCGGCGGCGCCGGTCACCCTGTCGCTCGTGAACGGCAGGCCCGTGGTCGAGAACGGCCGCCTGCTGCACGCCGACGAGGACGGCATCGCCCGTTCCACACGTGCGCAGGCCCAGCGGCTGGCGCGGATCGCCGCCGGAGCCTGACGGCTCGGACGGTCCGACCGCTCCGGCCTTTTGGCCGCCCGGTCACCCCGGTCACCCGGACGAGGGGGACGGCCCTCGTCCGGGCGCCGTGGACCCGAGCGGGGTCCACGGTCGGCCGCCGCCGGGAGCGCGCACCGAGCGTGCGCGCTCCCGGCGGCGGCGCTGACGACACGCGCATCGCTCGATCGGCGTATCCGTACGCGGCAGTGCGGGCGGGTCGCGCCGGACGCTGCGACGCTGCCCGGGTGACGCGTACCCGTACCGCCCTGAACACCGGCTTCGACGACTTCCTCGACTGGGCGCGGCAGGAGAGGGGAGTGGCTCTGCCCCCGCGCCCGACGGACGCCGTGCTGGCGTTGCTCGCCCTGCGCGGCGCGGACCGCAGGGCCGGCGTACCCGAGCCGACTCCCGAGCTGCTGCGCCGCGTCCTCCTGGAGGACCTGCCCCTGGTGCTGCACGCGGACGCCGACGAGCTCGCCGCCGTACCCGGCGTCCTCGGTGCTCTCGCCGACCGGGTCCGCGCAGCGGGTCGGCTGAACACCAAGCGCCGCGACCGGCTGCTCGCGGCGGTCGCTGAACTCGTGCCGGAGTTCGAGCAGGCCATGGGTCGTCCGCTCAATCTCACCTGGCCGCGCTGGTATGCCTCGCTGCTGCGCGCGGACGGCGTCGACACCGGTGATTCCGGAGCCGTGAATGCCTGGCTCGCCGCATTCGACACCGCACCGCACGCGGACCGGCCCGCGCCACCCGGGCCGTTGCACCGCGCTGATGTCACCACCGCCACCTTCGCCGGCCGCGCCCGGCTCACCGAGGCCCTGCTGGAGGCCTTCGCCCACGACGTCGAAGGGCACTCTGGGGCCGGTCCGCTGCTCCCCGCTTCGGAGGTGCTGGCCGCCGACCGGCCCGAAGACGCGCTCGCGGACGAACTGGAGTCCCTCGCCGGGGAGCTGAGCGACCGCTGGACTGCCACCGGCCTGAACGAGGCCCTCACCGGCCCTTACGAGCACCTCGCACCGGGCCCGGAAGCGCTGCCACACGCCGTGCTCGCCGACCGGTTCCTCGACGAGCACCTCGATTACTACGGCGCATCCGACGTACCGCTGCCTCCACCGGCCGCACTGCCCGCGCCCGCGGAGATCGAGGCCCTGCTGCACGGTGCCCCGCTGCCCGCCTCGCTTGCCGCTGGGGACGAGGACGTGCGCGAACTGGCCGAACACTGCGGCTTTCCCGGCCAGGGCAGCGCGGTCTGGAGCGCGGGGACCCCCGCCGAACAGGTCGAGCTGGGTGCCGACATCCTGGCAGTGGTGGTGGAGCGGGTCGCCGCCGACGCCGACCCCGGCGACGCATACGCACTCGACGCCGCTCACATCCTCTACACCCTCTACGAACGCGGCTGCACCCCGGACTCCGTGGCCCGCAAGGCGGCCGGCCACATGGACTGGTGGTACGACCCGGTGCTGGAGGACGCGCCCCTGGCGGTCCCGGACACGGCACCCGCCACGTACACGACCCCGACCCCCGCCGAACTCGGCGAGCTGACCGGCATCCTCGAGCTGACCGAGAGCGACCGCGCCGAGCTCGACGGCTTGGCCCGCGCCCTCGCCGCGGTGGTCGACCGGCTCGCCGCGACCGGATGCGTCTTCCGCACGGGTGATGTCTTCGGTCTCACCCCGCTCGGCAGCGCCGTGGTACGCCACACACTGTCAGTGGGACATGTCGCAGTGCCGGATGCCCGAGCGGTCCTTGGGTGGGACGCGGCATCGCTCGTCGCGGCGGTCGAGGCCTGGCCCCCGCAGATCGCCGCCCGCGTGCTGGCGGACTGGGCCGCGGCGCGCGGTGGCGATGACGCGACCTGGAGTGAACTCCTCGCCGCCGTACCCACAGCCGTGCCCGGCCGCGGTCTCGCCGGGCTCGTCAAGCGTCTCGACCTTGCCGCCGTTCCCGTGCCACCGCTCAAGGCGGCTCTCACCGACCCGTTGGTCGGCGGCCATGCCCGTCGGGTGCTGCTCGCGCGCGGGGAAGTGGCGCCGGCCGACCAGGTCCCCCTGAACGCCGAAGCCATGGTGCTGCTCGACGAGCTCGGGGACGCCTCGTTCACCGACATCCGGGAGGACGTCGGGGCGGAGCGGGGACAGGAGGATGTCGGCCGAGGCCCGCGCCGCGCCCTGCTCGATGCCTTCGACAGTGCCGCAGCCGCCTGGCCGGGTGGCCCGGCCGAGCTGATCTCCGCGCTCGCCGCCGCCGACCCGGACCGCGCCCTGCCCATCCTGGACGAACTACGCACCCGCCATCCGGACAGCTCGGTGACGGACCCGGCCGCGCACGTCCTGAAGGAGGCCAGGGCCTTGGCGGACCGTAGGAATCCGCGCAGGCGTACAGGCAGGCGTGCCGGCAGGCACAGGAAGGTCCGTCGCGCCGAGCTGTGACCGAACCGGATCGGTTGCGGGCCCGGAGGTGCCCTCGCTTACAGGAGAGGGCCCTTGCGGTGGGACACCCGGCCGCCGAGCAGGCGCCCGTGGAGGAGCTGTTCGAACGTCCCGCCCATCCCGGGTGTGCGACCGGGTCGCGGTGATGTACCTCGGGCGGATCGTCGAGATCGGAGGGAAGCACGCGGTGTACGGCCGCCCGCTGCACCCCTACACCCGGGCGCTGCTGTCCGCCGTACCGCTGCCCGACCCGGTGGCCGAACGGCAGCGGGAGCGCATCACTCTGGCCGGCGATCCGCCGAGCCCCGCGGCGCCACCGCCGGGGTGCACGTTCCATCCCCGTTGCCCGAAGGCGGCGGCGATCTGCCGTACCGAGCAGCCGCTGCTGCGGATCGGCGTGCCGGGGGAGCAGCAGCGGGTCGCCTGCCATTTCCCGGGTGACTGAGACCGGACGACCGGATACGACGACGCCCTCCCCGGGCCGCATGGTTCGGGGAGGGCGGCACCATCGTGCCTCGCAGGTGTCAGCCGACGAGTTGCTCGTACGCCGGGAGCGTCAGGAAGTCCGCGTAGTCGGAGTCCAGCGAGACCCGCAGCAGCAGGTCGTGTGCCTGCTGCCACTTGCCGGCCGCGAAGGCGTCATCGCCGACCTCCGCACGGATCGCGGCGAGTTCCGCGGCGGCGACCCCCCGGGCCAGTTCGGGCGTGGCGCGGACGATCCTTCCGTCGTGTTCGAACTCCACACCCGCGTTGATCCACTGCCAGATCTGGGAGCGGGAGATCTCGGCCGTGGCGGCGTCCTCCATCAGGTTGAAGATGGCGACGGCTCCGAGTCCGCGCAGCCACGCCTCGATGTAGCGGATGCCGACCTGGACGGCGTTGCGCAGACCCTCGTAAGTGGGCCGGGCGTCCAAGGAGTCGATCGCGATCAGGTCGCCGGGCGCGACCGAGACGTCCTCACGCAGTCGGTCCTTCTGGTTGGGCCTGTCGCCGAGCACTGCGTCGAAGGAGGCCATCGCGATGGGGACCAGGTCCGGGTGGGCGACCCAGGAGCCGTCGAAGCCGTCGCGGGCCTCGCGGTCCTTGTCCGCCTTGACCTTTTCGAAGGCGACCTTGTTGACCTCGGGGTCCTTGCGGGAGGGGATGAAGGCGGCCATTCCTCCGATGGCGTGCGCGCCGCGCTTGTGGCAGGTGCGCACCAGCAGTTCGGTGTAAGCGCGCATGAACGGGGCCGTCATCGTGACCGCGTTGCGGTCCGGGAGGACGAACTTCGTCCCGCCGTCACGGAAGTTCTTGACGATGGAGAAGAGGTAGTCCCAGCGGCCGGCGTTGAGTCCCGCGGCGTGGTCGCGGAGTTCGTAGAGGATCTCCTCCATCTCGTAGGCCGCCGTGATCGTCTCGATCAGGACGGTGGCGCGGACCGTGCCCTGCGGGATGCCGACGTAGTCCTGTGCGAAGACGAAGATCTCGTTCCAGAGCCGGGCCTCCAGATGCGACTCGGTCTTGGGGAGGTAGAAGTACGGTCCCTTGCCGAGGCCGATCAGCCGCTTGGCGTTGTGGAAGAAGTACAGACCGAAGTCCACCAGCCCACCCGGCACGGGGCGGCCGTCGACGCGCACATGCCGCTCGTCGAGATGCCAGCCGCGGGGGCGCATGACGACGGTGGCGAGTTCGTCCGCGGGCCTCAGGGCGTACGACTTGCCGCTGCCGGGGTCCGTGAAGTCGATGCGGCGCTGGTAGGCGTCGATCAGGTTGAGCTGGCCCAGGATCACGTTCTCCCAGGTCGGCGCCGAAGCGTCCTCGAAGTCGGCGAGCCAGACGCGGGCGCCTGAGTTCAGGGCGTTGATGGTCATCTTGCGGTCGGTGGGCCCGGTGATCTCGACCCTGCGGTCGTTGAGCGCGGCCGGTGCCTGTGCCACCTTCCAGCTCTCGTCCGCGCGGATCCCGGCGGTCTCCGGAAGGAAGTCGAGCGTGCTGGTCCGGGCGATCTCGGCGCGCCGCTCCGCGCGGCGTGCGAGTAGCTCGTCACGTCGGGGAGTGAAGCGGCGGTGCAGCTCGGCGACGAAGGTGAGTGCCGCTTCGGTCAGCACCTCCTCCTGCCGGGGCAGCGGCTCGGCGTCGACGGTGGCCGGCGAGGACGGCGCTGGTGCGGACATGAGCGGTCACTTCCTTCAGCGAGCTCGGCAAGGCACTCGGTGCCAGGACTTGGTGCTGCGCTCTCCGGACCCGTTTGGGGCAGAGAATGCTTCTGAGCAGTGGATACTAGTTACCGCATAGTGGAAGTTCAATGTTTTGTTGATGTCGAGATTCTCCGGGTCGACACAATGTGGCGCTCGGTGCCACCCCGCTCACTCCAGGTGCCCCAGGTCCTCGGGAGTGTCGATGTCATACGGCTCGGCCACATCCGCGCACTCCACGAGGGTGATCTCCGCCTCATGCTCCCTCAGGTAGTCCCGGGCCCCGCGGTCGCCGGTGGCGCTCGCGGCCACCGCCGCCCAGCGGGAGGAGCCGAAGAGCACCGGATGCCCGCGCCTCCCCCCGTACGCCGCCGACGCCAGCGCCGACGTCAGTGCCGGAGGGGAGCCGCCCGCGGCCACCACTCGCGCGACCGCTGCCGCACCGATGCCGGGCTGGTCCACCAGTGAGACGAGGGCCGCGCCGGGCTCACCGCCCGCCGCGGCCAGGGAGTCGAGCCCGGTGCGCAGCGAAGAGCCCATCCCGTATTCCCAGTCCGCGTTGACGGATACGGAACAGCCCGGCAGATCGGCCTCCCGCAGCACCTGATCAGCGGCTGCGCCCAGCACGACATGCACGGATCGGCAGCCTCCCGCGCGCAGCACGCGCACCGCGTTCTCCACCAGGGGGCGACCCCGGTACCGCAGTAGTGCCTTGGGGCGGCCGCCGAGTCGCCGCCCGCCTCCTGCGGCCAGGACCAGTCCTGCGACCTGCGGTTTCTCTGAGGTGTGAGCCATGGCTCCTGCTTACCCCATCAAAGGCGCGGATGGCGGGGCGACGCTTCGGCGACCTTGGCCGGCGGTGTCGGGCTGATCGCCTGCACGGTTTCAGCTCTGAACCGGACCCGTCTGACCGCATCCCGCTCGACCTCGCCGCAGGGCACAAGGTGCTCGAGGCGGACACATCGGGCTGAAACTCGTACTCCCGAGTGGCGAAGCCGACGCCCGATGGCGTTAACTTGCCCGCGGCCCAAGACGTCTGACCACCGTCCGGCGGGTCATGAACCGGACACCGAGGCGTGCGAGGGGGAGTGCGGTGCTGTGGAGCGTAAGGCAGTCGCGAGTGACAGGGAGCGGCGAGGACCCGAGGGTGGTGGAGCTCCGCTCCGCCGTCGCCCGGCTTCGCCGTGAGCTCGCCGGGTATCCGGCGGAGTTCGCCGACCGGGCCATCGCGGAGGACGAGCTCGCAGCGATGGCCGCGATGGTGGACGGCGGGGTGCCGGAAGGTCGGCGGCTGCGCCGTTCGCTGCTCCTCGTCGTGGGCTCGCTCGGTTCGGTGAGCGTGCTCGCGCCCGGGCTCGGTGGGGTGCACCGGGCGGTGGAGCTCTTCGGCGAGCCCATCAGCGAGCTGTACGGCGACAGGAACGGCGACCTCGGTGGGCGGCTGTACGGCAGCGGCGCTTCGCCCGGCCGTGAGGCCCCGTATGGAAACGGCGATGGTGGTCTCGGTGGTGATCTCGGCGGCGAGGAGTCGCACGGGAGTGGTGCGCACGGCGGCGGTACCCATCGCGGCGGCCGGCATGACGACTGCGGGGGCGGCGGCCCCGCGCGCTGACCGCTGCGAACATCCACGGGTCCGTGACCGGGACTGGTGACCGGTGCCGGTTGCCGTCCCGTGCCTCGGATTTCATCGCACTCGTACGGTAGTGATCCGGGCGCGAAGAGTAGTCGAATTGGCGTGAACCCCGCTTGAGTCGGCCTCGCCGCGGCAAAAGACTTCTCATGTGCCTGACGTGGACGGCGTCCACACGGGGGGTCGCGGCACACCCATCGCGTTCGCAAGGCAAGGAGAAGTCGGCATGCCCGACGGCATCGCCCGTGGCACCGGACACCAGATCACCCTGACCGACGGCACGGCCACCCGCACCAGGGAGATGACCCCCGCCGATCTCGCGCCCGTCCAGGCGCTGCACCGACGCTGCTCGCCCGACAGCCGGGCTCGGCGGTATCACACCGGAAAGCCTGAATTATCCCGCGTCGGCTGGCGGTTGCTCTGCGACCCGAAGCGCGGCACCACTCTCGTCACCACCCCGGACCAGCGCACCGGCCACATCATCGCCATGACCAGCGTCATGCGCACCGACCGGCAGGGCGTGGGAGAGCTGGCCGTGCTGGTCGAGGACACCTGGCAGTCCAAGGGCCTCGGCACCGCGCTCGCGGCCCATGCCGCCGCAGTCGCCCGCAGCCAGGGGCATCACACGCTGACGGCCACCGTCGCGGTCGACAACGCGCCGATGCTGCATGTGCTGGAGAGCCTTGACGCGCCGCCCGCCCTCGCGTCGAACGGACCGGTCATCGATGTCCGGATTCCGTTGTGAGCCTGACCGGGCAGAGGCACCAGGCTGCTGCCGCCGGACGAGGGGGAAGCACCAAGCGGCTGCCACCACCAGTGCGGCAGCCGCCATCAGCGCGACCGTCGGCGCCTCGGGGCGCCAACTGAGCGTCAGGCGGGTGCCGATCAGGGTCGTGCCGATGGCAATCCCCTCGGGCACGTATATCGGCACCCTCGCGGCGGCGGCTCGCAGCACCGCGGCCGACAGCAGCCCGACCATGGTCCAGACCGCGAGGAAGGGCAGAGCCGGGCCGGGCGCGGCGCTGGGCAGACCATATTCCTTGGGCCCGAAATGGAACCGTGCACCCAGCCAGGCGAGCCCCACGCCGGCCGCGGCCACCGCCACCACCCACAGGGCGTGGCGCCACAGGGGGCCGGGCCTGACCGACTCCTCGTCGGTGTCGTCCGTGTGGTGGTAGCCGTGGGGGTCCAGTTCGTCGATCACGCACGGGAGGACGCCTCCGGCCCGTGCGGGGTTGTCAACCCGTAGGCTGGGAACCGATGTCCACCACTTCTGAGCGCCCCACACTGCGCGAACTCGCCGTCCAGGCCCTGTCCTCCGTCGAGCGCGGCTACGACCTGCTCGCGCCCAAGTTCGACGCGACCTCCTTCCGTACCCCGGAGCGCGTCCTCGACGAGGTGCTCCAGGCGCTCCACCCGCTCGGTCCGTTCCGGCACGGGCTCGATGTCTGCTGCGGCACCGGTGCGGGCGTGCGGGTTCTGGGGGAGGTGTGCGACGGCCGGGTCGTCGGCGTCGACTTCAGCACGGGCATGCTGACCGAGGCCCGGAGCGCCTTTCCGGCGGTGGACTGGGTGCGTGCCGACGCACGGGCCATGCCGTTCGCGCCGGTCTTCGATCTGGCCATGAGCTTCGGGGCGTTCGGGCATTTCCTGCCCGGGGAACGGCTCGGACTGTTCGCCCAGGTCCATTCGGCGCTGCGGCCCGGCGGTCTCTTCGCCTTCCCGATCGGGGCGCCCGCACGTCCGGGTAGCCGACCGTACTGGGCCATGCTCGGCTTCGACGCCGCCATGCGGGTGCGCAACGCCGTGTGGCGGCCGCCGTTCGTGATGTACTACCGCACCTTTCCGCTCGGCGCAGTGCTGGACGACCTCGCCCGGGCCGGTTTCGACGTGGAGCTGCGTCCGCTGACCGGGCTGGGGTGGAGAGGTGATGGGAGCCCGCGCGCCGCGCTCGTGGTGGGGCGCAAGCGCTGAGCGCCACCCGAGCCGCCGGGGTCAGCCCTGCGGCGGCGCCGACGTGGTCACGGCACTGGCGAGGGCTTCGGACAGCTCCCGTGCGGCCGCCTGGAGCACCGGGACGATCCGCTCCGTGGCCGCGTCGGTCACCCGCCCCGCGGGGCCCGAGATCGAGATCGCGGCGGACGTCGGTGAGTCGGGGACCGAGACGGCGAGGCAGCGCACCCCGATCTCCTGCTCGTTGTCGTCCACCGCGTAGCCGGTTCTGCGGACCGACTCCAGTGCGGCCAGGAAGGCGTCCGGTGTGGTGATCGTCTTGTCGGTGGCTGCCGGCATCCCGGTCCTGGCCAGCAGCGCCCGCACTTCCTCCGGGGGAGTGTGGGCGAGCAGTGCCTTGCCCACGCCGGTGGAGTGCGGCAGGACCCGTCGGCCGACCTCGGTGAACATCCGCATGGAGTGCTTCGAGGGGACCTGCGCGACGTACACGATCTCGTCGCCGTCGAGCAGCGCCATGTTGGCCGTCTCGCCCGTCTCCTCGACCAGCCGTGCGAGATAGGGGCGAGCCCAGGTACCGAGCAGTCGCGATGCCGACTCGCCGAGCCGGATGAGCCGGGGGCCGAGCGCATAGCGCCGGTTCGGCTGCTGCCGTACGTAGCCGCAGGCGACGAGGGTGCGCATCAGCCGGTGGATGGTGGGCAGCGGGAGTCCGCTGCTGGCCGACAGTTCGCTCAGGCCGACCTCGCCGCCCGCGTCGGCCATCCGCTCCAGCAGGTCGAAGGCGCGCTCCAGTGACTGGACGCCGCCTCCGCCGTTGCTCGTGGCGGGCTTGGCCGCGTCGGCGGCCGAGGTGCTGCTGGAGCTGGACGTCGGCACGGTGGCGGTCCTTTCAGGCGGGCGGGCGTGCTGCCAGCCTATCGGGCGATCTGGGCACCTTGCTTTTACTATTCGGAATCATATTTCCGGTGGCCGGAAGTTTCAAGCTGCGATATGTCGAGGTCCTGGCCTTGACGGGGTGGAGTCCTGGGTGAAGACTTCTTCAACAGAACGTTGAATTTCTGCTCTGCGGAGGAGGCGTGGATGGCCGACGTGCATCTGGTGGTGCGCTCGACACGGGTCGTCACCCCCGAAGGGACCCGAGCCGCGTCCGTCGTCGTGCGCGGCGAACGGATCGCCGCCGTGCTGCCGTACGACGCCGAGATCCCGGCCGGTGCCCGCATCGAGGACTTCGGGGACGATGTGGTGCTCCCCGGCCTCGTCGACACCCATGTCCATGTGAACGACCCCGGACGCACCGCGTGGGAGGGCTTCTGGACCGCCACCAGGGCCGCGGCAGCGGGCGGCATCACCACTCTGGTGGACATGCCTCTCAACTCCCTCCCGCCCACCACCACCGTCGATCATCTCCGGACCAAGCAGCGTACGGCAGAGCCCAAGGTCCATGTGGACACCGGCTTCTGGGGCGGTGCCATCCCGGACAACGCCGACGATCTGCATGCCTTGCACGATGCCGGTGTCTTCGGCTTCAAGTGCTTCCTGTCCCCGTCGGGCGTCGAGGAGTTCCCGGAGCTCGACCAGGAGCAGCTCGCCCGCTCCCTGGCCGTGATCGCGGGCTTCGACGGCCTGCTGATCGTGCACGCCGAGGACCCGCACCACCTCGCGGCGGCGCCGGCGTTCAGCGGTCCCGCGTACACCGGCTTCCTCGCCTCCCGTCCGCGCGACGCCGAGAACACCGCGATCGGATTGCTGATCGAGCAGGCCAGGCGGTTGAACGCCCGCGTCCATGTGCTGCACCTCTCCTCCGGTGACGCACTGCCGCTGATCGCGAAGGCGAAGGCGGACGGCGTACGGATCACCGTCGAGTCCTGTCCTCACTTCCTCAGCCTCACCGCGGAGGAAGTCCCCGACGGGGCGACCGAGTTCAAGTGCTGCCCGCCCATCCGTGAAGCCGCCAACCAAGACGTGCTCTGGCAGGGCCTCGCGGACGGCACGATCGACTGCGTCGTCTCCGACCACTCGCCCTGCACCACCGACCTCAAGACACCCGACTTCGGTACCGCCTGGGGCGGGATCTCCTCGCTCCAGCTGGGCCTCCCCGTCATCTGGACCGAGGCCCGCAAACGCGGCCACGGCCTGGAGGACGTGGCGCGCTGGATGTCCGCCGGGCCGGCCGGGCTCGCCGGCCTCGACCGCAAGGGCGCCATCGAAGCGGGCCGCGACGCCGACTTCGCCGTGTTCGCACCCGATGAGACCTTCACCGTAGACCCCGCCGAACTCCACCACCGCAACCAGGTCACGGCCTACGCGGGCAGGACCCTGCACGGCGTCGTGAAATCGACATGGCTGCGCGGCAGGCGGATCGTGGAGAACGGAACCCTCGCCGAGCCGTCCGGCCGGCTGATCGAAAGGAGCACCTGAGACAGTGGCGATACCGTCCTTCACCGGCGACGCGAGCCCCTACGGCGGCGGAGATCCCTACGCCGACTACCGTAGCCCCGGCCCGTCGGGTTTCCCGTTCAGCCATTATGCCGACCTCGCCGACCGGGGACTCGGCGCGGGCGTCATCGCTGCCAACGACGAGTTCTTCGCCGAACGCGAGAATCTGCTGAAGCCCGGGGCCGCCGAGTTCGACCCGGAGCACTTCGGTCACAAGGGCAAGATCATGGACGGCTGGGAGACCCGCCGCCGCCGGGGTGCCGGAGTCGACGAGCCGCACCCCACCGACACCGACCACGACTGGGCCCTGATCCGGCTCGGCGCCCCCGGCGTGGTGCGCGGCATCGTGGTCGACACCGCCCACTTCCGCGGCAACTACCCGCAGTCGGTATCCGTCGATGCGGCCTGCGTACCGGGCTCGCCCTCCCCCGAGGCCCTCGTCGACGAAACCGTCACCTGGACCACCATCGTCCCGCGCTCCCCGGTCGGCGGCCACGCCGCCAACGGCTTCACCGTCGATGTCGAACAGCGATTCACCCACCTTCGCCTCAACCAGCATCCGGACGGCGGTGTCGCCCGGTTGCGGGTGTACGGAGAGGTCGTACCGGACCCCGAGTGGCTGCGCGTGCTCGGCACGTTCGACGTCGTGGCGCTGGAGAACGGCGGCCGTGTCGAGGACGCATCCGACCGCTTCTACTCCCCGGCCACCAACACCATTCAGCCGGGCAGGTCCCGGAAGATGGACGACGGCTGGGAGACCAGGCGGCGCCGTGACAAGGGAAACGACTGGATCCGCTACCGCCTGGTCGAGCAGTCCGAGATCCGCGCGGTCGAGATCGACACCGCCTACCTCAAGGGCAACAGCGCGGGCTGGGCCGAGCTCTCCCTGCGCGACGGTGAGACGGGCGAGTGGACCCGGGTACTTCCCCGCACCCGCCTCCAGCCCGACACCAACCACCGTTTCTCGCTGGACGCCCCGGTCGTCGGCACGCATGCGCGCATCGACATCTTCCCGGACGGCGGAATCTCACGACTGCGGCTGTTCGGGTCCCTCACCGACCAGGGTGCGACCGCCCTGGCCGCCCGCCACGAGGAACTCGGCGGCGCGGACTGAGTCGCCGGTCGCGGTTCGCGATGCCGAGCAGGGCGATGCCCACTGTCGAAGTCGCCCGCGACACTCGGGCCGGCTGTCACGTGGTGACCGGCGGCCGCCGGGCGGCGTCGCGGACGGTGCCTGCCGTCGGGCGCGCTGGAATCCCGGATGAGACCGGCTACAGGGCCGGGGCGCCGGACGGGATCCGGCGGCCGTCGGATCCCGGGCTTCACAACCCCGGGATCTCCTCCATACGCACCGGTCTGCGCTCCCGCCGCGACAGTTCGCACGCCTCGGCGATACGCAGCGCCTCCAGCGCTTCCCGGCCGTCGCAGGGGTTGCCGAGTCCACCGATGGCGACCTGGACGAAGGCCGCCAACTCGGCCTCGTAGGCCGAGGCGAAGCGCTCCAGGAAGCCCGGCCAGGGCCTGTCGGCGGCCGGCGGGCCCTTGGGCTCTGTCGAGGAGATCGGCGTGCGGTCGTCCAGGCCGACCACGACCGTGTCGGACTCGCCGCACAGTTCCATGCGCACGTCGTAGCCCGACCCGTTGCAGCGTGTGGCGGTGGCCGAGACGAGGGTGCCGTCGTCCAGGGTCAGCACCGCTGCCGCGGTGTCCACATCGCCCGCCGCGCGGAACATCGCGTCCCCGGCGTCCGAGCCCGTGGCGTACACGTCCACGACCTCGCGACCCGTGATCCAGCGCAGGATGTCGAAGTCGTGGATGAGGCAGTCGCGGTACAGCCCACCGGACAGCGGCAGGTACTCGGCGGGCGGCGGCGCGGGATCCGCGGTGATCGCCCGGACGGTGTGCAGTCGACCGAGTCCGCCTGAGCGCACCAGCTCACGGGCCTTGCCGAAGCCCGCGTCGAATCGGCGCATGAAGCCGAGTTGCAACACGGTGCCCGCCTCGGCCACCTCGCGCAGCGCCCCCAGGGTCCCGGCCAGGTCCACCGAGATCGGTTTCTCACAGAAGGCGGGCAATCCGGCGCGGGCCGCACGGCCGATCAGGTCGGCGTGGGACGCGGTGGCGGACGCGATCACGACGGCGTCGACGCCCCACTTGAAGACCTCGTCCACGGACGGCGCCGCGGTGGCGCCGATCCGGGTGGCGACCTCCCGCGCCCGCTGGGCGTCGGTGTCCGCGACCACCAGGGCGCCGACCTCGCGATGGCGGCTGAGGACACCCGCATGGAACGTGCCGATACGTCCGGTTCCGATGAGTCCGATGCGCATGGCCCCAAGGTGGGGCCGCCTCGGAGCCATGTCAAGCATTTGTCCTGACAATCGAACTGCACAACTTCCCGTCAACAGGCCGCACGACTACGCTCGCAGCGTGCCCAAGCAGCCCCGAGAGCCCAGTGAACGCAGTGGACGCAGGGAACCCCGAGCGCCCCGAGGCGCGGCGGACGTGACGGGCGCGGCCACTGCGCTCCAACTGGTGGTGGACCGCAGTAGCCCGGTCCCGCTCTACTTCCAGCTCTCCCAGCAGCTGGAAGCGGCAATCGAGCTCGGCACGCTCACTCCCGGCAGCCTGCTCGGCAACGAGATAGAGCTCGCGGGCCGACTCGGCCTCTCCCGGCCCACCGTCCGCCAGGCCATTCAGTCGCTGGTCGACAAGGGACTGCTGGTGCGCCGCAGAGGTGTGGGCACCCAGGTGGTGCACAGCCAGGTGAGACGGCCACTGGAGCTGAGCAGCCTCTACGACGACCTCGACGCGGCGGGCGGGAGCCCGGCGACGACCGTGCTCCGCAACACCATCGAACCGGCCCCCGCGGAGGTCGCTGTCGCCCTCGGCGTGCCGGAGGGGAGCGAGGTGCACCTGGTGGAGCGGCTCCGGTACGCGCACGGCGAACCCCTGGCGCACCTGTGCAACCACCTTCCGGCAGGGCTGCTGCCGCTCGACACCGACCGTCTCGAAGCCACCGGGCTCTACCGGATGATGCGCGCGGCCGGGATCACTTTGCACAGCGCCCGCCAGTCGGTAGGGGCCCGGGCCGCCACCGCCGACGAGGCCGGGCAGCTCGCCGAGGAGCCCGGCGCGCCGCTGCTGACCATGCTGCGCACCACGTACGACGACACCGGACGCGCGGTCGAATTCGGCTCGCATGTGTTCAGGGCGTCGCGCTACGCCTTCGATTTCCAGCTTCTGGTGCGCCCGTAGGTTCGATCCGGTGCCTCAGGGATACTGAACCAGCTGGGGTACGGAATCGGGGACCACGAGCGGAACGAGAGGTGCGCGGCGTCGTGACAAGGGCGACAGAGGCGGCAGGGTCGGCAAGAGGCCGTGCGGGGGTACGCGCGCTCGGGTCCATGCTGGTGGTGGTGGCGCTCGGCGTGTCGACCGCGGGGTGCAGCGCGACCGGCGGCAAGCGAGCCGAAGACGCCCGCAAGCAGGCTGCGGCAGAGGGCCGAGCCGCCGTCAGCACCCCCCGCTGGACCTTCGCCATGGTCACCCACTCCGGTGCGGGCGACACCTTCTGGGACATCGTCCAGAACGGCGCCAAGCAGGCCGCAGCCAAGGACAACATCAACTTCCTCTACGCCAACAGCGACGAGGCCCAGCAGCAGGCGCAGCTCGTCGACTCCTACATCGACAAGAAGGTCGACGGCCTGATCGTCACCCTCGCCAAGCCCGAGGCGATGAAGGCGGTCGTGGCCAAGGCCACCAAGGCCGGGATCCCCGTGATCACGGTGAATTCCGGCGCTGAGCTGTCCAAGTCCTACGGTGCGCTCACCCATATCGGCCAGGACGAGACCATCGCCGGTGAGGCCGTCGGCGACGAGTTGGACGAGCGCGGCCGGAAGAGGGCCCTGTGCGTGATCCACGAGCAGGGCAACGTCGGCCATGAGCAGCGCTGCGCCGGAGCCAGGAAGACCTTCGGCGGCGCCATGGAGACCCTCTACGTCGATGGCACCAACATGCCCGATGTACAGGCGTCCATCGAGGCCAAGCTCCAGACGGACGAGTCCATCGACGCGGTGGTCACGCTGGGCGCGCCCTTTGCCGCCGCCGCTGTCCAGGCCAAGGAGTCCGCGGGCAGCAAGGCCGAGGTCGACACCTTCGACCTCAACGCCAAGGTCGCCACCGAGCTCGAGGACGGGAAGCTCGGCTTCGCCGTAGACCAGCAACCGTATCTCCAGGGCTATGAGGCCGTGGACCTGCTGTGGCTCTACCGCTACAACGCCGATGTACTCGGCGGCGGCCGTCCCGTACTGACCGGACCGCAGATCATCACCGGCGCGGACGCCGCCAAACTGAAGGACTACGCCGAGCGGGGGACCCGATGACCGCGACCGCGCCACCCGGCCGCGACCGGCCCCGTGAGCCCGGCGCCGCCGCGGCCGACGAACGGCTGCTGCACACCTCGACGCTGAAGAAGCTCCTCGGCAGGCCCGAACTCGGTGCCGTCGTGGGCGCCGCCGCGGTGTTCCTCTTCTTCTCCGTCGTCGCGGACGGCTTCCTGCGGGCATCCAGCCTCGGCACGGTGCTCTATGCGTCCTCGATCATCGGCATCATGGCCGTGCCCGTCGCACTGCTGATGATCGGTGGCGAGTTCGACCTGTCGGCCGGTGTGATGGTGACCAGCTCCGCGCTGGTCACCTCCATGTTCGCGTATCAGATGACGGCGAACGTCTGGGTGGGCGTGCTGGTGTCACTGCTGGTCACCCTGGCCATCGGGGTGTTCAACGGGCTCATGCTGACCCGCACCAGGCTGCCCAGCTTCATCATCACCCTCGGCACCTTCCTGATGCTCACCGGCCTCAACCTCGGCTTCACCAAGCTGATCAGCGGCACGGTGTCGACGAAGTCGATCGCCGACATGGAGGGCTTCGATTCCGCCAAGGCGCTGTTCGCCTCGCAGCTCACCATCGGCGGTGTCGAGCTCAAGGTCACCATCCTGTGGTGGTTCGCGCTGGTCGCCGTCGCCACCTGGATCCTGCTGCGCACCCGTTTCGGCAACTGGATCTTCGCCGTCGGCGGCGGTGCGCACGCGGCCCGCGCGGTCGGCGTGCCGGTCGACAGGACCAAGATCCTCCTGTACGTGGGTGTGGCCTTCTGCGCCTGGATCTCCGGCCAGCACCTGCTGTTCTCGTTCGACGTCGTGCAGTCCGGCGAAGGCGTGGGCAACGAGCTGATCTACATCATCGCGGCCGTCATCGGCGGCTGTCTGATCACCGGTGGTTACGGCTCGGCGATCGGCTCCGCGGTGGGCGCGTTCATCTTCGGTATGACCAGCAAGGGCATCGTGTACGCGGAGTGGAACCCGGACTGGTTCACGTTTTTCCTCGGAGCGATGCTGCTCCTGGCGACCCTGCTCAACGCCTGGGTCCGCAAGCGCGCGGAGGCGACCGCATGACCGTTCAGAGTGCCCGGACCGCCCAGGCTCCGCAGACGGCTCTCGTACGACTGCACGAGGTCAGCAAGCATTATGGGAACATCCGAGCCCTCGAAGGGGTCTCGCTGGAGGTCAACGCGGCGGAGATCAGCTGTGTACTGGGCGACAACGGCGCCGGCAAGTCGACGCTGATCAAGATCATCGCAGGACTTCACCGGCACGACGCGGGCACCTTCGCGATCGAGGGCGAGGAAACCGCCCTCGGTTCCCCGCGCGAAGCGCTCGACCGGGGTATCGCCACCGTCTACCAGGACCTCGCCGTCGTCCCCCTGATGCCGGTGTGGCGCAACTTCTTCCTGGGGTCGGAGCCGACCAGGGGCAGCGGCCCGTTCAAGCGCCTCGACGTGCGGCGGATGCGTGAGACGACCCGCGCCGAACTGCTGCGCATGGGCATCGACCTGCGCGACGTGGACCAGCCCATCGGCACGCTGTCCGGCGGCGAGCGGCAGTGTGTCGCGATCGCCAGGGCCGTCTACTTCGGGGCCAAGGTGCTGGTCCTGGACGAGCCCACAGCGGCACTCGGCGTCAAGCAGTCCGGGGTCGTGCTCAAGTACGTGGCCGCCGCTCGCGACGCCGGCCTTGGTGTCGTACTGATCACGCACAACCCGCACCACGCCTATCTCGTCGGCGACCGGTTCGTGCTGCTCAAGCGCGGCACGATGGTGGGCAGCTACGGGAAGCCGGAGATCACACTGGACGAACTCACCCGCCAGATGGCGGGCGGCAGCGAACTCGACGACCTTCGCCATGAACTGGAGCGTGCCCCCGGGCCCAAGCAGCCGGGCGGGTACGCCGACTGAGGCGCTGTTCCGCGCCTCAATCGGCGGCAGCCCTCCCGGCGTCGGCCGCCCGCATCAGCGGCGCGCCGGGGCTGACCCGAGCCGGGCCGGTGAGCCCGAAGACCGCCTGTACGGAGGTCATGAGCCGGTTGGGTACGCCCCCGGGAGCGAACGACCCCACGACGAACAGCAGCGGGATCGCCGTCAGGAAGCACTGCGCGGCAAGGCGTGTGGCGGAGTCGAAGATGTCCGCGGCGACCATACGGGTCGTCAGCCGGGTCGCCACGGGGAAGCGCGCCTCGATCCGTGAGACGAGGGCGCGCGGCGAGTCCCCGTAGGCATGGAAACGGGCCGTCCACCACGCCGGGCGGGGGTGCCCGCCCCGCGCCGGAAGCGGACGTCCGGCAGGGAGAAGCCGTCCCTGACCTCCGACCGGACCACGCTTCACCGTGGTCTGTGGCCGGTCTCGCCTTCTTCCTGCAACCGTGGGGTCTGGTGGCCGCGGCGGTCACCGTGGTCATCGAGGCCGACCTGCCCCACGTCGGCACGTATCTGTTTCTGTTCGGATTCTGCCTGCTCGCGAGCGCGAGCCTGCTGGCGGCCGAGCTGTACATGATCTTCGCGCCCAAGGTCGCCGAAGCCCGGCTGAAGCGGCCGCGGGCCTGGCTCCAGCGCCACCAGGACCCGGCCGTCGTCTTCGGCTGCCTGCTGCTCGGGCTGCGGCTGACCGGCAACAGCATCTACCAACTGACGAGCTGACCGAAGGTGCGAAGCACCCAGCCGAGTGCTGCAATGGCATGCAGGGTGCCGTGCTCCCCGGACCGGCCGCGTCGTGGCCACCGAGCCGCCCCGGACCGCTGAGGCGTTGGCAAGGAGTGGTCATGATCGATGACATCGAAGAACTGGGACCTGTCGACTACCTGGTCGTGGAGTTCCCCGGCAACCGTATGACGGGCGAGGGCCTGCCCCTGCTCATCGATCTGGCCGATCGCCAGATCATTCGTATTCTCGATTTGCTGTTCGTGAGCAAGGAGACCGACGGAACCCTCACGGTCATGGAGCTGTCCGACATCGACGGCGATGTGGACCTGACCGTGTTCGAGGGTGTCTCGTCGGGGCTGCTCGGCCAGGACGATCTGGACGAGGCGGGCGCAGTCATCGAGCCGGGCAACTCCGCCGCCGTCCTCGTGTACGAGAACACCTGGGCCGCTCCGCTCGCCCAGGCGATGCGGCGCAGCGGTGCACAGCTGGTGGCCGGGGGACGCATTCCGGTCCAGGCGCTGCTCGCCTCGCTGGACGCGGTCGAAGAAGGCGGCATGTCCGGCCAGGAGACGTCAGCGGCCTGATTCCGAACCTCCGCACACCGTCGCATCCACTGGGAGATGAACATGCCAGGTCTCATCCGCGGTGTCGCCCGAACCGCCGTGATCGCGGGTACCGCCACGGCGGTTTCCAACCGTGTCTCACGGCGCCAGCAGGGCCGCTGGGCGCAGCAGGGCGAGCAGCAGCAACAGCAGCAGCAGGCGGAAGCTCCGCCGACCGCACTCACGCCTGACGACGAGATGAGCAGCAAGATCGACAAGCTCAAGGAACTCGGCGAGCTGAAAGCCCAGGGGCTGCTCACCGAGGAGGAATTCGCCGCCGAGAAGCAGAAGGTACTCGCCTGACACCTGAGCCATCACCACGCGCACACCGCGAACTCTCTCGGGGGGCCGGGAAGGGACGACCCCCATGACTCAGCCGCGGCCCAGGGCTGCCGCCTCCGGCGGCACCCAGCCGGAAGAGGCGGACCGGCTGCGGGAACTGCTCCGCACCCCGAGCTATCGCAAGACGCTGGTGTTCTCCGCGCTTCTCGGCATCCCCGTGTCGCTGATCGCGTTCTGGTTCCTCGTGGTGCTGCACGAGCTGGAACACCTGGTGTGGGACGTCCTCCCGGAGACGCTCGGCTGGTCCATTCCGCCCTGGTGGTGGCCCTTGGTGCTGCTTCCGATCGCCGGGCTCGTCGTCTCCTGGGTCGTCCTGCGACTGCCGGGCGCCGGCGGCCACATCCCCGCCTACGGGCTCCAGCCCGGCGGATCGACCTCGAAGGCGTTGCCGGGTGTGGTCATCGCCGCGGTGGCGAGTCTGCCACTGGGTGCGACGCTCGGCCCCGAAGCACCCCTGATCGCCCTGGGCGGCGGTCTCGCCCTGCTGTTCAGGGAGCTCACCCGGGCACCCGCCACACCGCAGAGCACCGCCCTGCTCGGGGCGGCCGGTGCCGCCGCCGCCATCGCGGCGATCTTCGGTAACCCGGTCGTCGGCGCCGTCCTGCTGATGGAAGTCATCGGCGTCGGCGGCCCGCAGCTCTTCGCGATCATGCTTCCGGCGCTGCTCTCCAGCGGAGTGGGCGCCCTGGTGTTCACCGGCTTCGGCCGCTGGACCGGTCTCGACACGGCGAGTCTGCGGCTCAAGCTGTCCGGCCCGTTCCCGCACCTGGACGCCGGGGATGTGCTCTGGGCGCTGCTGGTCGCCGCCGTGATCGGCGCGGTGGTGCACTACATCTTCACGGTGGGCCGGTACTTCGCCGCCCTGGTCGCGGCGCGCACCGTCCGTACGACCGTGCTGTGCGCGCTGGGCGCCGGGGTCTGCGCCGCCCTGTACACGCTGCTCACGGGCCGTTCTCCCGCCGATGTGGCCTCGTCAGGACAGGCGGCGATGGTGCAGTTGTCGGCGCACCCCCAGTCGTACGGGATCGCCGCGCTGGTCGCCGTGCTGGTGTTCAAGGGCGCCGCCTACGCACTCTGCCTCGGCAGTCTGCGGGGCGGCCCGGTGTTTCCCGCGCTGTTCTTCGGCGCCGCGGCCGGTGTGCTCGCGGCACCCCTGCCCGGTCTCGGCTTCATCCCCGGAATGGCCGTCGGTATGGCCGCGGCTTCCGCGGCGGCGCTGCGGCTGCCGGTCAGCAGTGTGGTGCTGGTGGTGATGCTGCTCGGCAGCGTCTCGATGATCCCGGTGGTGATCCTGGCCGCCGTGGTCGCCTTCGTCGTGACCGAACTCCTGCCGGCGGGACCGGGTGTCGCCCCCGGTGGCCCCCCACCGGCACAACAGGACCGGGCGGCCGGGGTGCGGGGAGCGGCGTGAGCACGCGTACGCGCATGAGCCCGGAAGCGTTCCGGACTCTCTACGAGCGGCTGCGCGAGCAGACCCGGCAGGGCCCCGGAGACCGGCGCGGCGCGCTGAACCACCTCACGCCGGACCGGATCACGGCCGCGGCGGCGGAGGTCGTCTCGGGGCGCGCGGTGTCGCTCGCCGCGCCGGTCGAGACAAGGGTCGGACCGGACAGCCCCGAACCGGCCGTCCACCGCATGACCGGTCCGGAGACGGACGACATCGGAGGTCCTGGCCTGGACTTCGCCCGCGACCGGTTCGCCATGAACGTCCACGGAGACTGCGACAGCCATCTCGACGCGCTCTGCCACGTCATCTACGACGGTTCGCTCTACAACGACGTGCCCGCTTCCACCGTCACACCGGAAGGGGCCCCCGAGCTCACCGTCGATCTCGTCGCGGACGGCGTCGTGGGACGCGGAGTGCTGCTGGACATTCCCCGGCTCAGAGGCGTGCGCTGGCTGGAGCCCGGCGACTGCGTGACAGCCGGTGATCTCGTGGCAGCCGAGGTGGAGCAGGGCGTACGGGCCGGGCCGGGGGACCTGCTGCTCGTCCGGGTCGGGCACCGGCTCAGACGCCGTGAGACCGGCGCCTGGGACGTGTCGTCGGCCCGCGCCGGTCTCCACCCGGACGCCATGGAGTTCCTGGCCGAACGCCGGGTCGCGGTGCTCGGCGGTGACGGCAACAACGACACCGCCCCCAGCCCGGTGGAGGGTGTCGCCTTCCCCGTCCACGTCCTGGCCGTCCATGCCATGGGCGTGCACCTGATGGACTACCTGCAGTTCGAGGAGCTCGCCCCGCTCTGCGCACAGGACAACCGCTGGACCTTCCTGTGCGTGATAGCACCGCTGCGGCTGCCCGCCGCCACCGGTTCGCCGGTGAACCCGATCGCGATTCTGTGAGGACGGTGGCCGTCATGAACGCCTTCCCCCATGTTGCCCGACACGTCGCCCCCCGCGCCGACCACTACGACGTCATCGTCATCGGCACCGGAGCGGGCGGTGGCACCCTGGCCCACCGTCTCGCGCCCTCCGGGAAGCGCGTACTGATGCTGGAGCGCGGTGACTACCTGCCACGGGAGCGCGACAACTGGGACTCTACGGCCGTCTTCGTCAAGGGCAAGTACCGCGCTCCCGAGTTCTGGTACGACAGGGATGGCCGGACGTTCCCACCCGAGGTCAACTACTACGTCGGCGGCAACACCAAGTTCTACGGCGCCGCACTGTTCCGGCTGCGCCCCGAGGACTTCGGCGAGCTGCGCCACCACGGCGGCATCTCCCCGGCCTGGCCGATCCGCTACGCGGACCTGGAGCCGTACTACACCCAGGCGGAGCACCTCTACCTGGTCCACGGCAGGCACGGCGAGGACCCGACGGAGGGCGCGGCGAGCAAGCAGTACGCATATCCGCCCGTCGAACACGAGCCCCGTATCCAGCAGTTGAGCGACGACCTGGAGAAGTGCGGACTGCACCCCTTCCATCTGCCGATCGGCGTCAACCTGCTCCAGGACGAGCACGGCCTGGCCACCCACTCCAGCGTGTGCATCCGCTGCGACAGGGTCGACGGCTTCCCCTGCCTGGTACGCGGCAAATCCGACGCACAGGTGATCTGTGTGGAACCGGCCCTGGAACACCCCAATGTCGAACTGGTCACCCATGCCCATGTGACGCGCCTGGAGACAGACCCGACCGGGCGCAGTGTCTCCAACGTGGTCGCCACCCTCGGTGACGGCTCGACCGCGCGGCTGTCCGCCGACGTCGTCGTGGTCTCCTGCGGCGCGGTCAACTCGGCCGTACTGCTGCTCGCCTCCGCCGACGACAACCACCCGGGTGGCCTTGCCAACAGCTCGGACACCGTGGGCCGCCACTACATGCGGCACAACAACATGGCGCTGATGGCGGTGTCCAAGGAACCCAACGACACCCGGTTCCAGAAGACCCTGGCCCTGCACGACTGGTACCTGGGCGCCGACGACTGGGACTATCCGCTCGGCGGTATGCAGATGCTCGGCAAGTCCGACGCCGAACAGATCCACGGCGAGGCACCCCGCTGGGCCGGCGCGGTGTCGCCGGACATGCCCTTCGAGGTGCTGGCCCACCACGCCGTCGACTTCTGGCTGTGCGGTGAGGACCTGCCGGCCCCGGACAACCGGGTCACCCTGGACCGGGACGGCGGGATCCACCTGGCGTTGGACGAGAAGAACAACATCGAGGGCCTGAATCGGCTGCGGCACAAACTTCGGGGCATGCTGAGCCACCTCGGCATGCACGAAGACCATCTGCTGCCGCACAGCATCTACCTGTACAAGGGCATGCCCATCGGCGCGACCGCCCATCAGGCCGGCACGGTGCGTTTCGGCCGTGATCCCGCCGACTCCGCCCTGGACACCAACTGCAAGGCACACGACCTGGACAACCTCTACGTCGTGGACACGAGCTTCTTCCCGAGCATCGGCGCCGTCAACCCGTCCCTGACGGCCATGGCCAATGCCCTCCGGGTCGGTGACCACATCATCGAGCGCCTGCGCGGTTGAGCCGCCCGGGGGAAGATCGGCCATCCAACGGCGCAACGGGCAGTGCGCCCCTGTCCCCTGACGGGTGCCCCGGTGCTTCCGTGACGTGACGCTTGCCCGCGCCGCGCGGCGGACGGCGGGACCGGAGGGACCTATCAGGGAGGCAGCGTGGATTCCCATGCCAGTGCGGGACCGCAGACGGTCGCACCTCTGCTGAAAGGGCAGAAGGCGCTGGTCACCGGAGCGAACTCGGGCATCGGCAAGGCCACCGCCCTTGCCCTGGGACGTGCGGGCGCCGATGTGGTCGTGAACTATGTGGCGGGTCGGGAAGCGGCCGAAGAGGTGGTCGCCCAGATCACTGCGCAGGGCTCGCGCGCCGCCGCCTACGAGGCCGACGTCTCCCGGGAGGACCAGGTCACGGCCATGGTGGACCGGATGGTCGAGGAGTTCGGCACCATCGACATCCTGGTCGCCAATGCCGGACTCCAGCGCGACGCCGCCTTCACCGAGATGACGCTCGCGCAGTGGCAGAAGGTGATCGACGTCAATCTGACCGGTCAGTTCCTGTGCGCGCGTGAGGCCACCAAGGAGTTCCTGCGGCGCGGAGTGGTGCCCGAGGTTTCACGTTCCGCCGGGAAGATCATCTGCATGAGCTCGGTGCACCAGATCATCCCCTGGGCAGGGCACGTCAACTACGCCTCGTCCAAGGGTGGCGTGCTGATGATGATGGAGACCCTGGCCCAGGAGCTGGCATCGAAGAAGATCCGGGTCAACGCGGTCGCCCCCGGCGCGATCAGGACACCGATCAACACCGACGCCTGGGACACCCCCGCGGCCGAGCAGGACCTGTTGAAGCTCATCCCGTACGGACGGGTCGGCGAACCAGAGGATATCGCTCACGCGGCCGTCGCCCTCGCATCCGACCTCCTGGACTACGTGGTGGGCGCCACTCTCTACGTGGACGGGGGCATGACCCTCTTCCCCGGATTCGCCACGGGCGGATGACGTGTGCCCGACTCCCTGAGGCCTTTCGTTCGGGTCAGATCGGGCTTGTGTGTCCTGGCACCGCTCCCCCTGGCTCCGCCGGGGAGACCCCATGCCTCGGTCCCGGGGGCCGGGGGAGGCCCCATGCACCAGACCCCGCTCCCCTTCCGGCCTGATCCGAACGAAAGGCCCTGAGGCACATATGCATCACGCGGTCCACCTGCTGGCGGACGCCCGGCTGCTGGCCGACGCGCCCGCGCAACTGCTCCCCGCCAGGGAGCTGATGGCGTTCACCCTGGCCTCCCACATCATCCTGGTGCCGATGGGGGTCGCGTTTCCCCTGATCACACTGATCATGCACTACCGGGGGCTGCGCACCGGCGACGCCGTCGCGCTGCTGCTCGCCCGTCGCTGGTCGGCCGTGATGGCCATCCAGTTCGCCGTCGGCGTGGTCACCGGGACCGTGCTGTCCTTCGAGTTCGGGCTGCTCTGGCCCGGGCTGATGGGCCGTTGGGGCGATGTCTTCGGCATCGGATTCGGCGTGGAGGCCTGGGCGTTCTTCCTCGAAGCAGTCCTCATCGCCATCTACCTGTACGGCTGGCGGCGGCTGCCCGCCCGCACCCACTTCCTGCTCGGTCTGCCACTGCCGCTGACCGCACTGCTCGGGGCGTTCGGCATCATCGCGGCCAACTCATGGATGAACACCCCCCAGGGCTTCACACTCGACGCCGAGGGCAACCCGGTCGACGTCGATGTCTGGGAGGCCATCTTCACCCCCATGTTCGGGCCCCAGTACTGGCACTTCGTGGTGGCGATGCTTGTCACCGCCGGCTATGTCGTCGCCGGTGTGTACGCCGTCGGCTGGCTACGCGGGCGCAGGGACCGCTACCACCGCCTGGGCTTCACCGTGCCCTTCACGGTCGCCGCGCTGTTCACCCCCGTGCAGTTCGTGCTCGGCGACGCCATCGCCCGCGCGGTGTTCCAGAAGCAGCCGGTGAAGTTCGCCGCCATGGAGATCGTCTGGGAGACGGACACCCATGTGCCGGAGTACATTTTCGGTCGGCTGCACCCCGACGGCACGGTCTCGGGGGGCATCAAGATCCCCCAACTCGACTCCATCCTCGCCGGGTTCAGCCCCGACACCAAGGTCACCGGCCTGTCGTCGGTCCCGGTGTCCGACCGGCCCAACGCCACCCAGGCCACCATCGTCCACTGGGCGTTCGACCTCATGGTGGTCATCGGTTCGCTGCTTCTCCTGCTGGCCCTCTGGTATGCCTGGATCTGGTACCGCAAGCGGCGGCTGCCTGCCTCGCGTTGGTTCTACCGCGGTGCGGCGTGCGCCGGGGTCGCCTCCGTCGTCGCGGTCGAGTGCGGCTGGGTCGCCACCGAGGTGGGCCGGCAGCCCTGGATCGTCTACCAGAACATGAGAGTGGCCGAAGCGGTCACCGCGACCAGGTCCACCAACCTCTGGATCATGTTCGGTCTGGTGATCGTCGTGTACGTCTTCATCTTCGGCTCGTTCCTTGCCCTGCTGCTCGCGATGCGCACTCGCTGGCGCCAGGCGGACGCGGGAGCGACAGGACCGCCGCTACCGGATCGTGAGCGGCCCGAGGACTTCACCCCCTACGGCCCCCGTCCCGAAGCGCGCTCCCATGAGGCCACGGCAGGACGCGGTGCCGGTCCGGGCGCCGGCGCCGACTCAGGACGAGGCGGCACCCCATGACGATCGCCGACCTCATCGCCGCCGCGCTGCTGCTCGCGGTCGCCGCCTACGCCTGCGCGGGCGGAACCGACTACGGCGCCGGATTCTGGGACCTGGTCGCCGGGGGAGCGGAGCGTGGCAAACGGCCCCGTTCGCTGATCGACCACGCCATGGCCCCTGTCTGGGAAGTCAACAACGTTTGGCTGATCTTCATCCTGGTCATCATGTGGACCGGATTCCCGGTGCTGTTCCAGACCGTGTTCTCGGCGATGTGGCTGCCGCTGGCGCTCGCCGCCGTCGGACTCGTACTGCGCGGCGCAGGATTCGCCCTGCGCAAGCCCGTGCGCCGGCTGTCCCGGCGGCGCCTGTACGGGGCGGTTTTCGCGATCTCCTCGCTCCTCACCCCGTTCTTCCTCGGCGCGGCCGTCGGCGGCATCGCCTCGGGGCGGGTGGCACCGGGCACCGAGGCATCCGCCGACGCCTGGTCCAACCCCACCTCCGTGTTCTTCGGGCTGCTCACCATCGCCGCCACCGCTTTCCTGGGCGCGGTGTTCCTGCTTTCGGACG
The DNA here is from genome assembly GCF_037023745.1 of Streptomyces sp. SCSIO 30461. NCBI lineage: Bacteria > Bacillati > Actinomycetota > Actinomycetes > Kitasatosporales > Streptomycetaceae > Streptomyces > Streptomyces sp. SCSIO 30461. The sequence continues at coordinate 3,027,384 of NZ_CP146101.1, forward strand.
CGAAGCGCTTCGACGAACCCGGGCTGATGGGCTACTTCAGACTCAGGGCCTGCGGCAGCCTGGCCGTCGTGGTGCTGCTCGGGGTGGCCGCGTTCGCCGTCACCCGCAATGACGCACCGCATGTCTGGCATGGCCTCACCCACGGCGCGGGCCTGGTCTTCGTGGTGCTCGCCGCGGCGTGCGCGGTCGCCACCGCCGTGGAACTGGCGCGGGGCGCCACCCGCTGGACCCGTCCGGCGGCGGTCGGTGTGGTCGCGTCGGGCGTCATCGCCTGGGGACTCGCCCAGCGCCCCTATCTGATTCCCACCTCACTGACCGTACGGGATGCGGCCGGTGACCCCACCACCATGGTCTGGCTTGCCTTCGTCACCCTTGTCGCCGTGCTTCTGGTCTGTCCCGCCGTCGTCCTGCTGTACTGGCTGGACACCCATGGCGAGCTGGAATCGCTCAGCGACAAGGACCTACGGCAGGGCGGAGCCGGGAGCTCCGCCGACGGGGTCTGACGGGGCACGCGGTGCTGAGCCCCGACGAGTTCCTGCTCGGAATCGCACTGACCGTGGTGCTCGCCGCCGGCTGCCAGATCGTGGCGAAGCGGCTCCGTATCCCGGCGCTCATCCTGCTGCTCCCGGCCGGGTTCACGGCGGGAGCGCTCACCGACGTCGTCCATCCCGACCGACTGGCCCCGCAGCAATTCCCGTCCATCGTCTCGCTGTCGGTCGCGGTGATCCTCTACGACGCCGGCCTCGGGCTGGAGATGCGCCATCTGAAGGGCCGCACCCGCTCGGTGGTGATCCGGCTGCTGGTGCTCGGGGTGCTGATCACCTGGGCGGCGGTGCTGGCGGTGGGCCCGGCGCTGTTCGGTGTCCCGGCGGCCGTCGCCCTGATGCTCGGCGTCATCCTCGTGGTCTCGGGACCCACGGTGGTGGGGCCCCTGCTCGAATACGTCCGGCCATCCGAGCGGGTGCGCCGTGTCCTCGTTTGGGAAGGTACCCTCGTCGACCCGGTCGGAGGCATCCTCGGGGCGCTGGTGTTCCACTCGATCCTGGTCGGTGGCTTCCGGGTCGGAAGAGGCTTCCATATCGGAGAGTTCTTCCTCAGTACTCTCGTCGGACTGGTCGGAGGAGCGGTCGGGGCAGCGCTGCTCTGGTTCGCGCTCGGGACCCTGCGACTCGGCGAGACTCTTGGCACACTGGTCCAACTGGCGGTCGTGGTAGGGGTGTCGGCGGTCTGCGACGTGCTGCGGGACGACACGGGACTGATCGCCGCCATCGTGGCCGGGCTCGCGGTCGCCAACCTCCGCGGGCTCGACATGCCCGCCCGGCGCCCCTTCTTCGAGACGCTGGTCCAGCTGATCATCGGCCTGCTGTTCATCTCCATCTCGGCGTCCGTCACACCGGCTTCAGTACGGCCGGTGCTGCTGCCCGCCCTCTGCCTGGTCGCACTGCTGGTACTGGTGGTACGCCCGCTCGTCGCGTTCCTGTCCACCTCACGGGTCGGGCTGGCCGGTGGTGAACGGGCGTTCATCGGCTGGATGGCACCACGCGGAATCGTCGCCGCCTCAACGGCATCGGCCTTCGCCGGCAGCCTGGACGAGGCGGGACTGCACGGCTCGGATGTGATCCTCCCCGTCACATTCCTGGTGATCGTCGGCACCGTCCTGGTGTACGCGTTCACCGCGGTGCCCGTGGCCGGCCGACTCGGTGTCTCGCGGTCCGCCAGAACCCGCCCGCTGCTGGTGGGTGGCGAATCCTGGGCGGTCGCGCTGGGCAGCTGTCTGCGGTCGGCCGGGCTCGACGTACTGATGTGGGCGGGCCCCGAAGAGCAGCGGGAGCGCATCCGCAGCGCCGGGCTCGCCCTCGCCGCGGGCGAACTGCTGGCCACCGCCACGGCACCAGGATCCCGACTGGAGGGCATCAGCGCGGTGTTCCTGCTGACCGACGACGACGACTTCAACGCCCTGGTCTCGGTCCTGGTCCAGGACAGCGTGGAGGAGACGGTGCACCGCGTCGGTCCACCGGACGACAGCACCGGCGCTGTGGCCCCGTATACCGACCGCGACGTCCTCTTCGGACCCCGGCTCATGCGCCGCACCGTCGCCGAACGCTACGAGCGAGGCGGGCGCTTCGTGCTGGCCGGGCCGGGCGGCGAGGTGCCCGCGGACCACGACCTGCTGTTCGTGGTCCGTGCCAACGGCCGACTGGACCCGGCCACCGCGACACATCCGGTGCGCCCGGGCCCGTTTGACAGGACGGTGCTGCTGAGCCCCGGCCCTTGAGGCATCGGCGCCGAGCCTCCGAGCGTCCTGCGGAAGGTCAGAGTCCGGCTTCGGCCACACCCGGCCGGAGCAGTTCGATCAGCGGAGTGACACCGGGCAGGCCGTCGAGGCCGAGTACCGTCTCCTCCAGCGCCGCGGCGCGCGCCGGGTCGATCACCGGTCGGGTCAGGGCGCGGTACTTGTCGACGATCTCGGCGTTGGTCAGCTGGTTCTCACCGACGCCACGAGGGTGGACCACCTCGGCCTCGTGGACGGTGCCGTCGTCCAGGGTGATCCTCACCCGGGTGGCGAGTTGTCGGTCCAGCCCCTTGTCGTAGGCGGGGTCGTGATGGGTCCCCGTCCGCGCCATCAGCCGCCACACATCGTCGCGGGAGGCTCTCTCGGCGGTGAACTGCTCCGGCAGACCGGCCCCGTCGAGCAGCACCACGGCCACTCCATAAGCGAGGTTCATCTGGGCACCGATCGGCTCCAGAGGGCGGCTCGCCGTCCAGCCGCATTTCTCGTACATGCCCTGAGCGAGGTCGATCCTGATCCCGTTGATCTCGGACGGGTCGATGCGGTGCTCGTCGCGCAGGCGAAGCGCGGCGTCCATCGCGGCGTGCATACCGCCGCAGGCGGCGTACGGCTTGACTGCGATACGGGTCGTCTCCCAGACGTCGCCCAGATCAGCGGTGAGGCATGCGGGGTCGGGCGCGGGGTCCTGGCCCTGGCCGAAGGTGGAGAGGAAGCCGCCGTAGTCGCGTTCGAAGACCCGCTTGATGCCGATGTAGCCCTGCGCGGCCAGGGCGGCGGCGACCAGTCCGTTGCGGGCCGTGAAGCCGTGGTGCATGCGCTTGACCATGGACTCGAACTGCACCGACATGAGGCCGCCGGCCTGGGTGCAGGCCATTCCGAGTGCGTCCTCGAACGCGGCGGCGTCCAGTTCGTAAAGGCAGCCGACCGCGGCGGCTGCCGCCGGCCCCCCGAAGACCGTGCCCGAGTGCCAGCCGCGGATCATGATGTCCGATCCGTGCAGGGCCATTCCCACCCGCGGGCCGACCTCGTAGCCCAGGATCGCCGCGAGCAGGAACCGTGCGCCGGTCAGGTCCGGGTGTCGGGCCGCGGTGGCCAGCAGCGGCGGCAGGATCAGGGCGTTGCTGTGCAGGGGGCCGAACGGATGGTAGTCGTCGAGTTCGAACCCCTGGATGAAGCCGGAGTTGAGCATCGTCGCCGTCAACGGACCGGCGGTGAGGCCGCCCCAGCCGATGATCGCGGCGTCACCCGTGCCGTCCAGGGCGGTGAGCGCCTCGACAGCGACTTTCGAAGTCGGCAGCCGCGCACCCACCAGCGCGCAGCCGACCCCGTCAAGCAGCAGATGCCTGGCCCGCTCCCGCACCGGCTCGGGCACCTCGTCCAGCGTGGTGGTGGCAAGCCATGTCGCCAGCCGTCCGGTCGGGCCGGTGGGATCACTTGCGGCGGAACCCCGGCCGGGGTGAGGTGTGGTGGCGTGCATGTCCCATTGTCGGTCCAGGCGCTCGACGGCGGTGGCGCGGCACGCTCGACACGATCACCCGAACGGACGCCGGAGGGCGGGGTACGCCGACGGGTTCCGGCGTACCCCGCCCTGGGACGAGGCCGGCCGCGGGAGGTACCCCGCGCTGTCACGGGGCCTACTTCGGGTCGTGGTCGAACATGGCCAGCGGCCTGTCGAACAGGATGATGGCCAGGATGCTGGTCTGTCCCTACACCACCGACGAGGGCAGTCTCACCGCGTCCGAGCTCGTCGAGCGGCTCCGGGTCAGCCCGGCGTCGATCTCCAAGGCGATCGCGTTCCTCGAAAGCCAGAGCCTCGTACGCCGTGAACGCGACCAACGTCGCCGCGAGCGCTACATCGTCGACGACGACGTCTGGTACCAGTCGATGCTCGCCAGTGCCCGCGCCAACGCGCGACTCGTGGAGATCGCGCGCCAGCGCGCCGGCGTACTCGGTGGCGACACCCCCGCCGCGGTCCGTCTGGAGAACGTCGCCCGCTTCCCGGACTTCGTCACCGAGAGCATCACCCGCGCGACGGAGCAAGCTCGCGAACTCCTCTATGCCAAGCCGGAGCCGGCTCCGGACGTGAGGCGGTCCGACGGGGACGGGGAGCGCTGTGACGGGGTGCTGATGCGCTCCCGAATCACCGCTCCGCCCGCCCGTCGGCGGCCACGAGCAGCTCCTCAGAGGAACGACCCCGCGCCTTTACCCGAGATCGGCACCCCGTCCGCCTCCCTGCGGTTGAGCTCCTTGTCCAGGGTCAGCGCTGTGTCGATGAACGCCAGATGCGTGAACGCCTGCGGGAAATTGCCGAGTTGCCGACCCGTCAGGTCGATCTCCTCGGAGTACAGTCCCAGGTGGTTCGCGTACGTCAGCATCTTCTCCAGCACGAGCCTGGACTGGTTCAGCCGACCCGCCCGCGCCAGCGCGTCCACATAGGTGAACGTGCAGAGCGAGAAGGTGCCTTCGGAGCCGCTCAGTCCGTCGGGTGATGCCTCCGGGTTGTAGCGGTAGACCAGGCTGTCGTTGACGAGTTCGCGATCCATGGCGTCGAGTGTGGAGGTCCACATCGGATCGTCCGGGGTGATGAACCCGACCGTGGACATCCGCAGCAGTGACGAGTCGAGGACATCGCTGCCGTACTGCTGGACGAACGCTCCGCGTCCGGGATCCCAGCCCCGGGCCATGACCTGCTCGTAGAGTTTGTCGCGCTCCGTGCTCCAGCGTGCCAGCGAGGCCGGACGTCCGCTCGCGACCGCGAGTCGAAGGGCCCGGTCGAAGGCGACCCAGGACATCACACGCCCGTAGGTGAAGTCCTTGCGTCCGCCCCTGGTCTCCCACATGCCCTCCTCGGGCTGGTCCCAGTTGTCGCTGAGCCAGTCGACGAGGGTGCGCAGGGAGGTCCAGCCGCGGTGGTCGAGTTGGATGCCCCGCTCATGGGCGAAGAAGATGCTGTCCAGCGCCTCGCCGTAGATGTCGAGCTGGAGCTGGGTGGCCGCCCCGTTGCCGATACGCACCGGATTGGATCCCGCGTAGCCCTCCCAGTGGTCGAGTGTCTCCTCGACCAGGTCGGAGGATCCGTCGACCCGGTACATGATGTTCAACGGGTCCGAGGAGTCAGGTCGTACCGCCTGTTCGTGCACGCGGTCGCGCAGCCAGCCGATGAACGCCGCGGCCTCCTCTGTGAAACCCAGACCCAGCAGGGCGTAGACGGAGAAAGAGGCGTCGCGGATCCAGGTGAAGCGGTAGTCCCAGTTTCGCTCCCCGCCCAACTGCTCGGGCAGCCCGGCGGTGGGGGCCGCCACCAGGGCGCCGCTCGGGGCGTAGGTCATGAGCTTCAGTGTCACGGCCGAGCGTTCCACCGCCTCCCGCCAGCGGCCGGAGTAGCGGGACTGGCGCAGCCAGGTGCGCCAGAACTGGACGGTGTCCTCGAACAGGTCCACGAACTCGTTGTGGGTGATGTGCCGTGGCGGCCCGTCGGCGAAGGTCTCGATGACCACGCCCCGCTCCTGCCCCGCCTGGAGGGTCAGTTTGAAGTGCAGGTCCTGGTCGTCGCCGATGAAGACGGGCACCAGTCGTACGTCCTCGGGCTCACGCACCGCGTGCACCGTCAGTTCCATCCCCTCGGCCGCGAACACGGCGCCCTTCTCGGTGAAGTGCAGCTTGTGCGGCTTGCGGCCGTAGTCGAAGCGGGGGGCGATGTCCACGTCGAAAGTGAGGCTCCCCCGTACGCAGCGCAGCAGGCGTACGAGGCGGTGCCGGTCGGTGGCCGACGTCCCGGTCACGGGCATGAAGTCGATGACCTCGCCCGCGCCGCCCTCGGTCATGAAGCGGGTGACGAGGATCGCGGTGTCCGGCAGGTACAGCTGCTTTGTGGAGTACGTCGTGTCGGTCGGGGTGACCTTGAAGTGCCCGCCCTTCTCGTTGTCCAGCAGTGCCCCGAAGATGCTGGGCGAATCGAACCGCGGAGTGCAGTACCAGTCGATGGTTCCGTTGGTGGTGACCAGTGCTGCCGTCTGGAGGTCACCGATCAGACCGTGGTCCTCGATCAGGGGGTAGTCGCCCATCCTTGAGCCCCTTTCGCCCCGGGCCGGAGGCGGACGCCGCCTCTAGCCACTCCATCAGCTTAGACAATCAGGGCATTGAGGGCTTTTCGGGGCGATTAGTGCTTCTCCGGATGCGGCACTACCGTGGAGGAGCGCGAGGAGAAGCGTGCAGAGGGACGGCGTGCAGGGCACGAAGAGCGCGCTGAGCAGCCGCGTCAGGTGATCCCGGGGGTGCGACGCCCATGATGTCCTGGGCCACGGTCTTCCAGTTGAGGCAGTACACCAAGGCGAGCCTGTGGATCGTGCCGTTGCTCGGGGTCGTTCTCGGCGCGCTGCTCGCCGACGTCGCGGTATGGGTCGACAGCAACGTCGACGTCCCTCCTGGCTGGGAGTACTCCGCGACCACCGCGAGCAGTGTGCTCAGCTCCATTGTCGGGGCGATGATCGCTCTGCTCGGATTCGTCGTCACCATCGGTGTCCTCGTGGTCCAGCAGGCCACGGGCACCCTGTCCCCCCGCTATATGCGCCTGTGGTACCGCGACCGCCTGCAGAAGGTCGTGCTCGCGACCTTCACCGGGACGTTCTCCTTCTCCTTCTCCCTGCTGCGCAACGTCGAGGCCGACTTCGTGCCCGACATCGGGGTGACGCTGGCGGGTGCCGCCGTCGCCGTGAGCCTGGTGCTGTTGCTGGTCTACCTCAACCGGTTCATCCACAACCTCAGGCCGGTCGCCATCGCCTCCCTGGTGGTGCGGTCCGGGCAGCGGGTGCTCGACGGGGGGACCGCGCTGGCGCGGAGCGGGGCGCTGCAGCCCGCCGCGCCGGGGGGCGAGCCGCTCCCCGGCGCGGCGGCGGGACCGGTGACCCCGGTCGTCACCGAACGGGGCGGCACGGTCCAGGGTCTCCAGGCGGCCCGGCTGAAGGCCGAGGCCGAGCGCCACGACTGCGTGCTCGTGCTGCCGATGAGGATCGGCGACTTCGTGCCGCCGGGCGCCACGCTGATCGAGATCCACGGGGGGACGCGGCCCGATTCACGTGTTCTGAGCGGCTACATCGCCCTAGGTGTCGAACGTACGATCGAACAGGATCCCGCCTTCGCCCTGCGTATCCTGGTGGACATCGCCATCAGGGCACTGTCACCCGCCGTCAACGACCCCACGACCGCCGTCCAGGTGCTGAACCACATCGAGGCCTTCCTGCACACTGCGGGCAGGATGGAGCTGGCTCCCGACTACGTCGTCCATGACAGCCGGGGGCTGCCCCGACTCGTGGTGCCAGGGCGGTCCTGGGAGGACTTCTTCCAGCTGGCGGTGACCGAGATCCGCGAATACGGCTCCTCCTCCATCCAGGTCTGCCGGCGGCTGCGGGCCGTACTGCACGGTCTGCTCACCGTCCTGCCCGAGGACCGCGGCGTGACAGTGCGCACAGAGCTGGGTCTGCTCGACCGCGCGGTGCGGCAGGCCTTCCCCGATCCGATACGGCAGGCCATGGCGCTCACTCCCGACCGTCAGGGCATCGGAGGCGGAGCGGGAGGGCTCGGCTCCGATGCGCCGGGAACCGGCAGGCGCGCCGGGTCCGGTGTGGTCGCGGATGGCACAATCGGGCACGGCGGGCACCGTCCGCCTCCGCCGACCGGACCATAACGACCACTCACAGGGAAGCCGTGAGCACGTACCGTGACTTCGCCCACAGGGGCGCCGCCAGGGCCACCGCCCTGCGGACCGCCGGCACACGGGAGCGGCGCTCGCACCTCACCGCACCGCGCGTTCCCACCGTGGGGATCGACATCGGCGGTACGAAGGTGATGGCCGGTGTCGTCGACGCCGACGGCGTCATCCTGGAGAAGGTGCGTACCGAGACCCCTGACAAGTCCAAGAGCCCCAAGGTGGTCGAGGACGTCATCGTCGAGCTGGTACTCGACCTCTCCGACCGCCACGACGTGCACGCCGTCGGCATCGGAGCGGCGGGCTGGGTGGACGCCGACCGTTCCAGGGTGCTCTTCGCGCCCCACCTCGCCTGGCGCAACGAACCCCTGCGCGACTCCCTGGAGAAGCGCCTCGTCGTCCCCGTCATGGTGGACAACGACGCCAACACCGCCGCCTGGGCGGAGTGGCGCTTCGGCGCCGGCCGAGGCGAGGACCATCTGGTCATGATCACGCTCGGTACCGGTATCGGAGGGGCGATCCTGGAGGGCGGGCAGGTCAAACGGGGCAAGTACGGGGTCGCCGGGGAGTTCGGCCATATGCAGGTCGTACCCGGCGGGCACCGCTGCCCCTGCGGCAACCGCGGTTGCTGGGAGCAGTACAGCTCCGGCAACGCGCTCGTGCGCGAGGCCCGCGAACTGGCCGCGGCCGACTCCCCGGTCGCCTACAACATCATCGAGCGGGTCAAGGGCAGCGTCCCCGACATCACCGGACCGCTGATCACCGAGCTCGCCCGAGAGGGCGACGCCATGTGCGTCGAGCTGCTCCAGGACATCGGTCAGTGGCTCGGCGTCGGCATCGCCAATCTCGCGGCGGCGCTCGATCCCTCCTGCTTCGTCATCGGCGGCGGTGTCAGCGCGGCCGACGATCTGCTGATCGGCCCCGCCCGGGACGCCTTCCGACGTCATCTCACCGGCCGCGGCTACCGGCCCGAAGCACGGATCGCCAAGGCCCAGCTCGGCCCGGACGCCGGGATGGTCGGCGCCGCCGACCTCGCCCGACTGATCGCCCGCCGCTTCCGGCGCGCCAACCGGCGCCGCGTCGAACGGCATGAGCGGTACGAGCGCTACGCCCAGGCACTGCGCAACCCCGGCGCGAGCAACGGCAACAGCAACAGCTACGGGGGCGCGAGCGGCGACATCGGCCGCACGGACGGCGCCGCCGACAGCGGTACCCCTCGCACCACCCCTCAGGAACCCTCCTCATGACCCTGCCCCGACAGTCCGCACAGCACCCGGAGAGCGCGCACCCGGACGACGCCGGAAACGCCGTGCGTCCGCCGGAGGTTCGGCGGCACATGATCCTGCGCCGCTGTCTGACACTGCTGGTCATCGTGCTGCTCATCGGCATCCCGGCCGGATATCTGGTGATCTCCGCCGAACAGAGCCGGGACAGCGGCCGGGACAAGGAGCGCGAGTCGTCCGCGACCGGTCTGCGGGAGAGTTGGCCGTCCAAGATGAAGCGCCGGGTCTTCGAGGTGCCCATCCCAGCGAAGTCCACCGAGGTCGCCTACTACGAGACCTCCAACTGGAAGTCGAGCCGGCTCTTCGTCACCTTCCGGACCACCGCAGTGGGCCTCGACCGCTTCCTCAACCGGGTCGGCACCACCCGGTCCGAACTGACGACCGGCGAAGTCACGATCAACGAGCGCGACGCTGCCACGGCGGGCTGGACCTTCGGTCCGGAGACCTACTGGTCGGGCACCACCCACTCGCAGCCGGACCCCCGGCCCACCCAGGACATCACGGTCGATCTGACCGATCCGTCATCACCCAGGGTCTTCGTCGTCTCGACCACCACTCCCTGAACCCGCGACCCCGGCCACGGTCTCCCGACCGGGGCCAACGTCGGAGCCACGCCGCGGGATCGGCCTTGCCTGCGACTTCTCCCGAGCTCTACGGTCACGGCATGCGAAGACGCCGTGACCAGTCCGGAGAACCATCGGCACCGCCAGATGCCTCGAACGCGATCGCGATCACCCTTCGGGAAGTGGTGGCGCTCGTGGAGACCTTCGAGTACGCCCATGCGCAGATCGCCATGCGGAGCGATGCCGACGACCACACCGTCGCGAAGGCCAGCGGTTCCCATCTGATCCCGGCCCTGTACGCGCGAGCCGGTTTCGCCGCCGGGAGGGAGAGCGATCGGATCCCCCTGCTCGTGAGCGAGCTGGGTTCGCTTGAGGCCGCTGTGCTCAACCTGGAGTCCTACGGGGGGCATGAGGCCGAGTTGTGCCTGGGCTATGGCATGCTCGACAGTCTGGGGAACCGCGAAGCCGGTGCCGGTCTCCTTCGCTCGGTGCACGGAATCCTGGCCTTCGCCGACGAGGCGGCGGACCCGGTCCAGGACGTCAGCGTCTGAGTGCCGACTCCGCCGCGCCCATCGCCGCTTGAGCAACCTTCGCAGGCACCGGGCGGTCTTGCCGGATGCCGAGGCACCGCTGAGTGCCTGAGCGAGGATGACGATGACGAATCCGAACACCATCGTGACGTGGGTGGACGCACGCGAGAGGCTGCCTCGGAGCGGTGCGCCGGTGGCGGCGGCGATCACGGGCCGGTACCCGGCTGGCGGCGCCGATCAGTCCCGTGGCGCGTTGGGGGGAGGAGTTCTGGCTGGTGAGGCCGATGTGTTTCACCACGCTGCACTTCAGCGAGGACGGGGCAGAACACCGGGACTGCTTCGTCGACTCCGATGGGATCGTCCGTCTTCCCTACGGCCGTGGCGATGCGGAAACCGTGACCCACTGGGCCGAGCTGCCCACCCTTCCAGGCGGTACCACCCACGTCGTACTCGGAGAAGACGTGCCGTCAGCTCTCCGGAATGCATGGGACGCTCGTCGCCTCGCCTGAGCCGATCTCCCGTACCGCGCAGTCGGATCCGTAGGCTTTGGCGAGTACGCGCACCACGGCGGCCATGGCCTGGCGCAGTTCGGCCGGCGCGACGACCTCTACGTCGACACCGAGCCGTAGCAACTCCCCGCAGGCGTGTTCGGTGCTCTCGATCGGGATGACCGCCTCGACCCATCCCTCGTCGTCGGCGGCGGTCGCGGTGGATGCGGCGGCTCTCACCACATCCGGGGGGACGTTGTCGGGCAGGCGTCGGCGTCCCCTCGGTGACAGGCGGATGGTGGCTGTACCGGTGTGGCGGCGTGCGTGGAAATCGTCGAGGTAGGTGCCCCAATGGGCGGCCAGGTCGAAGTCCCGCGGCCGGTCGAACCGCTCGTCGCTCAGCGCCGCATCGAGGACCTGGGTGACCCGATAGGTCGCGATCCGCTGCTTCACGGCGGCGACGAGGTACCAGATACCGGACTTGAGCACCAGGCCGTAGGGCCGAAGGCGGCGGTGCACTTCCTGCGGCGCGCGCCAGCGGCGGTAGCGCACGTCCACCGCACGCCGGGTGAGCACCGCGTCGACCAACACGGGCAGACACGGCGTCTGTTCGTGTTCGCGATACCAACCTGGAGCGTCCAGGTGGAACACCGCCGCGGTCCGCGCGGCCTCGTCGCGCAGCCCCGTCGGCAGAGCCGCCAACAGCTTCAGTCGTGCCGCTGTCACCTCAGCCGCGAGCCCCAGGTCGGCGGCGGGGCCCGGCAGCCCGGCGAAGAACAGCGCCCGTGCCTCGCCCTCGCTCATCCCGGTCAGGCGAGTGTGATAGCCGTCGACCAGCTGGTATCCGCCTCCGCGGCCCGGTTCCGCGTAGACCGGCACCCCGACGTCCTGCAGACGCGCCAAATCGCGATAAGCGGTGCGCACGGACACGCCGAGCTCGTCAGCGAGCCCTTGCGCGGACATGCGGCCCCGGGATTGCAGCAACAGCAGCACCGACAGCAGTCGACCGGCAGACATGGGCGCATTCTCCCAGGAAACCCTGACAGCACCTGACACATGGCTCGCCTACCGTCGGCTCGCACCCGGCACCCCGCCGAACGAGCCGGGACGACGCGTCCGCAGAAGAGGACCGAACAGGAGCTGCCATGCCCACCGCCGAGCCTTTCGCACGCCCCGCCGTCATCGAGCTGCGCCAGTACACCTTGCGCTCCGGTCGGCGCGACGAGCTCATCGAGCTGTTCGACAAGGAGTTCGTCGAGACCCAGGAAGGCGCGGGGATGGTCGTCATCGGCCAGTTCCGGGACCTCGACGACCCGGACCGCTTCGTCTGGCTTCGCGGGTTTCGGGACATGGAGGTACGCCAACGCGCGCTGACAGCCTTCTACGGCGGCTCCGTCTGGGCCGAGCACGGCCCTCAGGCCAACGCCACCATGGTCGACTCCGACGATGTGCTCCTTCTTCGTCCCCTCTCGGACGCGAGCGGGTTCGCCGTCCTGCCGTCCCAGCGGCCTCGCTTCGGCGCTCGGGCACCGCAGCGATTCGTGTCCGCCACTGTGTGGTCATTCCCTCCGGGGCGGCACGACGGCATCGCACTGATCAGGGACGGCCTCCTCCCCGTGCTCCGGGATACAGGCCCCACCCCGCTCGCCGTCCTCACCACCGAGACAGCGCACAACACATTCCCCAGGCTGCCGATTCGTACCGCGGAGAACGTCGCCGCGATCTTCACCGCGTACTCCGACGAGAGCCACCACCGGCATCATCTCGCCCGAGTACAGGCCCATCCCCTCGTGCGGGACGAGATCCTCCCGGGCATCGCGCGGGAACAGACAGCGGCCCCCCTGACGCTGCGGCTGGCGCCCACCGGCCGTTCGCTCGTCTCCTGACCGGGCTCGTCTGCCGTGGTCGATGAAGGCGCTGCTCGGGAGAGCAGGAGCGTGGCGAGTTGTTCCAGCGGCTCCGCGACGCCGAGGCCGTGCGTGCCGATGTACGCGCCGCAGCGGAGGCGCCCGGCACCCGGCGGCGCCGCCCCGGCCCGCACCTGCCTGAGTGGACGCGTGTGTGCGGGACTTGATCGCCGGCAGCGGCCGAGTGGTGCGGGCCGGCCAGGTGGTCCACCAGGTCGTCCAGCTCGGTTCGGACTCCGGCCGAAACCGCGACGCCGAGCGTCCCGGCAAGTCCGAGGAAGGAGTCGATGTCGCCTTGGGCCGGACCGGACCAGGTGGGGAGTGTGCCTTCGTCGTCGCCGCTGGTGGCCGCATGGAGCCGGGCCGGTGCGGCGGCGTAGTCGACCACTCAGCCCTCGCGGGGCGGCTGGTGGTCCACGTACTCAAGGACCAGGACACGTTCGCCCGGATCGGTGCCGACGAGCATCGGCACCACGGGCGGGTCGACCCGGGACGCGAGCTTCAGCGCCGCCACTTCGCGGGCGTACCTCTCGGCCGCCTCCGGAGCGTCGATGAGCTGCTTGACCACCACGGGTGTGCCGGACAGCTCGGCCCGCCTACGCGAGATCGCGGGCTGCTTCCCCGGCGGCGAGCCCGACGAGGCGAGCCCAGCTCGGACCGCAGTGCGTCTCCGAATGGCAGTCGTGACCACATGGGCTCATGCTCGCACGTTCCGCGTCCGTGAAGCCGGGTGACGCAGGGCGCCACCACGACGTCCCAGACCCGCGGCATGGTTGTGAGGAGGATCACGACCCGCCGGCCATATGGCGTCGCGGTGAACCGGCTTCGGGGACGAGGGGTCGGATGACCTGTGATCTCGCCCTTTCTGCAAAGAGATCGATGGCATCGCGCCCGCCGATGTGTGCGGGATCTGTGTGCGGCGTGCTACCCGGTGTTCCAGGGGGCGTCGTGCCGCGACCGCCTGTCAGCCGTTAGCATCACGGCATGGTTACGGCCTGGTCTTTCTCCAGCGTGCTGCGGGTCCGCTCTTCAGCGGGGCCGCTGCGTCTGCTGTGGCTGGCCGCGCTACTGCTCGGCATCCTGTTCACGCATGGCGCGACGGCGGAGAGCTCGGCGAGCCATGGGGTGGCCGGTGTGACCACGCACATGCATGCATCCGCCGGGATTGACGATGGTCACGTGGGCGGGGCCGGGCACGGTGACGATGCCGCGCACTCCTCGCCCGAAGCCGTGGCCGCCGAAGACCGCCATGACGGTCACGGCTCTTCACATCCGGCTCAGGCGTGCGTCTCCGGCCAGCCCCAGCAGGGCCTGGATCTGGCCGCTCCCTGTCTGCACCCACTGAGTCGGGTGGCGCCCAAGCGTGCCTACGCAGGCGGGAAGTCCTCAGTCCCGCCCCGGCCCGAGTCGCCCATTCCTCCATCGGCGGGTCCCACGGACTCGGTAGTTCAGCAGGTCTAGATTTCGGCGCCCTCGACTGGTCGCCGCCTCCCGAGAATCATCAGCCCCCGGCCCTGCCGGGTGGGTTGTGCCAGTGCGGCCGGTTCCCGGCACTCAGGCGCCCGTACACCGCACCTCCGTGCGCTGAGGGGTACCCCTCGTGCCTGCCTGCAATCCCTGCTGATCTCTTTCCGCCTCCTCTCCGCGTGACCGTGAGAAGAGGCTGGTCCCCGGAGGAACCATGCCGTTCCATCCTCTTCCTCACCTTCACGGCAGCCGCCGTGCTGCCCATTCCTCATGGCTGTTCCGTCTGATTTCCTTCGTCCTGGTTGGGCTGCTGATGGGCGCATCCGCCTGCTCTGTCATGCATGACAGCGGCAGCCGTGCGCACGGAGGGACGCCAGCGTCGTCCGGCCATCTCCCGCAGGCGGCAGAAGCTGTGGAGCGGGAGATGGCCCACGGGCCGCATCCACACCCCGGCTCTGCCTGCGCGCCGTACGTGGTCGGCCAGGTGCTGCCGAAAGCCGGGCATCTGGTCACGGGCGGGGTGGCCTTGGCTGCCTTCGCCGCGGTAGCGGCTGGAGTGACTGCTGCCGTGGCTGTCTCGCTCCAGGCGGCGCGGCGCGACGGCGGTAGATCCCGGATACGGCTTTCGGGCCGGGCCGGACTCTCCGTCGTCTGTCGGTGGCGGATCTAGACCAGGTGCTTTCGCAGCCTCGACCGTGGCTGCCGCGTGCTGCGCCAGGACCAAAGGCGCACGCCTCGTCCTGGCGGGAGCGCACGCGAGATGAGCACCCGTCACGCCACCACTGAATGAGAGCGGAAGATGCACCCGCACACCACCACTGACATCACACCCCCCACCCGCTCCGCCCTTTCCGGGCTCGTCGGCAACACCCCTGTCCTCCGGATTTCCGAGCCTCTCTCCCCGGCTGATCGCGGATTCTGGGCAAAACTGGAGGGCTTCAACCCCGGCGGCATCAAGGACCGCCCTGGCCTCCACATGGTCGAGCAGGCCCGTGCCCGCGGCGACCTTCGCCCTGGTGACCGAATCATCGAGTCCACCAGCGGCACCCTCGGCCTCGGCCTTGCCCTGGCGGGGATGGTTTACGGCCACCCGGTCACCCTGGTCACCGACCCAGGGCTCGAGCGGTCCATGACGCAGCTGCTGACCGCACATGGCGCGCAGGTCAATGTGGTCTCCGAACCCCACCCCACCGGGGGCTGGCAGCAGGCACGGCGCGACCGCGTGGCCCAGCTCATGGCGCAGCACCCCGGCTCGTGGTGCCCGGACCAGTACAACAACCCCGACAACACCACTGCCTACACTCCGCTCGCGCTGGAGCTGGCCTCCGAACTGGGCCCCATCGACGTACTGGTGTGCAGCGTAGGCACCGGGGGGCACTCCGCGGGCGTATCCCGCGTCCTGCAGCACCTCTACCCGGAGATGCAGCTCGTCGGCGTCGACACCACCGGCTCGACCATCTTCGGCCAGCCCGCCCGTACCCGGTTGATGCGCGGCCTGGGCTCAAGCATCTACCCCCGCAACGTCGCCTACGACAACTTCAGCGAGGTCCACTGGGTCGCCCCCCACGAGGCCGTGTGGACCTGCCGCCAACTCGCCGCATGCCACTACGCCACCGGCGGGTGGAGCGTCGGCGCAGTCGCCCTGGTCGCTGGGTGGCTGGCTCGCACCCTGCCCGCGGACACAAAGATCGCGGCGATCTTCCCGGACGGCCCGCAGCGTTACCTGAGCACGGTCTACGACGACGACTACTGCGCCGCCCACGGACTGCTCGACTCCCCACCCGCACCGGAACCGGAGGTGATCGGCAGCCTGGGCGAGAAGGAGGTCACCCGCTGGACCCGGTGCACCACTGTCGTCGACCCGCTCACCCTGAACGACCCGGCGCAGGACACCAAGGTGGTCGATCCGCTCGCCGAATCCGACGCGGAACCTGACGTGTCGTTCGGGACCGAGGACATCGAATCCGACCTGCTGGAGGAGGACCGGTGAAGGGGACCCTCGCCCAGGTGCGCTCCTACGAGCGCAGTGTCCAGCTGTTGATGGTGAACCAGTTCACCATCAACCTCGGTTTCTACATGCTGATGCCCTATCTGGCAGCACACCTGGCTGGCCCCCTTGGTCTCGCGGGCTGGCTCGTCGGGCTCATCCTCGGCGTACGCAACTTCAGCCAGCAGGGCATGTTCCTGGTCGGCGGCACTCTGGCCGACCGGCTCGGCTACAAGCCGATGATCATCGCGGGGCTTGTGCTGCGTATCGTCGGCTTCGCGACCCTCGGGCTCGTCGACTCCGTACCCGCCCTGCTCGCAGCGTCGGCCGCGACAGGCTTGGCCGGTGCGCTGTTCAACCCGGCCTCCCGGGCCTACCTGGCCTTGGACGCCGGCGACCGCCGGGTCGAGGCGTTCGCGCTGTTCAACGTCTTCTACCAGGCGGGCATCCTGCTGGGCCCGCTGGTGGGCATGGTGCTGACCGGCGTCGACTTCCGCGTCACCTGCCTGACCGCAGCCGGAATCTTCGCCGTGCTGAGCATCGTGCAGATCCGGGCCCTGCCCGCCCGCCGGGCCGACGACACGCAGGAGCAGAAGGACGGTCGGCGCGAGAGCGTACTCGCCGAGTGGCGCGGCATCATCGCCAACCGGGCGTTCCTGCTCTTCTCCGTGGCCATGGTCGGCTCGTATGTCATGTCCTTCCAGGTCTATCTCGCGCTCCCGCTGGAGGTGCGACGCCTTGGCGGGGAAGGACAGTTCGGCACAGCTGCGGTCGCGGTGCTCTTCGCCGTCTCCGGACTGAGCACGATCCTCTTCCAGACGAAGGTCACCGCCTGGTGCAAGGCCCGTATGGAACCGGGCCGGGCGCTCACCTGGGGGCTGCTCACCATGGGCGTGGCGTTCGTACCCCTGCTTGCGGCCACGGCGGTCCCCGTGCCGGACGGCGGAGTGGGACTGTGGCTGCTCGCGGCCGTGCCACCTGCGCTCTCCGCACTGCTCCTCGCGCTGGGGACGATGATCGCCTATCCATTCGAAATGGACACCATCGTCCGGCTCTCCGGTGACCGCCTCGTCGCCACCCACTACGGGCTGTACAACACCATCTGCGGCGTCGGTATCACCCTCGGAAACCTGCTCACCGGCGCGGCTCTCGACGCCGCCCGTGCGGCGGGCGTCTCCGCGCTCCCGTGGATCGCGCTCCTCGCGCTCGGCCTGGTCTGCGCCGCCGCTCTGTACAGGCTGCACCGCACCGGTCGCCTGGCGCCGCCCCCCGTGCGCGGGGCGCAGCCCGAGCCCGTCACAGCCTGACCAACAACTCCGCGCTGGAGGGCGGGCGAGTTGCCTCTCGTCCGCCCCTCCAGCCGACCGTGCCCACCTCCAGGAGCGATCGATGCCGACCCCTGCTCTGCCGACCCCAACCGGCCTGCAGTTGCGACCCTTCCAGGCCGTGCGCTACGACCCGGCCCAGGCCGGTGACCTGTCCCACGTGATCTGCCCGCCGTACGACGACATCGGCCCGGCCCGCGCACGCTCCCTGCGCGTAAAGCCCCACCACATCGCGCGGTTGCTTCACGCCACCGACCCGCAGACGGCCGCCGGTCAGCTGGACCGCTGGCAGCAGCGTGGCGTACTGGTCCGCGACACCCGACCCGCTCTCTACGTCTACCAACAGCAGCGCGGCGCCCGGATCCTGCAACGGGGACTGATCGGTGAACTGCATCTGGACCGCGGTCCCGCCACCCCTGTGCTTCCCCACGAGGACGTACAACCCCACGTGGTCAGGCAGCGCGCCGGACTCATGTCCGCTCTGCGCGCCCAGCTGGAACCACTGCTGCTGACCTACCGGTCCACAGAATCGATGACGGCGCAGATCGTCGAACACGTCACCCGGCGCCCACCGGTGGCTGTCGCCCGCGCCGGCACGATCACCCACATGCTGTGGGCCAGCACTGCCCCGGACGAACAACTCCTCATCACGGCCGGCTTGTCCCGGTACCGGGCCCTCATCGCCGACGGGCACCACCGCCACGCCGCCGGCCTGCAACTGAGTGAAGGAGAGGACGCAAGTCCTTGGCAGGGCAGCCTCGCCCTGCTGGTCGACGCCACCACCCATCCTCTGCGGTTGTCGGCGATCCACCGGGTGATGCCCGGCCTGGAGCCTGCGAAGGCCGCGGTGGCCGCCGCTGACGTGGCGCACGTGCGGCAACTGTCCGGGCCGCGCCTTCCGGGCCCCGGGGAACTGGTGCTCGCCGGAGCCGGCCGGGCGTGGGCCATCTCCGACCCCGAGCCGGAGGCGCTGCGGGAGGCTCTGACCGGCCGCCCGCCGCAATGGCATCAACTGGCAGCGGCGGTCACCGACCACCTTCTGCTGGGCCGTGCCTGGTCGGTTCCCGACCTGTCGGGTGCCATACGTCATGTGCACGATGCAGAACAGGCTGTGGCTGCTGTTGCCTCACCGGGCAGTGGAACTGCCGTCCTGTTGCCCGCGGTCACCGAGAACACGGTGTGGGACATGGTCGGCGCAGGAGTGCGGCTGCCCCGCAAGACGACCTCGTTCGGTCCCAAACCAGCCGCCGGGCTGGTATTGCGCGTCATCGACGCGCCATAAGGGCTGTCCCGTGATCCGCGGTGGATCAGAGCGCGGCGTCAGGTGTATGGGGTCTCCGCCAGCCCCTGGGGCCGAGGGGTATGGGGTCTCCCCCGGCCCTTGGGGCCGAGGTGTATGAAGTCTCCCGCCGGCCCTTGGGGCCGAGGGGTATGGGGTCTCCCCCGGCCCTTGGGGCCGAGGGGACGCAACGCAAGGCGGAGGGTCGCCCTCATACTGGGTGTATTCGGGTGATTCGGCAACGCAGCGTGGGGGCACCTCCCGGCGAAGCCGGGGGGAGTGCCGTAGCTGTCGTCGCGCGCCCGCCGGGGATTACGGGACAGCCCTTAGCCGACCACACCACACTCACCGTCATCCATTTCCGGTAAGGAGCAGTTTCCGTTGTCCCATTCCCAGCTCGCCGACCGCCCCGCAGGCTCCGATGGTCAGCCTGCGCCCAACGCCCCCGGACCAGGCCGTGCCGCCATCCGGAGAGCGCGCACCCGCAGGGCCCAGAAGACCTCTCTGCTGGCGCGATACGTTGGTTACGTCGGCTACTTCGTCGGCGCCGGACTCATCAGCGGCGCGGTGGTTCACCACCCGCTGGACCCGGCCCGCTACACGCGGATCGCCGCGTGCGGCGTTCTGGTCTTCCTCGCTGCCACCGTGCTCAACGAGTTCTTCCTCGCACGCGACAAGCCTGGCCTGTCAAGGATGCTGCTGGTCATCGGCGCCTCACTGCTGCTCTCGTTCGGCATCGGCATGCTCAGTGGCGGCCTCCAGCACTTCGAGGACTTCCCCGCACGTGGCGCCGTGCTCGTACCCCTGGGGATTACGGTCTCTTTCATCGCCTATGCGGCGAAGGACGCCCAGACCTCCTGGCGGCGCATCTTCAGTCCCGTGGGCCTGGCGGTCCTGCTGACCGCGCTGATCAGCTTCGCCGGTCTGCGCTACGTGGCTGCCGGCATGGACGAACCGGCGGAAGGCGGCGGACACAGCCACGGAAGCGCGGAGCAAGAGGAAGCGGGGCAGGAGCAGCGGCACGAACCGGCCCCCGCGGCCCCCGCATCCCAGCCCGGAACCCCTCCCAGGGGCAGCGGTGCGGTCAAGGGATCCGGCCACGGCGAGGGTCACGCTCACTGAGCCTCCGTCAACTTGAAGTTGTTGGTAAAAGGCTGGCCTGACTGGTTTTCGGGGTGCTCGTGCTGGTCGTAGGCGGTCGTCCACGACGGAGATCATTGGTCGGCGTTGGTTTCGCGGTTGGTCAGGACGAGCAGAGCCTTGGAGATCAGATCCGGTTCGGGGCAGCGGTGGAGCAGGTGTCGGCGGACGCGCCCAGGTCCGGCTCGGGCCGTCGGATGCCTCAGGGTCCATCCAGTGCGGCAGTGGGAGCAAGGCACTGGCTTGTGGGGGGGGTGCAGCGAACGCGTCCCGCCCACGGACCGCAGTGGTGGCGGGTGAGGGGGTGCCGGTTGTGAAGTGACGGTGCCTTTCTCCCCGTTCAGCGTGTCTGCGGTAGCTGGTCCTGGATGTCTCTCCCTGCGGATAGCGCGGTGGTGTCCCGGGTGAAGTGAGTTTCCGGGCCGAAGCGTTGCCGGTAGGCCGAGGGGGTGAGTCCCGTTTCTCGGCGTAGGAGTGTTCGGAGGTTGGCGGGGGTGCCGAGTCCGGCGTTGCGGGCGACGGCGTCGATACGGGTGTCTCCGCGTTCGAGGAGGCGGCGGGCGAGGGTGACGCGTTGCGCGGTCAGCCATGCGAGGGGTGTGGTGCCGAGTTGGGTGCGGAAGCGGCGGTGCAGGGTGGTGGTACTGACGGCCGCCTCGGTTGCGAGGTCCGCGATGGTGAGGGGGGTGTCGAGTCGCTCCTGCGCCCAGGCCAGCAGGGGGGCGAGGGATTCGTCGGGCAGGTCGGGTAAGGGGCGTTCGATGAACTGCTTCTGTCCGCCGTCGCGGTGGGCGGGGAAGACGAGTCGGCGGCTGATGGAGTTGGCGGTCTCCGCGCCGTGGTCGCGGCGGATGATGTGCAGGCCGAGGTCGAGTGCGGCGGCGCTGCCCGCGGAGGTGAGGATGGTGCCGTCGTCGACGAAGAGGACGTCGGGTTCGACGCGGACTGCGGGGTAGTGGGCGCGCAGGAGGTCCGTGCACTGCCAGTGCGTGGTGGCCCGGCGGCCGTCGAGCACGCCGGCCTGGGCCAGGGCGAACGCGCCGGTGCAGAAGGAGACCAGCCGGGCGCCCCGCTGATGGGCGCGGCGTATGGCGTCCAGTACGGCGGGATGGCGCGGCTGGCTGACGTCAGGCCTGCTCGGGAGGATCAGGGTGTCGGCGGCGTCGGCGGCTTCGAGGCACGCTGCTTCGGTCAGAGTGAAGAAGCGGTCGCGCATGACCGTGCGGTCCTGGGGTGTGCAGAGCGTGAAGTTGTAGAGGTCACGGCCGAGCTCGGGTCGGGGCAGCCCGAACAGTTCGGTGGCGCAGCCGAGTTCGAAGGGGTTGGTGTCCTCTTCCACGATGACTGTCATCTGGTGTGGCTGGAGCCCTCGGGAAGCGTCGTGGAAGGATTCTTGCGTCATACGCCACTTCTACCACTCACACCCGGCGATGCCGGTGTCGAAGGATGAGGCCTGGTGAGCGGCGGTGGGCCTGCGCGTCCATGGACGGCATGCCCCTGCCGTCCAAACCTGTATGGGTTTCGGTGAGAGGAGTATGCGCAATGCGCCTGTTTTCTTGGCGTACTTCCGTGGTGAGAGGAACCGTGCCGGGTGCGCGGGAGGAAACGAGGAGCGTAAGGGGCTCCGTGCCGTTGGGGCGACGATGGCGGGTACGGTTGACCGCACTCTTGGTCACCCTGCCGAGTGCGGTCGTGACGCCGCTGCTCACGGCACAGCCGGCTGCCGCAGCGACGACCGGTAGTACGGTCTGTTTGCGGTCGGCGGACGGTGTCTACCGCTGGGATGGTGGTACGTCCTGGACGCAGATCAGCGGGCCCGGAACAGCCGACCAGATCTACGGAGGCGGGGCGGGTCTTCTCCGGGCCGCTCCGGACGGCAGTGGTGTCTACCGCTATCAGGGGTCCGGGCAGAACTGGCAGCGGATCGGTACCGCCGGCCCGGGCTCCCAGTGGGTGGTCACGGACAATGCCGTCTTCGGGCGGTCACCCGACGGTGTCTACCGCTGGGATGGTGGTACGTCCTGGACGCAGATCAGCGGGCCCGGAACAGCCGACCAGATCTACGGAGGCGGGGCGGGTCTTCTCCGGGCCGCTCCGGACGGCAGTGGTGTCTACCGCTATCAGGGGTCCGGGCAGAACTGGCAGCGGATCGGTACCGCCGGCCCGGGCTCCCAGTGGGTGGTCACGGACAATGCCGTCTTCGGGCGGTCACCCGACGGTGTCTACCGCTGGAATGGTGGTACGTCCTGGACGCAGATCAGCGGGCCCGGAACAGCCGACCAGATCTACGGAGGCGGGGCGGGTCTTCTCCGGGCCGCTCCGGACGGCAGTGGTGTCTACCGCTATCAGGGGTCCGGGCAGAACTGGCAGCGGATCGGTACCGCCGGCCCGGGCTCCCAGTGGGTGGTCACGGACAATGCCGTCTTCGGGCGGTCACCCGACGGTGTCTACCGCTGGAACGGTGGTACGTCCTGGACGCAGATCAGCGGGCCCGGAACAGCCGACCAGATCGTGCCCTGCGCCGCCGTCAACACGGCGGTCGGCTGGACCACTTACTCCGCCGACAGCGACGAAGGCAAAGAAGCTCTCGAGGTATGCGCGGGTGAAGTGTTCCCGGGGATTATCTGCACCATGACCTACTCACCCCAGAGCTATCAGACCTTTCCAGGGGAAGAACGCCCTGTCGGAGACAGGGTCTTCAATTACACTGCGCAAACCGTGACTCACACCCTGACCTGGTCGGATACCGTGGGGAGATCAGACACACTCGAGGTGAGCGCATCCACGAAAGCCACCATCTGGGAAGTGGCTGAAGTAGGAGTGAGCGCGACTTACAGTAAGACTTTGAGTAAGTCGAGTACCGTTTCGCAGACCGAAAGCCTGCCAGTTTCAGGTTGCAGCGTGGGGTGGCTGGCCCGTTCTGCGGAGATGGACACTGCCACAGGGGACATTCATGTGCATTTCGCCAAGGGAAATCGCCTGTACGGCCACCGGGACTTCATGATCACCAACGCTGCGTTCACGGCACCGACCGGGAACGGTTCCGTCGTCGCCCGTTCTCGCCCCATGACCGCGTCTGAAAGCACCTCGTGCTCTTGAGGCCGTCCGGGAATTCGAAGTCCCGACCCGTCGTACCACCCAGCCGCGGGGCTGAGGCAATCTGATGCGGTACTCCCAGTTCGTTCGCCGGCCAGGCCGGACGGCGCTGACATAGGCACGTTGGACACTCTGCAGCGACGGCCGGGGTTACGCCGCAGAGTGTCCGGCGTCGCGCCCTTCTGCTGCTGAGGCGTTCGATATTGACGGCAATATCCGTGAATACATGTTGAAGATGGGCTTTCGGTCGTCCTCGGTAGCGGCGTATGCCGTGGCCGTCGGCGAACTCGCTGACCTGGAGCAGGGCGGCCGTCGGGTTCCCCCAGCCGCGTGAGATACCGTGATACGTGAGAGGGTCTGACGGGTGAGCGAGACACCACCGAACACCCTGCAATACCGCTCTGACGGGCCAGAAGACGCTCCGGTCCTGGTCCTGGGCCCCTCACTGGGTACTACATGGCATATGTGGGACCGCCAGATACCGGAGCTGTCCGAACGATGGCGGGTCATCCGCTTCGATCTCCCCGGCCACGGCGGCGCCCCGGCCCACCCCGCCGACTCGGTCAGCGAAATCGCGGACCGCCTCGTCGCCGTCCTCGACCTGCTCGGCGTACAGCGCTTCGGGTACGCGGGTTGTTCCATCGGCGCCGCCGTCGGTATCGACCTCGCGCTGCGGCTGCCGCACCGGGTGGCCACCCTCGCGGTGATCGCGGCCTCGCCTCGGTTCGGGACGGCCGACGACTTCCGCAGACGCGGGGTGATCGTCCGCACCAACGGGCTCGAACCGATGGCCCGCAGCGCACCCGACGGCTGGTTCACACCCGAGTTCGCCGCCGCGCAGCCCGCGATCGTGGAGTGGGCCGTCCAGATGGTGCGTACCACCGATCCCGGCTGCTACATCGGGGCGTGCGAGGCGCTCGCGGCCTTCGACGTGCGCCAAGACCTGGGGCGCATCGGCGTGCCCACGCTCGTCCTGGTCGGGTCCGACGACCAGCTCACCGGGCCGGCCGAGGCCCGGACGCTCGTGGCGGGCATCCCGGACGCCCGGCTCGCCCTCGTGCCCGGCGCCTCCCACCTCGCGCCGGTGGAGCAGCCGGCGGCCGTCACCGATCTGCTGATCCGCCACTTCTCCCTGGCCTGGCAGGACACCCTGGCCGCGATACCCGCGCCCCCCGTGCTGCCCGGGTTCGCCGCACGAGGCAACCCGTCCGCTGAGTTCGCGGGTGCCCCCGGAGTGTCGGCCGCCCCCGCCGAACAGCAGGGGGTCGGCCGCGTCGGCCGCCCGGACCCCTACGACGCAGGGCTCAAGGTTCGCAGGGAGGTGCTGGGGGATGCCCATGTGGACCGTGTGCTGGAGACCGCGGACGACTTCACCGCCGACTTCCAGGAGCTGATCACCCGCTACACCTGGGGCGAGGCGTGGAGCCGCGGCGGCCTGGACCGGCGCACCCGCAGCGCGGTCGCGCTCACCGCGCTGGTCGCCGGCGGTCATCTCGACGATCTGGCCGTCCACGTCCGTGCCGCACTCCGCAACGGGCTCACTCCTGTGGAGATCCGCGAAGTCCTGATGCAGTCGGCGGTCTACTGCGGGGTGCCCGCCGCCGATGCCGCCTTCCGCGTGGCCCAGGGGGTGATCCGCGAGGAGACCACCCCGCACACATAGGATGCGCCGCACTGCCGCGAGAGAGAGGTCGCCCCGGTGAAGCTCACGAAGAAGTCGCACGCCTGCATCCGGCTGGAGAAGGGCGGGCGGACACTCGTCATCGACCCCGGTGCCTTCAGCGAGGCGGACGCGGCCGTAGGAGCCGACGCCGTGCTCATCACCCATGAGCACGCCGACCACTTCGACGAGGCACGGCTGCGCGCTGCGCTGGACGCCAACCCGGCCGCCGGGATCTGGACGCTGCGCAGTGTCGCCGAGAAGCTCTCCGCCGCTTTCCCCGGCCGGGTGCACACGGTGGGCAGCGGCGACGCGTTCTCCGCCGCGGGCTTCGACGTCCAGGTGTACGGCGAGCTGCACGCGGTCATCCACCCGGACCTACCGCGGGTCACCAACGTCGGCTTCCTGGTGGACGGTTCGGTCTTCCACCCGGGGGACGCGCTGACGGTGCCCGAACAGTCCGTAGATACGCTGATGCTCCCGGTGATGGCCCCGTGGAGCAAGGTCTCCGAGGTCATCGACTATGTGCGCGAGGTCGGGCCGCGCCGGGCGATCGATGTCCACGACGCGCTGCTGACCGAGCTGGCGCGTCCGATCTACGACACCCACATCGGCAATCTCGGCGGCGCCGAGCACAGCAGGCTCGCGCCGGGGGACTCGACGCAGCTCTGATCCGGTCGCGGGCGTACCGAGCCGGTACGCCCCCGGTCCGCCCGACCTCACCCCGGCTCGGGCCGTCCCGCCCCCGCTACGGCGCGGCTCCGGCATCCCGGGCTGTTCTCGGCGGCCCCGGTTGTCACACCCCGCGGTTACGCTTGCAGACATGCGCATCGCCACGTTCAACGTCAATTCGATCACGGCCCGGTTGCCGCGGCTGCTCGCCTGGCTGGAGAGCAGCGGCACCGACGTGCTGTGCATCCAGGAGACCAAGTGCACCGCCGAGCAGTTCCCGGCAGACGCGCTGAAGGAGCTCGGCTATGAGTCGGCGGTGAACGCCGACGGCCGGTGGAACGGTGTGGCGCTGCTCTCCCGGGTCGGGCTCGACGACGTCGTCATGGGGCTGACCGGCGGCCCCGCGTACGGCGGGGCCCAGGAGCCGCGAGCGGTGAGCGCCACCTGCGGTCCGGTCCGGGTCTGGTCGGTGTACGTGCCCAACGGCCGGGAGGTCGCCCATGAGCACTATGCCTACAAACTGGCCTGGCTCGAGGCGCTGAAGCAGGCCGTCACCGAGGACGCGGCGGGCGGTCGTCCGTTCGCGGTGCTGGGCGACTACAACATCGCACCCACCGACGACGATGTGTGGGACCGGTCCTTCTTCGAGGACATGACCCATGTGACCGAGCCGGAGCGCGCCGCGCTGGCGGGGCTGCGGGAGATCGGTCTGTCCGACGTGGTGCCGCGTCCGCTCAAGTACGCCCATCCTTATACCTACTGGGACTACCGTCAGCTGTGCTTCCCCAAGAACAGGGGTATGCGCATCGATCTGGTGTACGGCAACGAGCCGTTCGCCAAGGCGGTCAAGGACAGCTATGTCGACCGTGAGGAGCGCAAGGGCAAGGGGGCGTCGGACCACGCCCCGGTCGTAGTCGACCTCGATCTCTGAGGTCAGCGCTCCGCGCGCCCTGTGGTGCGCCGTCCACGGGAGTGCAAGGCTGATCGGTATGAACATCCCTTTCTTGGACAACTGGCGTAAAAAGCATAGTGCCGAGCGAGGCGGACAGGTGCTGGCATCCGCGATCGGGGGCGACCCGGATGGCGTAGCCGCGCTGCTCGGCGAGTGCGAGCTGCTGCGTGTCCGGGCAGGACAGCAGGGGCTCGAACTGGATGACACCCCGCGTTCCTTGGAGGCGCTCGACCAGCTTCCACCGCGCTGGCGCGACGACCCGGAGGAGCTGCCCTGGGTGGGCAATGACGCCGGCCTGTATCTGGGCACGGTGATCGTCCGTACGGTGCGGGGCGCCACCTGGCATGTCTGGCCCGGAGGGCAGCCGGTGATCAGGCTGGCCTCCGGGCGGGAGATCAACGTGGTGGAGGCGGGCTTGGACTGGGCGACTCAGGGGTCGCCCGAGCTGTCCCAGGTGTACGCCGAAGCGGCAGAAGCCTGACGTTTTTCTACCGCTTATGCCGTATTTATGCCCATTCGGTGCGTGTTGGGTGTGAAGCCCGCCGTCCCGGTGGATAGTTTGCGCTGGCCGGACCCGGACCGGAGGCCAGCCGGAGATCACTTCTCACGTAGGGGGACCGACACATATGAGGGGTCGTCCGCTGGTGAGGAGAAGGTCAGCTTCGCCCCGGACGGGTTGTGCTCGATGTAGAGCGGGTCGACGGTGTCGACGACCAGGGCGAGACGGTGGCCCGCCGGCACATCGTAGGCCGTGGAGTACAGCTCCATATCCACGGTGAAGGGGCGGCCGGGGGTCTGGCCGTGGAAGGTGTAGGGCGCGTTGCTGATCAGCTTGCCGAGGCCGAGCGGTCCCACGTCGTAGAGGTATGCGACGAGGGTGCCGCTCTCCTTGGTGCTGGTGACCGTCGTGTGCAGCTTCGCCGTGCCCCTGACGCGCTGCTCGGAGCCGTAGCGCTCGGACTGCCAGACCGCTGCGAACCAGCGCGGCAGCAGCGGGATCGACGCCATCGGCGGCACCTTCAGGAACTGGTCCAGGGCGTTGGAGAGCACGGTGACCCCGCCGTTGGCTCCTGAGTCCACGTTGGCCCGGATCTTCTTGGTGCCGCCCAGCTCGAACTTCCGGGTGTCCGCGCCCACCGACTTCCAGTCCGGGTACGACTCGTAGCCACCTTCCGAGCGTGACTTGATCCGCACCGGCGCCTCGCGGTCCACGCCGTTGTCTTCGCCCTTGAGGTGGTGGTCCATCCAGCGGCGGGCACTGGTCCAGGTGTCGTTGGGTAGGCCCAGCAGTCCGGTCATCTCGGCGGTGGCGTGGTCGCCGGGGCGGAACTCCAGCCGCTTCGGCCCGGTGAGGCGCTCGTAGAACGAGGCGTACTGGTTGGGCGGGAAGATGGTGTCGCCCCAGGCGTTGCCGAGCATGATGGCCGCACCGTTCCGGTTGATCCGGTCCACGTAGGCGGCGGGGGAGCGCTTCCTCCCCCAGGCGATCATGTCGTCTTCCTTGGCCGGGTCGACGCCGCCGAGGAAGTCCTTCATGAACTGTTTGAGCTCGGGACTCGGGCTGCCGGTGGCATAGCCGGTGCCGCCGAGGAGCGCGGCGGCCTGGAGGTGCTCGGTACGTCCGCCGTAGATGGAGGCGGGGATGTCGGCCCAGCCGCTGAGGGCGGCGACGGCCTTGATCCGACTGTCGTGCGCCGCGGCGAGCAGGCTGATGCCGGCGCCGTACGACATCCCGGCCATTCCGACCTTGGACGGGTCGGCGGGGGTGTGGGCGAGTGCCCAGTCGATGACCCGGGACGCGTCGGCGATGTCCGGTGGCCCGGCCACCTCGATGTGACCGCCGGACTGCCAGAAGCCTCGCACGTTGTAACTGACGACCACATAGCCCGAGTCCGCGAGCTTGGCGGCCTGGGCGAGGTACTGGATCTGCGGTGTGGCCCAGCTCGTGGGCAGCACGATCACGGGATATCTGCGGGTTCCGTCGGCGTCCGCCGGGGTGGCGACGTTGGCCTTGAGGACGGTGCCGCCGTCGCCGTGGATGTCGACGAAGCGAACGCCCGGGTGGGTGCCGGCGGCGGCCGGAGCGGCTGGGCTCAGCGCGAAGACCGTACCGGCGAGGAGAGCGGCCGAGACGGTACCGGTCGTCGCCGTCCGCAAGGCCTTGTGGGGGTGTCCCATCGGTCACTCCTGACTCGTGCAAGTACCAAAGTGACCCGACGGTAACGGTTGCCTCTTACCGGAGGTAACTACTTGGTAAGTTACGTGCAAGTAACGATTTTTTGACGTGTCGTCGCACGAGCGTGGTTCTGATCGCGGGTTGACGTGCCGTCAAGTCGGCTTCTCCGGTTCTCCCGCAAGGGGGAAGTCCACCCGTGCGCCGGTTCCGCACCCTGGTGATCGCGGGGTCCACGGTTCACCGTGGTGCCGTACACCGCGGCCGCCCCGGCCGCCCGCCGAACGGAGAGGTCGTGACCATGACCGACAACCGACGTTTCGTGCTCCCTCATACGCTCATCGGTGAAGGCCCGCACCGTGTCATCGCCGTGCACGGCTGGTTCGGTGACCGCGACACCTACGCGCCACTGTTCGCCGACCTCGACACGACCTCTTTCAGCTATGCCTTCGTGGACCTGCGGGGATACGGCGAGGCGATGCGGGCGACCGGCGCGTACACCACCGGCGAAGGCGCCGCGGACGTGCTGGCGCTCGCCAAGGAGATCGGCTGGGACCGCTTCTCGCTCATCGGCCACTCCATGGGCGGCTCCGTGGTCCAGCGGGTCGTGGCGCGCGCACCGCAGCAGGTGCGCCGGCTGGTCGGGATCTCCCCGGTGCCCGCCGGCGGCCTGCCGATGCCCCCCGACCAGTGGCGGCTGTTCGCCGACGCGGCCGACATCCCGGCGAACCGCCGCGCCATCATGGACATCACCACCGGCTCGGTGCGCCCCGGCGCCTGGTTGGACCGGATGACCCAGCGGTCGCTGCGCAGAAGTGACCCCAAGGCGTTCCGGGCATGGCTCGACTCCTGGGCGACGGAGGACTTCCACAGCGAGATCGAGGGCTCCACCATCCCTGCCCTCGCCATCGCCGGTGGTCTCGATCCTGCCCTCGGCGCCTCGCTGATGCGCGAGACCTGGCTGCGCTGGTACGCCAGGGGCGAGCTGGCCGAACTGCCCGCGGCCGGGCACTACGCCATGGACGAGACCCCGCTCCAGTTGATCAGGACCGTGGAGGACTTCCTGCGGGCGGACGCGTGAGTGGTTCGCGCGACCAGGACACGAATCCAGCCGTCCCCGGCGGTCCGGCGTCGCCCGAAGCCGCACCGCGCCCGGACGGCGCCACCCCACCCGTGCCTGATGTGTACGATCCGAGGGTCCACGCCCGGGGGCCGGCGCATGACGCCTTCCGTGTCCTGCGCGCCCATCACCCCGCGGCTTGGCAGGAGGAGTACGAGGTGCTGGGCTGGCCCGCAGGACCAGGCTTCTGGGCCGTCACCCGCCATGCCGACGTCGTGCGGGTGCTCAAGGACTCGGGCGCCTTCTCGTCCTGGCTGGGAGCGACCCAGATCCGGGACCCGGACCCGGCCGATCTTCCGTTCATCCGCCGGATGATGCTCAACCAGGACCCTTCATCCGGCAGTGCGGCCGGAGGGCCCGGCTCGGACCACGGGCGACTGCGGCGACTGGTCAGCCGGGCCTTCACGCCCGCGCGCGTGGACCGGTTCACCGACGCCGCCCGGACTCGTGCCCGCGAACTGCTGGGCGCCGCCAGGGACTCGGGGCCGGTGGTGGACCTGGTCTCCGCCGTCACCGACGACTACGCCCTGCTGAACCTCGCCGACCTGCTGGGTGTACCGGAGAGTGACCGGGGCCTGCTGCTCGGCTGGACCGAGCGCGTCATCGCCTACCAGGACCCGGACGAGCCGCCCCTGCTGGACGAGGCCGGCCGGCCGGTGAACCCCCGTTCGCCCGCCATGCTCCGGGAGATGTTCGACTACGCCCAGGAACTCGCCGCCTACAAACGACGCGTGCCCGCCGATGATGTGATGACGTCACTCGCCACATCCGCGCTGACGGACGCGGAGCTGGAGATGTTCTTCTTCCTGCTCACCGTGGCGGGCAATGACACGGTGCGCAGCGCCGCGCCCGGCGGTCTGCTCGCGCTCGCCGAGCACCCGGACGAACAGCGCAGGCTACG
Organism: Streptomyces sp. SCSIO 30461; assembly: GCF_037023745.1. Lineage (NCBI taxonomy): Bacteria > Bacillati > Actinomycetota > Actinomycetes > Kitasatosporales > Streptomycetaceae > Streptomyces > Streptomyces sp. SCSIO 30461. The sequence continues at coordinate 3,057,921 of NZ_CP146101.1, forward strand.
CGACGGAGACGTCCCGCTCGGCACAGCGGTGGAAGAGCTGCTGCGCTGGCACCCCCCGGTGCTCTCGTTCCGCCGCACAGCCACCCGTGACACGCTCGTCCACGGTCGGCGGATACGGGCGGGCGACAAGGTCGTGGTGTTCCACGCGGCGGCCAACTACGACGAGCGGGTGTTCCGGGATCCGCACCGGCTGGACCTGTCCAGGGACCCGAACCCCCACGTCTCGTTCGGCGACGGCCCGCATGTCTGCCTCGGCGCCCACTTCGCCCGGCTCCAGTTGCGCGTACTGCACGCAGAGGCACGCGACCTACTTCCGCCCATGACGCTGGGGAGCCCGCCGAGGCGCCTCGTGTCCAACTTCATCAACGGGATCAAGTCCCTGCCGCTGGTTCTGGGCTGACATCCGGCAGCGGCGACTGCGCCGCCCGTGTCACATCGGCGACGAGTTCCACGACATCGGGTCCGTACGCCTCGGTGTTGAGCACCTTCAGCAGTAGGACGAAGGACCTGCCGCCGTACCTCCGGGACAGCCGCTCGTGGTGCCGGGCGAGATAGCGGGCCGCGGCCTGGTTGGTGATCGCCCGCTGGCCGCAGAAGAGGAACACCGGTCTGCCGCCCTCGCCGGCGGTGAGCCGGGCGAGCAGCACATACTCGGTGGCGCCCTTGTCCAGCCGGTAGTGCTCGGTGCCTATCCGGAACGCCAGCCGGTCGGGACCCGGCTCGACGCCGGTGTCTATCCGCACCCCGGGCAGCAGCGAGGACAGATGAGCGGACATCCGGCGATTGCTCCCGGGGCCTCCCACGCAGAACTCCGTGCGGTCACCGAAGCCCTGCCGCGCGGTGTCGTGCTGGACGATCTGGGCATGCGCCCCGCAGTCCTTGATCAGCGCGGAGAGCTCCAGCAGGGTGAACACGTCGAAGCGGTGGACCGCACCCTCGCTCGCGGGCTCGCGGTTGACGACGAGCAGGCACTCGGAGTCCTGTGGCAGACCGAAGAAAGCCTGCTTACGGTGGAGCCGCCGACGCCAGAGGCAGGTGCGTGCCAGCCAGCCGAGTGAGGCGCTGGTGCCGGCGGCCACGACACCGAGCACAAGGTCGCGCAGGTCTGCGTTCATGGGCGCGCATGGTAGCGGGCCGCACGGAGAGGTGTTCGAGGCGGTCCTGACGGGCAGACCCGGGTGACGTTACGCTGCGGCCGACTCTCGTCGGCTGGAGGTACACATGCGTCGTACTACCAGGACAACCAATCGTCTTGTCGCCGTTCCCGCGCTGGTCATCGCCGTGTTCACGGCGGGGGCCGCGGGGCCGTCGGCGGTTCCCGCGGCACCGGCAGCCGGACGGGCTGCCGAAGCCGAGACCGTCAACGGCAAGACCGTCAACGGCAAGGCTCTCACGGCCCGGAAGAAGGTGCCCGTCGCCGTCGGGTACGGCGGGGTGGTCTCAAGCGTCGACCCGGACGCCTCGGCGGTCGGCATCGAGGTCCTGCGCGGCGGCGGCAACGCGGTGGACGCCGCCGTCGCCACGGCCGCGGCACTCGGGGTCACCGAGCCGTACTCCGCGGGCATCGGTGGTGGCGGCTTCTTCGTCTACTACGACGCCGCCACCCGAACGGTCCATACCGTCGACGGTCGTGAGACCGCGCCGCGCAGCGCGGACGCGTCGCTCTTCCTGGAGAACGGCAAACCCATCCCGTTCGAGGAAGGAGTCACCAGCGGCCTCGGCGTCGGTACCCCCGGCACCCCGGACACCTGGGACGCGGCGCTGGACGAATGGGGCAGCAGGTCCCTGCGCACCCTGCTGAAGCCGGCTCAGAAGCTCGCCAGGGACGGCTTCGTCGTGGACGCCACCTTCCGCGCCCAGACCCAGGCGAACGAGGCCCGCTTCCGGGACTTCCCGGCCACATCCGAGCTCTTCCTGCCGGGCGGGCGGCTGCCGGTGGTCGGCTCGGTCTTCCGCAACCCGGATCTGGCGCGTACCTACGCGGAGCTCGGACGCAAGGGCACCGGAGCGCTCTACCGAGGTCCCATCGCACGGGACATCGTGGACGCCGTGCGCGACCCGCAGCTCAGTGAGGGCGCGACGCGGGTGGTGCGGCCGGGTGACCTGACGATGCGGGACCTGGCGGCCTACGAGACCGAGTGGCGGCGACCGACCGTGATGACCTACCGGGGCCTGGACGTGTACGGCATGAGACCCGTGTCATCCGGTGGTACGACCGTCGGCGAGGCGCTCAACATCCTGGAGAGCACCGACCTCTCGGATGAGTCGGAGGCCGGCTATCTGCACCGGTTCATCGAAGCGAGCCGGATCGCCTTCGCCGACCGCGGACGCTGGGTGGGCGACCCGGCGTTCGTGGACGTACCCGTGAGGGAACTGCTGTCCCAGCGCTACGCGAACTCGCGGGCGTGCCTGATCCGCGACGACGCCGTACTCAAGAGCCCGCTGGCACCGGGAGACCCCCGCAAGCCCACCGCGTGCACCGCGGCCGGTGTGGCGGTCCCGGCGACCTACGAGGGCGACAACACCACGCATCTCACGGTCGCCGACCGGTGGGGCAACGTCGTCGCCTACACCTTGACCATCGAGTCCACCGGCGGCAGCGCGATCACCGTGCCCGGGCGGGGCTTCCTGCTCAACAACGAGCTCACCGACTTCTCCTTCGCCCCGGCGAGCCCGTCCGTGCCCGACCCCAACCTGCCAGGACCGCGCAAGCGCCCCCGCTCCTCCATGTCCCCCACGATCGTGCTCGACCAGCGCGACCGGCCGGTGCTGGCCCTCGGCTCCCCTGGCGGCGCCACCATCATCACCACAGTGCTCCAGACCCTGACCGGTGTGGTGGACCGCGGACTTCCGCTGGTCGACGCCATCGCTGCCCCGCGCGCGAGCCAGCGCAACCAGTCCACGACCGAAGTGGAACCCGCTCTCTGGAACAGCCCGCTGAAGGCTGAGCTGGAGGCGATCGGTCACTCCTTCCGGCAGAACCCGGAGATCGGCGCCGCTACGGCGATCCAGCGGCTGCCGGACGGGCGCTGGCTCGCCGCCGCCGAGAAGGTACGGCGCGGCGGGGGCTCGGCCATGGCCGTACGGCCCAGCGGCACGCCGTAGGTCCTGTCCTGTCCGACCCGGAAAGGACCTGCGCGGGCACACGCGCGACCGCACGTCACCGGGGTCACCCATGAGGGTGGCCCCGGTGGCGTACCGGGCCCGGGGGCTGCTTGCTGTTAAGTGCGGAACGCGGACAGGCGAGCAGAGAGCGAGTGGCCCATGGAAGCGGACAGGCAGCGGCTGCGGACCCCGCGAGCGGCAGGTCTTGCCGGGATCGTGTTCGCCCTGCTGCTGGCGGCTGCGATCGTGCTGATGCGGACCGCGATTCCCGAGGGCGCCGCCACGACCGGCGGGATCAGCCCCGACCGAAAGCGGGCCGTGCGCGCGGCACTCGAACTCGTGCCCTTCGCCGGGATCTTCTTCCTGTGGTTCATGGGTGCCCTCCGGGCGCAGGTCGGGGAGGCGGAGGACAAGTTCGTCGCCACCGTCTTCCTGGGCAGCGGACTGGTCTTCGTTGCCACGCTGTTCGGCGCCGCCGCGGCGGCCGGCAGCATCCTTGCCGACCAGCAGCCGTCGGACTTCGGCCGCAACTTCGCGTACACGCTGCTGACGACGTACTCCATGCGGATGGCCGCGGTCTTCATCTTCACCACCTCGCACATCGGCCACCGGCTCGGGCTGCTGCCGCGCCCCTACACGATCATCGGGGTGGTGGCAGGCCTGATCCTGCTGTTCGCAGGGCCGGGCTTTCCCTGGTCCGAGCTGGTGTTCCCGGCCTGGGCGGTGCTCATCAGCGCCTATCTGATCAGGCTTCGCCTGGGGTCTCGGACCGATGTGCCCACCGCCACCGGGCCGGTGTGACCCCGGCAGTTCACTCCTCCGGCGCACTCGACGGGCGGAGCACCGCCGGTGAGCCCATGCTGAATCGGAGAGTGACTCGTCACGGGAAGGACTGATCCGGGTGAGAGTTGTCGTCGATCTCAACCGATGCCAGGGTTACGCGCAGTGCGCGTTCCTCGCACCGGACGTCTTCGAAATGCACGGCGATGAAGCGCTGCTGTACAACCCGCACGCCGACAAGGCGCAGCGTGATGCTGTGGTCAGGGCGGCGGCAGCCTGTCCGGTGCAGGCGATTCTTGTCGACGGGGTGGGCGAGGAAGCCGCTGCCACCGCCGGTGCGCAGGGGGCCCACGATGCCCGGTGAATTCCTCGACTGGCTGAAGCGCGAAGGGCGCATCGTCATCGTCGGTGCCTCGCTGGCCGGTCTGCGAGCCGCCGAGACCCTCCGGGGCGAAGGGTTCGCCGGTTCACTGACGATGATCGGCGACGAACCGTACGAGCCCTACGACCGCCCCCCGCTCTCCAAGGCCGTCCTGCTGGGGCGGGCCGCCCCGGACCGTACGGAGCTGCCCCGGCGCCGAGAGGTGGACGCCGACTGGCGCCTCGGTGTGCCGGCGACCGGACTCGACATGGCAGGCCGGAAGGTGCAACTGGCCGACGGGGAAGAGGTGCCGTACGACCGGCTGCTGATCGCCACCGGTGTACGGGCGCGCTCCTGGCCGCACGAGACCGAAGCCGAACTCGACGGAGTGTTCGTACTGCGCGGCAGGGACGACGCCACCGCGCTCCAGAAGCGTCTGTCGGCCGGCCCCCGCAGGGTTCTGGTGATCGGCGCGGGGTTCACCGGCTCGGAGATCGCGTCAGCCTGCCGGGAGCGGGAGATCGAGGTCACCCTCGCGGAACGCGGTTCGTCTCCACTGGTCGGGGCGCTCGGCGGGGTGGTCGGACAGGTCGCCGCCCAACTCCACCGCGAGAACGGCGTGGACCTTCGCTGCGAGGTGATGGTCACCGGTCTGGAAGGCGACACGGCGGGCCGGGTGCGTGCCGCCCACCTCTCCGACGGCACCAGTGTGGAAACGGACGTCGTGGTCGTCTGCCTCGGCGCGACCCGCAACACCGAATGGCTCGCCGGATCCGGTCTCGGCGCAGGGCCCCGTGGCATCGCCTGCGACGCCGGATGCCGGGCGTTCGACATCCGGGGCATCGTCACCGACGACATCTTCGTCGCCGGAGACGTGGCACGGTCCCCGCACCCGCTCTTCGGCTACCAGTTCCTGTCCCTGGAGCACTGGGGCAACGCGGTCTCCCAGGCCGAGACCGCCGCGCACAACATGCTCTGCGACAGCGTCGAACGCCGCCCCCACATGTGGGTGCCGGGCTTCTGGTCCGCCCAGTTCGGGGTGAACATCAAATCGGTCGGCGTCCCATCGATGGGCACGGAGATCATCATCGCGCAGGGCTCGCTCGCCGAGCGCCGGTTCGTCGGTGTGTACGGCTACCAGGGGCGGGTCATCGGCGCCGTCACTTTCGACCATGCGCACTGGCTGCCGTTCTACCAGCACCTGATCGAGACGACCGCGCCCTTCCCCCCGAAGTTCGAGACCGTGGACCGTCGCCCCGAGGGGCTACGCCCGATGTCGGCGGAGTTCCCCGACCCCTCGGTGCCCACCCACGGGCCGACCGTCACCCTCAGCGGGTACTCGCCGGCGGACCGGCGGATGACCTTCACTCCCGGCAGGTAACGCCGTACGAGGCCGCCGGAGCCCTGTGAGCCACCCCAAGGACTGGTCATGACCCAAGCCGAAGGCAGTCTGCTGCGGCAGATCCTTGACTACAGCAATCGACACAACCCATACCCGCTGTATGCGGAGCTGCGCAAGACCCCGGTCCTCAGCGAGGGCGACGGCGCCTATGTCGTGAGCACGTACGACGAGGTCCTGAGCCTGCTGCACGACCCGCGGGTCAGTTCCGACCCGCGCAACATGACCGCGCCCGGGGGGCCTGAGCTCGGCCAGCAGGAGGAGCCCGGCCTGCCGCCCAGCTTCATCCGGCAGGACCCCCCGGAGCACGACCGGCTCCGTCGGATGACCAACGCGTCCTTCGGCCCGCCGCACACCCCGCGCCGCATCGACGAGATGCGCGGCGACCTGGGCAAGGTGGTGTCCGGTCTCATCGACGGGATCGGGAACACGGACCGGATCGACCTCGTCGAGCAGTTCTCGTACCCCTTCCCGGTGACCGCGATCTGCCGGCTGCTCGGCGTGCCGCGTGAGGACGAGCCGCGCTTCCACGGCTGGGCCGACACCTTGGCGGCGAGTCTGGACCCGATGCCCGGAGAGGACCCGACCGAGCGGAACAAGATCGCTGAGAAGGCTCGCACGGAGCTCGGCATGTATCTGGCCGGACTCATCGATGAGCGCCGCAAGGACCCCAAGCACGACATGCTCTCCGAATTGGCGACCCGCCATGGGCCGGACGGGGTCATGACGACCATGGAGCTGCTGAGCACGTCGGCGCTGCTGCTGATCGCCGGCCATGAGACCACGGTCAACCTGATCACCAACGGGATGCTCACACTGCTGCGCAATCCCGACCAGCTCCAGCGGCTGCGCGAGGACCCGAAGTCGGTGGTCCCCATGGTGGAGGAGCTGCTGCGCTTCGAACCCCCTGTGCAACTGGTGCCCAACCGCACCACCCTCGCGGACATCGACATCCGCGGCGTCACCATCCCCAAGGGCGCGTCCCTCTGGCTGGTCGCGGCCGCGGGCAACCGCGACCCGAAGCGGTTCGCGCACCCGGACCGGTTCGACCCGGACCGGGGCGACATCCAGCACCTGGGCTTCGGCAGTGGCATCCACTCCTGCTTCGGCGCCCCGCTGGCCCGGCTGGAGGCCCAGTTGGCGCTGAGTGAGCTCGCGCGCAGGCTGGTCAACCCCCGGCTGCTGGAGGACCCGCCCGAGTACCGGCGGAACGCGGTGCTGCGCGGGCCCCGCCATCTGCCCATCGCCTGCAACGACATCCGGCCCTGACGGCCCGCGACGACCTCCGGCGCTGACGGTGCGGTGTCCCACCGGGTCCTGTCCGGACCCGGTACTCACGGAGCGGTGAGGATGCGCGGGCCCGCGTCCGTGATGCCCACCGTCTGCTCGACGTGGAGGTCGCGGCGGCGGCCGGGCTCTCGGCGGAGACCCTGCGCAAGATCGAGACCGGCCGCGCACTGTGCGCCCCTCCCCGTCCCCGCGACCGTCCCCGTCCCCGCGGTCGCGCCCAGCGCCGCCCGGCCGTTCGCGGCGTAGTCTCCCGACCGTGGACCTCAAGAAGCTCGACCGCGCCAAGTACCTCAGCCTCACCACCTTCCGCAAGGACGGAACCGGTGTCGCCACGCCGGTGTGGTTCGCCGTCGACGGCGGTGACGTCTATGTCTGGACCCGCTCCGATTCATGGAAGGTGAAGCGGCTGCGCCGCAACGGCCGGGTCACCGTGTCCCCCTGCGATGTGCGCGGCCGGGTCGCGGACGGCGCGCCGGTGGCGGAGGGGACCGCGCGGCTGCTGGATGACGCGGACCTGAAGAAGGTGCGGCGGCTGCTCGCCCGCAAGTACACCTGGCAGTTCTGGCTCGTCGACTGGCCCGCCGCCCTCGTGCGGTTCGGCAAGCGACCCCACACGGGCATCGCGGTGACGCTGCGGACACGTTGAGCGATCCGCACCGTGCGCGAAAACCGCCCGTAGCCGTCCCGTAACGCGACTGGGATGCAATGCCAGCGGCCGGTGACGGAGGGCGGGCGATGACAGTGGACCAGCACCCCATGGAGCAACTCCCGATGGATATGGCGGTGTTCAGGCGCTACCTCGGAGAACTGACCGGGTGGCTCGACCGGGACGCGGGCTGGTACGGGGTCTTCCGACGGCGTGACCCCGAGGGGCTGGCCGCGTGCCTCCAGGGTGCCGAGATCCCACCGTGGGACGTCGTGGAGTCCCTGCTCCAGGATCTCGGAGCGGGTCGGACCGAAAGCGAGAGCGCCCGTGTGCTGCACTCGGCCGCCGCCGCCGCGCACGATCTGCGTGCGGGCGGGCGCGAGGCCCTGCGGGAGCGTCTGGAGCTGATGGGCCGGGAGCAAGTCCGTGCGGCGGAGCGCGGCCGGGAATTGCGGCGGCGGCTCGCCCTGCTCACCGCGGACTCCCCGGACCACCAGGCCCTCGCCCATGAGCTGGCCTGGGTGCACGACGACCACACGCGTGCGGTGGCCCGCTGTGCGGAACTCACCGAGAGGCTGGCCGCGTTGCGGCCGGATCCCCCCGGCGGCGGGGTGGAGTCGACCCCGGGCGCCGGTGCTGGTTCCTGGTTCCATCCGAGAGGCGGCCGGATCAGGACGCCGCACCCGGACCAAGCGTCCACCGTTCGTGTGGACTCCGGCCCGGTGTCGGGCCCTGCGCCGGTTCACGTGGACTCCGGACCCGTGCCGGTTCACGCCGACTCGGACCAAGCGGGCAGGAATCCCGTGGACTTGCCGCAGCCGGAGTCGTCATCCGGTGGCGAGCGCCGGCGGCGAGGCTGGAGCGGTCCCGCGAGGCGGCGCTCGCGCGGTGCCCGCTATGCGCCTCTGGACGGAGCGGACCAGGCGGACCCGGTGCCGGGGGAGGTGGCCGCCGTTCCCGTGACCCTGTCGCCCGAGACCGGAACGCGGCCTCGCGGAGCGCGGTTCGGGAGTTTCGGCGGTCCCGTCGGCGCCCAGCCGGCGGCGGGTCCGCAACCGCAGGCCGCTGTCGACCCGTCGGATGAGCCGGCCCGGCGAGCCGCCGCCGAGACCGTGGAGGTGCTCGGCATGCTGCGCGCCGAAGGGCGCGGCGGCGAGGCCCATGCCGTGCTCTGCGAGGCGGCTACCCGCCCCGCCGCCTGGCTGCCGGCGCTCGGCGGCGAACTGCTCCGGGCCGGGCTCGGAGCCGACTGGGCGACTCTCCTCTGGGAAGCGGCGTCTTTGCCGCCAGGTCCGCTCGCCGCCGCCGCGCGGGCGCTGGCCGCCGCCGGCAGCGCCGACGACTGTGCCCGGCTCCTGCGCCAGGTCGTCGCGCGTCCGCCCGACGAGATCGCCGAAGCCGTGCTCGCGCTCGGTGTCACCGAGGGCGGGGACGAGGCCCACGCGCTGCTCATCGCGTTCGTGCGAGGCCGTACCGCAGAGGACACGGCGCGGCTCGCCGAGTCAGACCCGCGTGTCCTCGTACCGGCGCTCCTGTCCGCCGCCCGGACCGTGTCGCCGGAGCGGGAGCGGGATCTCGTGCACGCTCTGCGCGTCGCCGGACTCCTCAGTACGTGAAAAAGTACGGTAAAGGCTGTATGCCGACCGCTGAGGTGCGAATCACGATCGACACCGTGGGTGGCGACGATGGTCTTGCCCCAGTGTGTGACGGGGCTTACGTTCTCCTCCTAAGTATTGCATCTACGTGCGTAGAGGCTCTCTGACGTCTTGTCGAAGGAGCAGCTCATGACCAATGTCGTACGCGCCGCACTCGTCCAGGCGAGCTGGACCGGCGATGCCGAGTCGATGATCGCCAAGCACGAAGAGCACGCCCGTGAGGCCGCGCGCCAGGGCGCGAAGATCATCGGATTCCAGGAGGTCTTCAACGCGCCGTACTTCTGCCAGGTCCAGGAGCCCGAGCACTACCGCTGGGCCGAACCGGTGCCGGACGGCCCGACCGTGCTGCGGATGCGCGATCTCGCCCGGGAGACCGGCATGGTGATCGTGGTCCCGGTGTTCGAGGTGGAGGGCACCGGCTTCTACTACAACACCGCGGCCGTCATCGACGCCGACGGCACCTATCTGGGCAAGTACCGCAAGCACCACATCCCCCAAGTCAAGGGCTTCTGGGAGAAGTACTACTTCAAGCCCGGCAACATGGGCTGGCCGGTCTTCGACACCGCCGTCGGCAGGGTCGGGGTCTATATCTGCTACGACCGGCACTTCCCTGAGGGCTGGCGCCAACTCGGCCTCAACGGTGCCCAGTTGGTCTACAACCCGTCGGCCACCTCACGCGGTCTCTCCGCCTATCTCTGGCAGCTCGAACAGCCCGCAGCCGCGGTCGCCAACGAGTACTTCATCGCCGCCATCAACCGGGTCGGCCAGGAGGAGTACGGCGACAACGACTTCTACGGCACCAGCTACTTCGTCGACCCGCGAGGACAGTTCGTCGGCGAGACCGCCAGTGACAAGGCCGAGGAACTGGTCGTCAGGGACCTGGACTTCGCTCTGATCGAAGAGGTCAGGCAGCAGTGGGCCTTCTACCGCGACCGCCGGCCCGACGCCTACGAGGGGCTGGTGCAGCCGTGAGCGACCTGTACGAACGGCACCGCGCCGTCATCCCCGACTGGGTCGCGCTGTACTACCAGCAGCCCATCGAGATCACCCACGGCGAGGGACGGCACGTCTGGGACGCGGACGGCAACCGCTACCTGGACTTCTTCGGCGGCATCCTCACCACCATGACCGCACATGCGCTCCCCGAGGTCACCAAGGCGGTGAGCGAGCAGGCGGGACGGATCATCCACTCCTCCACCCTCTACCTCAACCGCCCCATGGTCGAGTTGGCCGAGCGCGTCGCGGCACTCTCCGGAATCCCCGACGCCCGGGTCTTCTTCACCACCTCCGGCACCGAGGCCAATGACACGGCTCTGCTGCTGTCCACCGCGTACCGCAGGTCGGGAACGATCCTGGCGATGCGAAACAGCTACCACGGCCGCTCCTTCTCCGCGGTCTCCATCACCGGCAACCGAGCCTGGAGCCCCACCGGACTCTCCCCGCTGCAGACCCTCTACGTGCACGGCGGCGTCCGTGGCCGGGGACCGTACGCGGACCTCTCCGACGCGCGGTTCATCGAGGCCTGCGTCGCCGACCTGGAGGACTTGCTCGGGCAGACTCGCGATGTCGCCGCACTGATCGCCGAACCGATCCAGGGCGTCGGCGGTTTCACCTCGCCGCCCGACGGGCTGTACGCGGCGTTCCGTGAAGTGCTCGACCGGCACGGCATCCTCTGGATCTCCGACGAGGTGCAGACCGGCTGGGGCAGGACCGGCGACAACTTCTGGGGCTGGCAGGCCCACGGCCGGAACGGACCGCCCGACCTCCTCACCTTCGCCAAGGGCATCGGCAACGGTATGTCGATCGGCGGTGTGGTCGCCCGTGCCGAGGTCATGAACTGCATCGACGCCAACTCCATCTCGACCTTCGGCGGCTCGCCGATCACCATGGCGGCGGGTCTGGCGAACCTCTCGTATCTCCTGGAGCACGATCTCCAGGGCAACGCCAGGCGCGTCGGAGGAATGCTGCTCGAACGGCTGCGCGCCATCGGCGCGGCGGTCCCCGAGGTGCGCGAGGTGCGCGGCCGGGGGCTCATGGCAGGGGTGGAACTCGTGAAGCCCGGGACGGACCAGGCGCATCCCGAAGCCGCCGCCGCGGTGCTCGAAACGGCTCGCGAGAACGGTCTGCTCATCGGCAAGGGCGGCGCGCACAACACCAGCGTGCTGCGGATCGCCCCACCGCTGACGCTCACCGTGGCAGAGGCGGAAGAGGGCGCGGCCATCCTCGAACGGGCGCTGCGCAGCCTCTAGAGACCATGCGCTCCCTCCGGACATCCGCGCGGGCCTCCGGGTGGCAGCCGTACGGCCCCCGGGCAGCCGCGCAGCCCCGCACACCCCGCGCAGCCTCCGGAAACCGCCCAGTCCATCCCTTCAGAGACCGGGAAGAACCATGAGCAACCGCACACTGATCCGCGGCGGACTCGTCATCACCGCCGCGGAAGAGACCCACGCCGACGTACTGATCGAGGACGGCCGTATCGCCGCCCTGGCGACGACGGGCTCCGGCGCCGCCGAGAGCTGGACCGCCGAGCGCACCATCGACGCCGGCGGGAAGTACGTCATCCCGGGCGGCGTCGACGCCCACACCCATATGGAGCTGCCGTTCGGCGGCACCTTCGCATCCGACACCTTCGAGACCGGTACCCGCGCCGCCGCCTGGGGCGGCACCACCACCATCGTGGACTTCGCCGTGCAGTCCGTCGGACAGGGACTGCGCGAAGGACTCGACGCCTGGTACGCCAAGGCCGACGGCAACTGCGCCATCGACTACGGCTTCCACATGATCCTCGCGGACGTCGACGAGTCCTCGCTCAAGGAGATGGACCTGCTGGTGGAGGAGGGCGTCACCTCCTTCAAGCTCTTCATGGCCTATCCGGGGGTCTTCTACAGCGATGACGGGCAGATCCTGAGGGCGATGCAGCGCGGCACCGCCAACGGCGGGCTGATCATGATGCACGCCGAGAACGGCATCGCGATCGATGTGCTGGTCGAACAGGCTCTCGCCCGCGGTGAGACCGACCCCCGCTACCACGGCGAGGTGCGCAAGGTGCTCCTGGAGGCGGAGGCGACGCACCGCGCCATCCAGCTCGCCCGGGTCGCGGGCGCGCCGCTCTATGTCGTGCACGTGTCGGCGGAAGAGGCCGTCGCCGAGATCGCCCAGGCCAGGGGCAAGGGCCTCAACGTCTTCGGCGAGACCTGCCCGCAGTATCTGTTCCTGTCCACCGACAACCTTGCGGAGCCCGACTTCGAGGGTGCCAAGTACGTGTGCAGTACGCCGCTCAGGCCCAAGGAGCACCAGGCTGCGCTGTGGCGCGGGTTGCGGACCAACGACCTCCAGGTCGTGTCCACCGACCACTGCCCCTTCTGCTTCACCGGCCAGAAGGAGCTGGGCCGGGGCGACTTCTCCAAGATCCCCAACGGTCTGCCGGGTGTGGAGAACCGGATGGACCTGCTCCATCAGGCGGTCGTGGACGGCCACATGAGCCGCCGCCGCTGGATCGAGGTCGCCTGCGCCACCCCGGCCCGTATGTTCGGGCTCTACCCGAAGAAGGGCACCATCGCGCCAGGCGCCGATGCCGACGTCGTGATCTACGACCCGACGGCCACCCAGGTCATCTCCGCCGAGACCCACCACATGAACGTCGACTACTCGGCGTACGAGGGCAAACGGGTCACCGGGCAGGTCGAGACCGTACTGTCCCGCGGTGAAACCGTGATCGACCGGCGGGAGTTCACCGGTCGGGCCGGGCACGGTGTCTACGTACCGCGATCCACCTGCCAGTACCTCAGCTGAGCCCCGTCCGGCGGTCGGCGGCGGCAGTGAGCAACGAGAAGCGCGCGACGCGCATCTAGTACCGGGTAACGAGCAACGCAACGAACTGAACAGGGAGGTCCCCCTGTGGACTTCGGACTCGTCCTCCAGACCGACCCGCCAGCATCGGGGGTCGTCGGTCTGATGCGGCGCGCGGAGCGCAACGGCTTCCGCTACGGCTGGACATTCGATTCGGCCGTGCTCTGGCAGGAGCCGTTCGTCATCTACAGCCGTATCCTGGAGCACACCCAGACCCTGCACGTCGGACCCATGGTCACCAATCCGGGCACCAGGACCTGGGAGGTCACCGCCTCCACCTTCGCCACGCTCAACGAGATGTACGGCAACCGCACCGTCTGCGGTATCGGACGCGGCGACTCGGCCATGCGGGTGGCCGGCCGCAAGCCCAACACGCTGGCCCGCCTCGGCGAGGCGATCGACGCCATCCGCGACCTCGCCGAAGGGCGGGAGGCCCTGATCGACGGCCAGCCGCTGCGGCTGCCCTGGGTGCAGGGCGGAAAACTGCCGGTGTGGATGGCGGCGTACGGCCCCAAGGCCCTGGCACTCGCCGGGCAGAAGGCCGACGGCTTCATCCTCCAACTCGCCGACCCCTATCTGACCGAATGGATGGTGAAGGCGGTACGGGACGCGGCTGCGGAGGCGGGTCGCGATCCGGACGCGGTCACGATTTGCGTCGCCGCACCCGCGTACGTCGGCGACGACCTGGCCCACGCCCGCGATCAGTGCCGCTGGTTCGGCGGGATGGTCGGCAACCATGTCGCCGATCTCGTCAGCCGCTACGGCGAGCACTCGGACATGGTGCCCGAGGAGCTGACCGCGTACATCAAGGAGCGGCACGGTTACGACTACAGCCACCACGGACGGGCCGGGAACCCGTCGACGGACTTCGTGCCCGACGAGATCGTGGACCGCTTCTGCCTGCTCGGCCCCCCGCAGGCACACATCGAGAAGCTCCAGGCGTTGCGTGATCTGGGCGTGGACCAGTTCGCGGTCTACAACATGCACGACGCCAAGGAGCTGACGATCGACGCCTACGGCGCGGAGATCATCCCGGCCATCAACCGCTGATCCGCCCACCGCGGTGCCGCTGAACGCCCACCGCTGACCGGGCACCCGCCCCCCGCTGAAGGGTCAAGCCCATGACCGCGCCAGTTCCCCCGGCCCCTCCGTCCCGCGACCCGGCTCAGGTGACCGACGACCAGGGCCGGGTGGAACTCGTGCCCGGAGCGGTCTCGGGCGAGGGCCGCTTCGTCAACCGGGACCTGCTCCCCGTACCGGTGGCCAAACGGCACTGGACGACGTACAACTTCGCCGCGCTCTGGGTCGGGATGGCCCACAACATCCCGTCCTGGCTGCTCGCGTCCGGCCTTGTCGCACTCGGCATGGACTGGAAGCAGGCGGTGCTCACCATCGCGCTCGCCAATGTGATCGTGCTGGCGCCGATGCTGCTCACCGGGCACGCCGGGCCCAAATACGGCATCCCCTTCCCGGTCCTCGCGCGTGCCTCGTTCGGCATGCGCGGTGCCAACCTGCCCGCCCTCATCAGAGCCGCGGTCGCCTGCGCCTGGTTCGGCATCCAGACCTGGATCGGCGGGCAGGGCATCTTCATCCTGCTCGGCAACATCTTCGGCGGCTGGACCAAGGCCGGCGAGATCGCCGGGCAGCCCTGGACTCTGTGGTTGTGCTTCGTGGCCTTCTGGGCACTCGAACTGGCCATTATCTACCGGGGTATGGAGACCCTGCGCAGGTTCGAGAACTGGGCGGCTCCCTTCGTCATCGTCGGGGCGCTGGTGCTGCTGGTGTGGATCGCCATGAAGGCGGGTGGCTTCGGTCCGCTGCTCGACCAGCCGTCCGAGCTCGGCTGGGGGTCGGAGTTCTGGACGGTGTTCTTCCCCTCCCTCATGGCGATGATCGCCTTCTGGTCCACACTGTCCCTGAACATCCCGGACTTCACCCGCTTCGGCGCAGGGCAGCGTGCCCAGATCTGGGGCCAGACGCTGGGACTGCCGACGACCATGACGCTGTTCGCCCTGCTCTCGGTGTTCGTGACCTCCGGGTCCCAGGCGGTGTACGGCGTTCCGATCTGGGACCCGGTGGAACTGGCCGGAAAGACCGACAACGTCTTCGGCCTGCTCTACGCCCTGATCACGGTGCTGGTCGCGACGATCTCCGTGAACATCGCCGCGAACGTGGTGTCGCCCGCGTACGACCTGGCCAATCTCGCGCCGAGGTTCATCAACTTCCGCAGGGGTGCGCTGATCACCGGTGTCGTCGGTGTGCTGATCATGCCGTGGAAGCTGACCGAGACCCCCGAACTCTACATCTACACCTGGCTGGGGCTGGTCGGCGGGCTACTCGGCACGGTGGCGGGCATCCTCATCGCGGACTACTGGATCATCCGCCGCACCCGCCTTCGGCTGGCCGACCTCTACCGGCACGAGGGCGACTACTGGTACTCCGGCGGCTGGAACTGGAGGGGTGTGGTCGCTTTCGTCGTGGGCGGCATCCTGGCGATCGGCGGGTCCCATTCGGCCCCGGGCAAGGGCCCGTTCCCCGAGGAAGGGCTGATCCCCGTGCTCAAGCCGCTCGCCGACTACGGCTGGGCGGTGGGCCTCGCCGCGTCGATGGCGCTCTACACACTGCTGATGCTGCCGCTGCGGCGCCGTGTATCCTCCGGGGAGTCCGACGGGACTCTCCACGGCATCCCACCCGCCGGGTCCCCGCGGTGAGGCACGGCGCCGCCTTCGGCGGTCGGCTTCAGCGGCGTTCGCGCTGGGCTTCCACGACCCGGCGCATCGTACGGTCGGCTGCCCCTCCCGCACGACGCTGCACCCGCTCCGAGAACCCCGGGAACTGGCCTCCGATCGCGGTGAGCACCTTCATCATCGCGGGCGCCACGTTCACCTCGGCGCGGTCCTGCTCGATGGCACGGACCACACCCGCGACGACCTGGCGCGGCGACACCGTGCCCAGGCCCGCGGGCGCCTCGGCCCCCGTGTCCGCGAACATGCCCGCGTCCCGGACGAAACCGGGCTGGATCACGGAGACGCCCACCCCGTGCTCGTGCAGGTCCTGGCGCAGACCGAGCGCGAAACCGCGCAGGCCGAACTTGGTGGCGTTGTAGAGAGCCGAGTGCTTGGTGGCCGTCTTGCCGGACATCGAACCGACGAAGGCGAGATGGCCGTGGCGCGCCTTCACCATCGCGGGTGCCAGCAGCCGGGCCAGCATGGCGGGGGACCTGAGGTTGACGGCGAGGGCGCGGTCGAGCTGCTCGGGGGTGTAGTCCAGCAGCTCGCCACTGGACGGCAGAGCGGCGTTGGCGATCAGGATGTCGATGCCGGCCGCCTCGTGCGCCAGCCGCTCGATGTCGTCAGGGTCCGCGAGGTCGGCGACCACGCCCCGCGCCCCGTAACGCTCCACCAGCGGCTCCAACGCCTCGGGCCGGCGCCCGGTCAGGATCAACCGCGCGCCGCGTGCGTTGAGTTCCGCGGCGAGCGCGGCGCCGATACCGCCGGTGACACCGGTGAGCAGAACAGTTGATCCGGTGATGCGCATCTGGTTACCCTCCAGTTCCGTTCGTTCGAACGAACGATAAGGAGGGCAGGGTGGTCATGTCCACAGGGGACTACACAGGACTTACCGAACAGGCGAGAAGGTTGCGCGAGGGCGAGGTCACCTCGCGTGAACTCGTCGTGGACGCGCTGGAACGGATCGAGGCCAGCCAGCCCGTACTCAACGCCTTCCGGCATGTGCGGGCCGAGGCCGCGCTCGCCGACGCGGATGACGCCGACCGTCGACTCGCTTCGGGGGAGCGGCTACCGCTGCTCGGTGTGCCCATGGCGGTCAAGGACGACACCGATGTGGCCGGCCTGCCGACTCTGTTCGGCTGCCAGGGCGAGGTCGCACCGGCATCAGTCGACGGCGAGCCGGTACGCAGGCTGCGCGAGGCGGGCGCCGTCATCGTCGGCAAGACCAACTCCTGTGAACTCGGCCAGTGGGCGTTCACCGAGGGCCCCGCCTTCGGTGCCACTCGCAACCCCTGGTCGCATGGACACACCCCCGGCGGCTCGTCCGGTGGATCGGCGGCGGCCGTCGCCGCCGGACTCGTACCGGCCGCGCTCGGTTCGGACGGCGCCGGCTCCATCCGGATCCCGGCCGCCTGGACCCATCTCGTGGGGATCAAGCCGCAGCGCGGCAGGGTTTCCGTCCATCCGCACATCGATGCGTTCCAGGGCCTCGCCGTCAACGGCCCGCTGGCCCGTACGGTCGCCGACGCGGCCCTGCTGCTCGACGCTGTCCAGGGGCCGCACCCGGAGGACCTGCACCGGCCCGAAGCCGTCGACGCGTCCGCCGCCGCCCGCCGCGAACCTGGCCGGCTGCGCATCGCCCTCGCCTGGCGCCCGCCGCTCACCCTCACCGGCGCCAAGCCGCACCCCGAGGTCCGCCGTGCCGTCTCCGAGGTCGCCGATGCCCTCGCCCGGCTCGGGCACGACGTCGAGGAGGCCAGGCCGCGCTACGGGCTCATCGGGCTCGGTTTCGTCCCGCGCGGGACGACCGGTGTCTCCGAGATCGCGGCGCTGCACCCCGAGCCCGCGCTGCTCGACCCGCGCACCCGTACCGCGATGCGCAACGGCAAGCTGCTCGGCGGCCGTATCGTGCGCGCGGCGCGCGCCCGTGAGGTACGCCAGCACCAGCGCATCGGCGCCATCTTCGACACCTACGACGTCGTGCTGACCCCCACCACGGCCGTGCCGCCGCCCGCGATCGGCACCTTCGACGGGCTCGGCGCCTGGCGTACCAACTCCATCATGGCCGCGGCCTGCCCCTACGCCTGGCCGTGGAACGTACTCGGCTGGCCCGGGGTGAACGTGCCCGCCGGGTTCACCTCCGGCGGTCTGCCGGTGGGTGCACAACTGCTGGGCCCCGCAGGTGGCGAGGAGCGTCTGATCTCGCTGGCCGCCCAGTTGGAGGACGCCCTGCGCTGGTACGAGCACCACCCCTCCCCGCCGACCGTGCGGAGCGCGCCGGTGGAACAATGACCACCATGTCCAGCGAGCACGTCCCGGCCACCGCCCAGCCCATACTCCCGACGAAGCAACGCATCATCGGTGCCGTCCTGCGCGTCATCGGAGAGGACGGCATCGCCGGGGTCACCAACCGGCGGATCGCGAAGGAGGCGGGCGTCTCGCTCGGGTCCGTCACCTACCACTTCACCAGTCAGCACGAGATGCTGCGGGAGTCCATGCTGCACTTCGTGCACGAGGAGACCCGGCGGCTGACCGAGCTCGCCGACGAGGGTGAGGCGGCGGGCCTCGGTCTCGACGCCGCCGCGTCGCTCGCGGGACAGGTCGCGGACGGCACCGTCTTCGACAGTGAGCACATCGCTCCCTTCGAGCTGTACATCCAGGCGGGGCGGGACGAACGGCTGAGGGAGGCGGCGGCCGAATGCTTCACCGCGTACGACCGCCTCGCCACACAGATCCTCACCGCCCTTGGTGTCCCCGACGCCGAGCGGCTGGCCTCGACCACGGTCGCCCTGATCGCCGGGCTCCAGCTCCGGCGGCTGGCCACCGGTTCGCCCGCGGAGGACCTGGCGGACGCGCTGCTGCTGCTGGTGGGCGGTCGGGTCTGAGTACGCCTGCCCTGAGCCGCTCGGGATGCGTCCCGAGCGGCTCAGGGCGTGTGCCGGTCCGCGGCCGACCAGGCCTGCCGAACGGGTCAGTGCGGGCCGGGTTATGCCGGTATGGGCGTGTGTGTGGCTTAGGTTGGTCTGACCATGCGCCACCGCACCGGCCGCATGGCCGAGCCTGGCCGAAAGGGGCGCCCGGGATGTCGCGCACGCACACATGGCACAGGACCGGATACGGCAGGACCCGGTATGGCAGGGCCGCCGCCGTCACGCTGGCCGCCGCTGGGCTGCTCGCCGCAGCGGCCTGCACCGGGCTCACGTCATCCGGATCGCCTGCGGCTCACCCCACCGCAACGTCGGAGCCCTCTGCCCGCAGCCTGGACCCGGCGGTGTCGCAGCGGCTCGACAAGGCCATCACCCAGGTGCTGCGCCAGACCGGGGTCCCCGGTGTGATCGTCGGAGTGTGGCAGCCGGGGAAGGGTGACTACATCCGGGCTTTCGGCGTCGCCGACAAGAGCAGCGGCAAGGCCATGTCCCAGGATCTGCGGATGCGGATCGGCAGCGAGACCAAGACGTTCACCGTGACGGCCCTGCTCAGGCTGGTGGACGAGGGCAAGGTCGGTCTCGACGACCCCATCTCCGACTACGTGGACGGAGTGCCGAACGGCGAGAACATCACGCTGCGTCAGCTGGCCGAGATGCGCAGCGGACTGTACTCATACACGGACGACCCGGCCTTCGACAAGGCCCTCATGGCCGACCCTGACCGGGTGTTCACCCCCCAGCAGCTGCTCGACTACGCCTTCGACCACCCGGTGGGCTTCCAGCCGGGCGAGAAGTTCCAGTACTCCAACACCAACACGATCCTGCTCGGTCTGGTCATCGAGAAGGCGAGCGGCCGGAGTCTGCGGGAGGACCTGGACCGCAGTGTCCTCGGCCCGGCCGGCCTCGACGACACGCTGTTCCCCGAAGGCGCCGAATTCCCCGAGCCGCACGCACAGGGGTACACCGACCAGACGCCGGACGGCGAGGAGGCGAACGCCACCGACTGGGACCCGTCCTGGGCCTGGGCGGCCGGGGCGATGATCTCCGACCTGCAGGACCTGCGGGAATGGGCACGCATCGTGGCCACCGGCACACTGCTCAAGCCGGCGACCCAGGCTCAGCGGCTGCGCATGCTGCCCACCGGCTTCCCAGGGACGGGCTACGGTCTGGGCATCTTCGAGAACCACGGCTGGATCGGTCACAACGGCTCGCTGCCCGGCTACCAGAGCGTGACCGTGTACCTGCCCGAGACCAAGGCCACGATGGTGATCCTCACCAACACCGACAACCCGTACCAGGGCAGCGAGAACAGCACGGTGTTCGCCAAGGCCATCACGGGAATCGTGACGCCGGAGAACGTGTACAGCCTGCCGCCCGCGCCCGCGTCATCGGCACAGCCGACAGCGTCCGCCGCGTCCTCGGGGGCTTCCGGCTCCGCTGAGGAGTCCGCAGGCTGACCGCTGCCCCTGCCAGACCGGCGAGCCTGGGCGGCCAAGGCCGCGCAGGCTCGCCGGGACTCGGTGCGGCCGCCGCGAGACGCTTCGTGTTCACCCGGGGTTTGCCGTGGATGTCCCTGGTGTCCATCGGTTCGTCGCCCCGAGTCGGCTGGGATGTCAGCGCGGCGTGCTTTGCTGGACGCATGACCGAAGAGTTTCTGTCCGGGACGACAGGCAATCCCTGGGAGTCCGTCACCCTTGCCCTGGTCGAGGAGGCGGTCCGCAAGGCGGCCGCCGTCGAGATCATGCCGCGTTTCCGCCAGCTCGCCGAGCACGAGATCCTCGAGAAGAACGGTCCGCATGATCTGGTGACCGTGGCCGACCGCAGCGCCGAGGAGCACCTCACCGCCTCACTGTCCGCGCTGCTGCCGGGTTCGGTCGTGGTGGGCGAGGAGGCGGTCCACGCCGATTCGGCGATATGCGGCGCGCTCGACGGCGACGCTCCGGTCTGGATCGTGGACCCGGTCGACGGCACTCGCCAGTTCGTCCACGGTGACCCCGGCTTCTGCACGCTGGTCGCGCTCGCCCGGCATGGTGAGGTGCTGGCTTCCTGGACCTACGCCCCGGCGCTGGACGAGATGGCGGTGGCGGTGCGCGGACACGGCGCGCGGGTGGACGGCAGGCCGATCAGCTCGGGCTCGCCCGCACCCGGAGCGGTTCTCGAAGTGGCCACCTCCCACCCGGACTTCACCACGGACGAGCAGAAGCGCGCCCTGCTCGCCCTGCGCGTCGACGGCATAGCCACCCGACCATGCGGTTCCGCGGGTCTCGAGTACCTCGCTGTGGCCCGCGGTGAGCTGTCAGCCATAGTCTTCTCTTGGGAAAATCCATGGGATCACGCGGCGGGGCTACTCCTGGTCGCCGAGGCGGGCGGCACGGACCTGACCCTCACCGGAGAGCGCTTCCGCGTCACCGGCGGCAACGCGCTGCCGTTCACGGCGGCTCGGGACGAGACGACGGTCAGCCGGATCCACGCATTGCTGGCAGCACCCGGACGCACCGTGTGAAAGCTCGGCAGGGCCGCGCCTTGCCCGGCACCCTCAGCCGAGCAGCTCCCTGGTATCCCGCACCAGCCGTGCCGCGTCGGCGACCGCCGTCGCGTCCAGGGCGCGCAGTGCGGCTGCCGCCCGGTCTCCGAAGTCCGCGGGGGCGTTCGGTAGCCGGGACGCGCTCGCCAGCGCGCCCTTCTCGTTGAGCAGCCAGGTGCGGTGAGCCGCGTGCATCGACTGGGTGAGTACGCCGAAGGCGCGGGAGAGGCACAGCGACACATGCAAGGCGTCCCCACCACGGACCGACTTGGCCGCCGCAGCCACTGAGAAGTCCGCCTCCCAGGCGGCTTCGACCAGAGCCTGCCGCAGCGGCTCCGGATACACCGCCGTCTCCGTCCGAAGGGCGGTCAACTCACCTGAGGGATCTGCGAGTACCCGGCAGAGCGCGACCTCGCCCGCGTACGCCGGTGACCAGAAGCCCAGCGGGTGCCCTGCCTGCACGCCCACCTCGTAGCGGCCCACACGGCAGTCCGCCCAGACGGACTCCACTCGGTCGAGATCCCGCAGGATCCAGTCCACTCGAGCGCCGTCCGCCGTGAGCCACACGCCGCCGTCCACCCACGGTCCCCAACCGCCGGGGCCCGCCACCTCCACCGGGCCACCGGTGAAGGTGGCGGCCAGCGCTGCCAACGCCGCCGTATCCGGTGTGCCCCTGTAGTAGAGACCCAGATCCCAGTCGGAGTCCGGCCGGTGCGCGCCGCGCGCCCGGCTGCCGCCGAGGGCGACGGCGTGAATGCCCCGCACTCCGGTGAGCCGTGCCGCCATGTCCGCCATGCCATCGAGCTGGTTCGTCATCGCTGCGTACGCTACCCCCGGCCGCGGTGTCGGCGGCTGCGAATATGCTGGGTCCCCTGGTCACCGGTGGACGAAGGAGACCGAAGGTGCCGTCGATGCTCGATACCGTCGTCGTGGGCGCGGGGCCCAACGGGCTTACCGCCGCCGCCGAGTTGGCCCGCCGCGGGTGCTCGGTCGCGGTGTTCGAGGCCCGGGACACGGTGGGTGGGGGAGCCAGGACCGAAGAGCTCACCCTGCCCGGATTCCGCCATGACCCGTGCTCTGCCGTGCACCCGCTGGGCATCGGTTCCCCGGCTTTCAAAGCCATGCCGCTGGCGCGCTACGGGCTGGAGTGGCTGCATCCTCCGCTCCCCATGGCCCATCCGTTCGACGACGGCACGGCAGCGGTGCTGTCCCGGTCGGTCGCCGAGACCGCCGCCTCCTTCGGGCCGCGGGACGCCGGGACGTACCGCCGCATGGTCGCCCCCTATCTGGGGAAGTGGGACAGCCTCGCGCGGGACTTCATGGCACTGCCGCTGACCGCGCTGCCCCGCGACCCGCTCACGCTGGCGCGCTTCGGTGTCGACGGACTGCCACCGGCCACCTGGCTGATGCGGAGGTTCCGCGACGACCGCGCCCGGGCCCTCTTCGCCGGTCTCGTCGGGCATGTGATCGCCCCGCTGGGCGGCATCGCCACCGGCGCCGTCGGGCTGGTCTTCGCCCTCGCCGCCCATGCAGGCGGCTGGCCGCTGCCGCGCGGTGGCTCGCAGTCCATCGCGGACGCCCTCGCCGTCTATGTACGCGATCTCGGGGGGACCGTGCACACCGGCACCGAGATCAAGCGTCTCGATGACCTACCCCCCGCACGTGCCTATGTCTTCGACACCTCACCGACCGCGCTCGCCCGGATCGCGGGCCTGGGCCGCTACTACGACGCCTACCGGTACGGTGCGAGCGTCTTCAAGATCGATTACGCACTCGACGGCCCCGTGCCCTGGACCGCCGATGATCCCCGGAGAGCCGGGACGGTGCAGATCGGTCCAGCCAGCCGGGACATCGCCACCGCCCTGGACCAGGCATCGGGCGGCCGTGCCCCCCACACACCCTTCCTGATCACCGCGCAGCCCAGCCTGGTGGACCCGTCGCGTGCTCCTGAGGGCAAGCACGTCTTCTGGGTGTACGGCCACGCCCCGAACGGCTGGGAGGGCGACCTCACCGACGCGATCGAACGACAGATCGAGCGATTCGCGCCAGGTTTCCGTGACCGCGTACTCGCCAGGGCCACCGCGGGGCCGCCCGAGATGGCCGCACGCAATGCGAACTACGTGGGCGGCGACATCGCCTGCGGAGCCGCCCGCGGGCTCCAGTTGATGCTGCGCCCCAAGCTCTCCCTCTTCCCGTACTCGACGCCGCATCCCGCCGTGTTCCTGTGCTCGTCGGCGACCCCGCCGGGGCCGGGCGTCCACGGGATGTCCGGCCACAATGCCGCCAAGGCGGTGTGGCGGCGGCTGCGCGCACGATGATGGCGGTATGAGTACCGCACCCGTGATCACCCTCGTCCAGGGCGACATCACCGAGCAGCAAGCCGACGTCATCGTCAACGCCGCGAACTCCTCGCTCCTCGGGGGTGGCGGGGTCGACGGCGCCATCCACCGGCGCGGAGGTCCCGAGATCCTGGCGGAGTGCCGAAAGCTGCGCGCCTCGCACTACGGCAAGGGCCTGCCGACCGGGCAGGCGGTCTCCACCACCGCGGGTCGGTTGCCCGCGCGCTGGGTGGTCCACACCGTGGGGCCGGTGCACAGCCGTAGCGAGGACCGCTCCGAGTTGCTCGCCTCCTGCTACCGCGAGTCCCTGCGGGTCGCCGATGAGCTCGGGGCGCGGACCGTCGCCTTCCCCGCCGTCTCCACCGGCATCTACGGCTGGCCGATGGAGGACGGCGCCAGAATCGCGGTGGAGACGGTGCGCGGCACGCCGACATCCGTCGAGGAGGTCCGCTTCGTGCTCTTCGACCGCCAGGCGTACGCGGCGTTCGAGCTGTACGCCGGCTGACCCGGCGGTTCGCAGCCCGGTGCCCTCACCACCCCGTCAGGACCGCGCACAAGCGCGGGCCGGGCAGCACACGGAAGCTCCGAACCCGGCACCCCATGGCGCCCGGGACCTCGGCCGAGGCCCGGCGCCAGCGATGCGCGAGTGCGCATCGAGGCGGTCCGCCTAGCGTGTGGTGCTCGGTACGGACGGTGCAAGGGAGAAGTTTGATGGCCGGTTTCGTTGAGGGCGCACCCTGCTGGGTGGATGCGATGCTTCCGGATCTGGAGGCGGGGCGGCGCTTCTACGGCGGGCTGTTCGGCTGGACGTTCGAAGACTCCGGGGAGGAGTTCGGCTCGTACCACGAGGCGCGGCTCGAGGGTAGGAGCGCGGCCGGGATGTTCCCGGTTCCGTCCGGCCAGGAGCCCGTCGCCGCCTGGAACCTGCATTTCGCGGCTCCCGATGTCGCGAGCCTCGCCGACCGGGTGGCGGCGGCGGGCGGAAAACTGGTCGACGGCCCCACCAAGGTCGGCGACGCGGGCACCCAGCTGCTGTTCACCGACCCGGGAGGTGCTGTCGTCGGGGCGTGGCAGGAGGGCGCCCGGGCAGGCTTCGCCGTGCAGGGCGAGCCCGGCTCGTTCTTCTGGCCCGAGATCTACACCCGCGACAAGGAGAGGGTCGATCCGTTCTACGAGACCGTCTTCGGGTACGCGGGGCAGCAGGTCGCCGAGGGTGCCGAGTTCGACTTCAAGCTCTGGACGCTGCCGGGGCAGCAGTACCCGGTCGCCGGGCGCCTGCAGATGAACGAGTACTACCCGCCGGAGCTTCCGGCCCACGCGCTGGTCTACTTCAAGGTCGCGGACACGGACGCCGCGGTGGCCAAGGTCCGGGAGCTGGGCGGCACAGTGACCCGCGAGCCGTCGGACAGCCCGTTCGGCCGGTCCGCCCACGTGGTGGACGACCAGGGGGCCCGGTTCGCGCTGATGGGCCCTGCCGCCGGGGGCGAATCGCACTGAGAAACGAGGGACGAGGGGCATGATGTGGGACGGCTGAGGTCTCGCGCATGAACCTTCTGCGACCGGCTCCGACCGACGGCGACCGTTGGTCGGAGCCGGTCCGTGTCATGGGCCGAATGGGCTGTACCCGCGGAACAGGCAAATCCGGGACGCCCCTGGCAGCGGAACGGTGATGTCGTATTTCCGCCAGCCGGCGGGTGGTCCGTGGCCGATGCTTGAACCATGCATCCCGCCATGCACACCGACACCGAGCGCTGCGTACGGGCCGTACAGTCCAAGGACGCCAGATTCGACGGCTGGTTCTTCACCGCCGTCCTGACCACCGGGATCTACTGCCGGCCCAGCTGCCCGGCTGTTCCGCCCAAGCCCGCGAACATGGTGTTCCACCCCAGCGCCGCCGCCTGCCAGCAGGCAGGCTTCCGGGCCTGCAAGCGGTGCCGGCCCGACACCAGCCCGGGATCACCCGAGTGGAACGCACGTGCCGACACCGTCGCCCGGGCCATGCGGCTGATCCAGGACGGAGTGGTCGACCGCGAGGGCGTCCCCGGACTCGCTGCCCGTCTCGGATACTCGACCCGGCAGATCGAGCGGCAGCTGCTCGCCGAGGTCGGTGCGGGCCCACTCGCACTGGCGAGGGCGCAGCGTGCCCAGACCGCGCGGCTGCTCATCGAGACCACCGCGCTCCCCATGGCCGAAGTCGCCTTCTCGGCCGGCTTCTCCTCGATCCGCAGCTTCAACGACACCGTCCGCGAGGTCTTCGCGCTCTCTCCGAGCGAGCTGCGCACCCGGGCCGCCCGACGTGGCGCGGCACCCGCCGCGACCCCGGGTGTGCTCGCCCTGCGTCTGCCGTTCCGTGCTCCGCTGAACCCGGACAACCTGTTCGGGCACCTCGCCGCCACCGGGGTGCCGGGAGTGGAGGAGTGGCGGGACGGCGCGTACCGCCGCACGCTCACGCTGCCGCACGG
This sequence comes from Streptomyces sp. SCSIO 30461, assembly GCF_037023745.1. NCBI lineage: Bacteria > Bacillati > Actinomycetota > Actinomycetes > Kitasatosporales > Streptomycetaceae > Streptomyces > Streptomyces sp. SCSIO 30461. Next base: position 3,083,987 of record NZ_CP146101.1, read on the forward strand.
GCACGGCATCGTCTCCCTGGCCCCGCGCCCGGACCACATCGCATGCCGGCTGTCCCTGACCGACCCACGCGACCTCACCCTCGCCATCAGCCGCTGCCGCCGCCTCCTCGACCTCGACGCCGACCCGGTCGCCGTGGACGAGCAGTTGCGCGCCGATCCGCTGATGGCACCGCTGGTCGACAAGGCGCCCGGCAGGCGGGTACCGCGTACCGTCGACGCGGCGGAGTTCGCCGTACGGGCCGTGCTGGGGCAGCAGGTCTCCACCGCCGCCGCACGGACGCACGCCGCACGGCTGGTCGCAGCCCACGGCACTCCCGTGGACGACCCCGAAGGCGGGCTCACCCACCTGTTCCCCGAGCCTCGGGCCCTCGCCGGCCTCGACCCCGAGGCCCTGAGCTTCCCACGCAGCCGCCGCACCAGCCTCGCCACACTGATCGGCGTGCTCGCCGACAGCACCCTGAGCCTCGGGGTCGACAGCGACTGGAACGAAGCCCGCGCCCGGCTCGGCGAGCTGCCCGGCTTTGGCCCCTGGACCGTCGAAGTCATCGCGATGCGCGCGCTCGGTGACCCCGACGCCTTCCTCCCGACCGACCTCGGAATCCGCCGCGCCGCCGCGGAGCGCGGCCTCCCGTCGTCCCCGGCGGCCCTGACCGCGCGCGCCACCGCCTGGCGCCCCTGGCGTGCCTACGCCGTCCAGTACCTGTGGGCGACCGGCGACCACCCGGTCAACCGTCTGCCCGTCCGCTGACTTCCGGAGCCGCCATCATGACCCGCACCCACACCCTGGTCGACAGCCCGTACGGCCCGCTCATGCTCGTCGCCACGGATTCCGTGTTGAGCGGCCTCTATATGACCGGCCAGCGGCACCGCCCCGCCGATGAGACCTTCGGACAGCCGGACTCCGGTCCCTTCGGCGAGGTCGTGCGCCAGCTCGACGCCTACTTCGCGGGCGAGCTGACGCACTTCGATCTGCCACTGCACCTGTCCGGCACCCCGTTCCAGCTCAGCGTCTGGGCCCAGCTCCGCGCCATCCCTTACGGCGAGACCCGCTCCTACGGCGACCTCGCCGACGCTCTCGGCAACCCCGGGGCATCGCGCGCCGTCGGGCTCGCCAACGGCAGGAACCCGATCGGCATCATCGTGCCCTGTCACCGCGTGATCGGGGCATCGGGCAGCCTCACCGGCTACGGCGGCGGACTCGACCGCAAGCAGCGGCTGCTGGCCTTCGAACGCGGAGCTCCGGACAACACGCCCCTAGGCCGTGCCGGAGGAGGCGCGTAGCCGCTCCAGCAGCGAAGGCAACGCCGTGCCGATGGGCTCGCGGACGATTTCGTCGGCGAGCTCGTCGTACGGGGTGGGGTCGGCGTTCATCACGATCAGTCGGCCCCCGTGCTCGACCGCGATCCCCGCGAGTGACGCGGCGGGCTGCACCTGAAGGCTCGTGCCCACGGCGATGAAGACCTCGCACGCCTTGGCGATTCCCATCGCCTCGCCCAGCACCACCGGATCGAGCGGCTGACCGAACATCACTGTCGCGGACTTGAGGATTCCGCCGCATGCCGTGCAGGGCGGATCGGCCTCGCCCGCCCGCACCCGCTCCAGGGCGTCCGCCATCGGCGAACGGGCATGGCAGCGGGTGCACACCACCGTCCGGGCGGTGCCGTGCAGTTCGAAGACCTTGCGGGCGGACACCCCGGCCAACTGGTGCAGCCCGTCGACGTTCTGGGTGATCACTCGGACCGGGCTCCCACCGCGCTCGAACTCGGCGATGGCGCGGTGGGCGATGTTCGGCTCGGCATGCAGCACCGGACCGTCGAGGCGCATGCGCCAGGAGCGGCGCCGGATCTCCGGATCGGCCATGTAGTAGTCGTAGGTGACCAGCTTCTCGGCTTCCGGGTCGCGCCGCCACAGCCCGTTCGGCCCGCGGTAGTCGGGAATGCCGGAGTCCGTCGAGATACCGGCACCGCTGAGGATCGCCACGAGCGTCATGTGGCGAGCGTATGTACCCCGTGGTAGGGCCGCGAGTCGATTTTCCGTGGATCAAGGAATCAATGAGGGGTGGCGGCCGTCAGGGGCTGCGGATAGGGTCGGGGCGGCGCGACTGCCTGTTCGAAAGCAAGGGATGCAAGGTGACGAACGGAGCAGTTACCGCCGCGCGCGTTCTCGTCGCGGCGGACAAGTTCAAAGGCTCACTCACGGCCGTGCAGGTCGCCGAGCGGGTGACCGCGGGGCTACGGCGGGTGGTTCCCGGGCTCGTGGTGGAGACCCTCCCGGTCGCCGACGGCGGCGACGGCACTGTGGCGGCCGCGGTCGCGGCGGGCTTCGAGCGCCGAGAAGTGGCGGTGACCGGTCCGCTCGGCGAGCCGCTGACGGCGGCGTACGCCCTGCGCGGCACCACAGCGGTGGTCGAGATGGCGGAGGCGTCCGGGCTCCAACATCTGCCCGACGGCGTTTTCGCGCCGCTCACCGCGACGACCTACGGATCGGGCGAGCTGCTCCGCGCGGTGCTCGACGCCGGGGCACGGACGATCGTCTTCGGGGTAGGCGGCAGCGCCACGACGGACGGCGGGGCCGGGATGCTCGCCGCTCTGGGCGCTCGATTCCTGGACGCCGACGGCAGGCCGATCGGGCCGGGCGGCGGTGCCCTGGGTGATCTGGTGACCGCGGATCTGTCCGGTCTCGACGCCCGCTTCGGGGACGTCGAGCTCGTTCTCGCCAGCGATGTGGACAACCCGCTGACCGGGCCGAAGGGCGCGCCCGCGGTCTTCGGCCCGCAGAAGGGCGCGACCCCGGGGGATGTCGCCGCACTCGACGAGGCGCTGGCCCACTACGCGTCGGTGCTCGGACCCGAGGCGGCGGAAGCGCCGGGCGCGGGAGCGGCCGGGGGAATCGGATACGGGGCTCTGGTGGCACTCGGTGCGGGGTTTCGGCCCGGCATCGAGGTGATGCTCGACATCCTGGGCTTCGGCAGCGCCCTGGACAGGGCGACTCTGGTGATCACCGGCGAAGGCTCCCTGGACGAGCAGACCCTCCACGGCAAGGCCCCGGCCGGCGTGGCGGCGGCGGCGCGCGCCGCGGGCAAGGACGTCGTCGCGGTCTGCGGCCGACTGGCGCTCACCCAGGAGGCACTGAGCGCGGCCGGTATCGCCCGTGCCTATCCGCTGCTGGACCTGGAGCCCGACCCGGCGCTCTGCATGGCGCAGGCGGGCCCCCTGCTGGAACGCGCGGCCGAGAACATCGCGCGGGACTTCCTGCCGGCGGGCGAAGGGCCGACCTGATCCCTTTGAGGGCCACGGACTCCTGTGCCTGACCACTCGTGCAGTCGGCGCCACGTCGTCGCTCCGGAGAGGCACCCCGCCCACCGCGACCCCCGACGGCACGACTCGCGACTGGACTTGAGGCCGTGCCGAGGCGTGAGGACAGAGCGGGTACACCGCCATGTGTCACCGGCCGTCCCGTGCTCGTGGCCGTACGTGCCCGCGGTGGCCGAAAGGCGTCGCTCGCCTTTCGCCGCCTCGAGAACGGCCTGTACCGGCTCCCCGTGCCTCCCTAGCATGTGCATCTCTCAGGTTCCGATTCCGAATCCCACTGACGTGAATGAGGACTGGATGCAACGCGAGTCGTGGCGCCCGGACGCCATCGACACCAACGTGCCGAGCGTGGCACGGATGTACGACTACCTCCTGGGAGGTGACGACAACTACCAGTCCGACCGGGACGCTTGTGTCGAACTGCTCAAACAGGTCCCCAGCACCAAGGTGCTCGCCGTCAACAACCGCCGATTCCTCCGGCGCGTCGTGAGGACGCTGGCCACCGACTACGGCGTGCGGCAGTTCATCGACCACGGTTCAGGACTGCCGACCCAGGACAACGTGCACCAGGTCGCCCAGGCCGTCGACCCGCAGTCGCGTGTGGTCTACGTCGACAACGATCCGATCGTTCTGGCGCACGGCCGTGCACTGCTTGAGGAGAACGACCGAACCGCCGTCATCCAGGCCGACATGCGGGACACCGAGGAAATCTTCGGCCATGAGGAGACGACCCGGCTCATAGACTTCAGCCAGCCGGTCGCCGCCCTGTTCGTCTCGGTGATGCACTGCATTCCGGACGAGTCCGATCCGGCCGCCCTGGTGCGCGGGGTCGCTGAACGGCTGCTACCCGGAAGCTTCCTGGTGGTGTGTCAGCTCGTCAGTGAACGGCCCGAGATCCGCAAGTTCGTGACCGACTTCATGGCCGAGGCGACAGGCGGGCACTGGGGCAGAGTGCGTGAGGAGCACGAGGTCACGGCGTACTTCGACGGTCTGGAGATCCTGAAGCCCGGGCTGGTCGAGGTGTCCACCTGGCGTCCGGACAACGATCTCGCCCCGGTGCAGCAGACGGACGAGTGGATCGAGTGGGGCGGCGTCGGCCGACTCGTGTAGACCGTGCGGGCGGATCGCCGAGACCGCCTGTCGTCCCCCGGCTGTACGGCAGGGGACGACAGGCGGTCTCGGCGATCCGCCGCGGTGATCACAGGGCGTCGAGCCGCTCCTCGACGAGCGCCCGCGTCTCCCTGGGGGTGAGCGCGCATGCTCCGAGTCGGTCCATCATGTCGCGGTACTGCTCCACGACCTGCGGTTTCTGGCTGAAGGTGCTGTCCGTCAGGTGCTCGATATAGACGGCGTCCTTCAAGTCCCGCAAGGCGAAACGCAGATACGTCAGCCCCGTGCCCACGCCGACCGACGCCGTGACCGCCAGCGGGGCCACCTGCAAGGTGATCCGGGGCTGCTCCGTCATCTCTATCAGGTGGTTGAGCTGATCCCGCATGACCTCAGGTCCGCCGACCGTGCGCATCAGCACGGACTCGTCGATCACCGCCCACAGTCGTGGGCCGTCCGGCTGTGCCAGCTGCCGCTGGCGTTCCCGGCGCAGATCGACCCGGCGACCCACCTCGTGCGCGTACAGCCTGGATGGGCCGGACTGGATCACCGCCTGTGCGTACTCCTCGGTCTGGAGGAGTCCCGGTACGTAGAAGGGCTCGTAGGTACGGATCGTCGATGCCGCCCCCTCCAGCGCGACCAGGGGCGTGAAGAAGTCGGACAGGACGTCGCTGAAGGAGTGCCACCAGTCCGGCCTACGTGACTGCTCCACCAGGCGCAGGAACTCGGCGACACGGACCTCGTCGCGCACCCCGTAGAGGTTCAACAGGGCGAGCGCGTCGGGGGGCTTGCAGCCGTGGCGTCCGAGTTCCAGGCGGCTGGTCTTGGAGCGTGAGAAGCCGAGACGGGTGTCGACAGCAGAGGGGTCGAGCTTCGCGTTGACGCGGAGTTCGCGTAGCTTTCCGCCCAGGATCAGCTTCAGAGCGGTCGGGTTGCCCTCGACCGCTCCCAGCGGACTCATGAACAACGGCGTGCTCGGTTCTGCTGCGGCCATCGCATGCTCCTGCGGACGAGGGGAAGACGCTGACACTATCCCGCACGCACGGGCCTGAGCCACGGGTCTGCGGACCGCGTCCCGTCGGGATTCAGACAATCATGGCGTCGAAGTCGCCATCCCGGGCCCCCGCGACGAAGGCGGCGACTTCGTCGCGCGTATAGATCAGCGCCGGCCCGTGCGGATCGCGGGAGTTGCGCATCGCGACGCCGCCGTCGGGGAGTGCGGCCAGCTCCACGCAGTTGCCGGTGGCGTTGCTGTGACTGCTCTTGATCCAGGTGGCTGACGTCAATGCGTCCGCTCGCATCCCATTGGAGAACTCCATGTCCTTCAACCCCTCTTCGTCGGTTTGTGCAGTTGTGTAGGGTCGCCTCGGAACCAGCCAATGCAATCTCAGATGCAATTGCATTTTCGGTGTGCGCTCGACAATACTCGTTCGGCATCGGCCGCCGCAGCGTCGAACTCCGAAGGTTTCAGGGGGACATGACCAGTGACGATCTACATGTCAGCCAGCGCGAGCACCGTTTCCGACCGTGCCGACTGGCACTCACCCGTGGAACTCGGCGCGAATCCGACGTATGAACGATCACCGTCGGGTCCCGACCTCCACCTGGAGCACGGCTTCGGAGCGGACAACTTCGCCGCCTGCGGCCTCGACGGGCAACCGCGGAACGCGCTTCAGGCGAGGCGCTTCGTCGATGTCACCCTGCGCGGTTGGGGAGTGGCCGCGCTCGTCCCCGACATGGCGCTGGTGGCCGGCGAGCTGGTGACCAACGCAGTCCGGCACGCGCTCGAACCCGGGCGTCCGGCACAGGACGCCTATCCGCTCTGGCTGGGTCTCTACCGCCGGCCCGGTCAGATCGTCTGCACCCTCACCGACCCGAGCCCGGTCCCGCCGCGCCCGCAGCCCTCGCTCCGGATCCCTGCCCCCTGGGCTTCGGGGGGCAGGGGGCTGGCTCTCGTGGAGGCGCTCAGCGACAGCTGGTCCTGGTCCCTCACCCCGCCCCTGGGCAAGGCCGTGTGGGCGAGCCTGGCGCTCCCAGGCCGGGCGAACTGAATCCCGGTCGACCTCGCGCCGGTCACCGTCCCCCTGGAGTTCGCGGCATCCGAGTCTGCAAGAACGCCACGATCCCGACCCCGTGGTCATGACGAAGGCCCCGGGTGCGATCCACTCGCACCCGGGGCCTTCCCGGTCCTGCTCGGAATAGGGCTACGGCAGCTGCGCCGTGGCCCGCGCCTCGCGGCGGTTGTCGCGGAAGGTGTTCACCCTCCGCGCCGTGGCGAACAGCGGGATCGTCGCGGCCAGCACGATCTGAAGTGCACAGCCGGTCTGGAGCAGCAGCTGACCACCCGGAGCGTCGAACGCCCACGCCGCCAGCAGCCCCATGGCTCCCACGATCCAGCTGAGCATCGCGACCGCCAGCTTGCCCCGCGGCTTCGGGTACTCGACCCGGCTGACCATCAGCCACGCCGTGCCGATGATCGCCAGCAGGGTCGGGATGAAGGGCAGCTCCAGCAGCACGATCGACACCACGGTCAGCGCGCCGAAGGGGCTCGGCATGCCCTGGAACATGCCGTCCTTCAGTGTGACGCACGAGAAGCGCGCCAGCCGCAGCACCACCGCCAGCAACACCACGATCGCGGCCAGTGCCGAGACCTTCTGGTGGGCGTCGTCGGCGACCATGCCGTAGACCAGCACGAAGTACGCCGGCGCCAGCCCGAAGCTGATCAGGTCGGACAGGTTGTCCAGCTCGGCACCCATCGGCGAGCTGCGCAGCTTGCGTGCCACGATCCCGTCGAAGAGGTCGAAGACCGCGGCGCACAGCATCAGGATCACGGCCGTCGCGGCGGAATGCCGCGCCATACCGCTCTCGCCGCTGCCGACGAGGTGCGGGATGAGGATTCCGGTGGTGGTGAAGTACACCGCCATGAATCCGCAGGTCGCGTTACCGAGCGTGAGGGTGTCCGCTATCGAGAGTCGCAGTGAGAGCGGCATCTCCTCCGCTTCGTCCGCGGCCCCTGAGCCAGAGTCGGTCTCGAAGTCGTCCGCCTCCGGGACCCAGCCCGCCTGTGTGTCGGGATCAATCACGGTCAATGCGAGTCACCCCCGCGGTAGTGACCTGGCCGACCTCGACCCCGACCTCGACACCTTCCGGGAGGTAGATGTCGACACGGGAGCCGAAGCGGATCAGGCCGATGCGGTCCCCCTGCTCGACCTTGGTGCCCTGAGGGAGGTACGGGACGATACGGCGCGCCACGGCGCCGGCGATCTGCACCATCTCGATGTCACCGAGCTCGGTGTCGAAGTGCCAGATCACCCGCTCGTTGTTCTCGCTCTCCTTGTTGAAGGCGGGAACGAATCCACCCGGCACATGCTCGACGGACGTGACCGTCCCCGCGAGCGGGGCGCGGTTGACATGGACATTCAGCGGGCTCATGAAGATGGCGACGCGGGTCCGTCCGTCCTTCCACGGCATGATGCTCTGCACCACACCGTCGGCAGGGGAGATGACCCGGCCCTGGGTGATCTCGCGCTCGGGGTCGCGGAAGAACCACAGCATGCCCGCCGCCAGAGCGGTGGTGGGCACGGCGATGGCCGCGGCGCGCTTCGACCGGCGCGCGCGCACCAGGCTCAGGGCCGCGGTCGCGACGGTCGGCAGAAGCCACGGCGATGCTCCGCGTGCAATGCGTACGCCGAAGCGGCTGTCGCGAGGTGCAGAGGTTTGGCTGTGGGGCATGGATGACCTTCGTAGCGGATGATGCCGCGCTGGCAACACGGGGGACGGCGGCTTTCCGAAGATGGTATCGGTTGCGCACCGCAACTGGGCAAGCCGCAACTTGAGTCGGCGGCCGGAAGAAGATGACTCGGTGTGATCTTCTTCGCGGCCGAACCGACTCAGAAGCGACATTCAGCCCTGGAGTCGGTACTCCTCGAGAAGCCGACGACCAATGATCATTTTCTGGATCTCGGCGGTACCTTCGCCGATCAGCAGCATCGGGGCCTCGCGGTAGAGGCGCTCGATCTCGTACTCCTTGGAGAAGCCGTAGCCGCCGTGGATCCGGAAGGCGTCCTCGACGACTTCCTTGCAGTACTCGGAGGCGAGGTACTTCGCCATCCCTGCCTCCAGGTCGTTTCGTTCCCCGGAGTCCTTTTTGCGTGCCGCGTTGACCATCATGGCATGGGCCGCCTCGACCTTGGTAGCCATCTCGGCCAGCTTGAACTGGATGGCCTGGTGCTGGGCGATCGGCTTGCCGAAGGTGTTGCGCTGCTGGGCGTAGGAGACGCCCAGCTCGAAGGCGCGCTGGGCGACACCGCAGCCACGTGCCGCGACATTGACCCGGCCGACCTCGACGCCGTCCATCATTTGGTAAAAGCCGCGACCGGTCGTGCCGCCGAGTACCCGATTGGCTGGAATGCGCAAGCCGTCCATGATGAGCTCGGTGGTGTCGACACCCTTGTAGCCCATCTTGTCGATCTTCCCGGGGATGGTGAGGCCGGGGCGGACCTCGCCGAAGCCCGGCTCCTTCTCGACCAGGAAGGTCGTCATCGACTTGTGCGGGGCGCTGCCTTCGGGGTGTCCTTCGTCACTCCGGACCAGAACGGCCACCAGTGTGGACGAGCCGCCGTTCGTCAGCCACATCTTCTGGCCGTTCAGTACGTACTCGTCGCCGTCCTTCACCGCCTTGGACGTGATCGCGGACACGTCCGAGCCGAGGCCCGGCTCGGACATCGAGAACGCGCCGCGCACCTCGCCGGCCGCCATACGGGGCAGGAAGTGGTCCTTCTGCTCCTGGGTGCCGTGCTGCTTGAGCATGTACGCCACGATGAAGTGGGTGTTGATGATGCCCGAGACGGACATCCAGCCGCGGGCGATCTCCTCGACGCAGAGCGCGTACGTGAGCAGGGACTCGCCCAGGCCCCCGTACTCCTCCGGGATCATCAGTCCGAAGAGTCCGAGCTCCTTGAGCCCGTCGACGATCTCCTGCGGGTACTCGTCCCGGTGCTCCAGCTCGGTCGCGACCGGAATGATCTCCTTGTCGACAAAGTCCCTGACGGTGCTCAGGATCTCCTGCTGGACATCGGTCAGACCGGCGGTCTGGGCGAGTCGGGCCATGACTACTTCTCCGCCTTCTTCGTGGGCTCGATCAGCTCGGGGCGGCCGGGCTGCTCGCCGCCGCGCTCCTTGGTGTACGTCTCGGTGGGGACCATCACCTTGCGGCGGAACACGCACACCATGGTGCCGTCCTGCTTGTAGCCCTTGGTCTCCACGTAGACGATGCCGCGGTCGTCCTTGGACTTCGACGGCCACTTGTCCAGCACCGTGGTCTCGCCGTAGATCGTGTCGCCGTGGAAGGTCGGTGCCACATGCTTCAGTGACTCGATCTCCAGGTTGGCGATCGCCTTGCCCGAGATGTCCGGCACGGACATGCCGAGCAGCAGCGAGTAGATGTAGTTGCCCACCACGACGTTCTTGCCGAAGTCCGTCGTCTTCTCCGCATAGTTGGTGTCCATGTGGAGGGGGTGGTGGTTCATGGTGAGAAGACAGAAGAGATGGTCGTCGTATTCGGTGACGGTCTTCCCGGGCCAGTGCTTGTAGATGGCACCGACCTCGAACTCCTCGTATGTGCGTCCGAACTGCATGCCGCTCAGGGCTCCTACTCGACGGGGGTCTCGAACTTGGTGGTGCGCTGCATACCGGCTGCCCGGCCCTTGCCCGAGATGACCAGGGCCATCTTGCGACTGGCTTCGTCGATCATCTCGTCGCCGAGCATCGCGGAGCCCTTCTTGCCGCCCGCCTCGGACGTGTAGTAGTCGTACGCGTCCAGGATCAGCTCGGCGTGGTCGTAGTCCTCCTGGGAGGGCGAGAAGATCTCGTTGGACGCCTCGACCTGGCCCGGGTGCAGCACCCACTTGCCGTCGAAGCCGAGGGCGGCGGCGCGCTGGGCGACCGCGCGGTAGCCGTCGATGTTGCGGATCTGGAGGTAGGGCCCGTCGATCGCCTGGAGGTTGTTGGCGCGGGCGGCCATCAGGATCTTCATCAGGATGTAGTGGTACGCGTCCGCCGGGTAGCCGGGCGGCTGCTCACCCACGACCAGGGACTTCATGTTGATGGACGCCATGAAGTCGGCCGGGCCGAAGATGATGGTCTCCACCCGCGGCGAGGCCTGGGCGATCGCGTTCACGTTGTTGAGGCCCTGGGCGTTCTCGATCTGCGCCTCGATGCCGATCTTGCCGACCTCGAAGCCCATGGTCTTCTCGATCTGCGTCAGCAGCAGGTCCAGGGCGACGACCTGCTCGGCGCTCTGGACCTTCGGCAGCATGATGCAGTCGAGGTTCTGCCCCGCGCCCTCGACGACCGTCATGACATCGCGGTACGTCCAGTGGGTAGTCCAGTCGTTCACCCGTACGACACGCGTCTTGCCGGTCCAGTCACCCTCGTTCAGGAACTTCACGATGGTGTGCCGGGCCTCGGGCTTGGCCAGCGGCGCGCAGGCGTCCTCCAGGTCCAGGAAGACCTGGTCGGCCGGCAGCCCCTGGGCCTTCTCCAGGAAGCGCGGGTTCGAACCGGGGACCGCGAGGCAGGAGCGTCGCGGACGGAGCCGGTCGACCGTCGGGAGCTGCGCGGCGGAGCCGCTCCCCGCAAGGGCGGTGGTGGGAGACGGGTGGGCGGTCATGCGGGGACCTCCAGGGGGTCGAGCTTGTTCGCTTTCCGGATCTCGTCGACGATACGTCCGATGATCTCGGTGATACCGAAGTCCTTCGGTGTGAAGACGGCGGCCACACCCGCGCGCTTCAGATCCTCGGCGTCGCTGTTCGGGATGATCCCGCCCACGATCACCGGGATGTCGGACGCGCCGGCCTCGCGCAGGCGCCGCAGTACGTCGGGCACCAGCTCGGCGTGCGAGCCGGAAAGGATCGACAGACCCACGCAGTGCACGTCCTCCGCCAGCGCGGCGTCGACGATCTGCTCGGGGGTCAGCCGGATGCCCTGGTAGACCACCTCGAAGCCCGCGTCACGCGCGCGCACGGCGATCTGCTCGGCACCGTTGGAGTGGCCGTCCAGTCCCGGTTTCCCGACCAGCAGCCGCAGCCGTCCCGCGCCCATCTCGTCGGCGGTGCGGGACACCTTCTCGCGGACGACGGCCAGTGGGGTGCCCTCCTCGGCGGTCACCGCGACCGGTGCGGACGAGACGCCCGTCGGGGCGCGGAACTCGCCGAAGACGTCCCGCAGCGCCCAGGCCCACTCGCCGGTGGTGACGCCCGCGCGGGCGCACTCCACGGTGGCGGCCATCAGGTTGGTGTCACCGGCGGCCGCCGCCTTCAGCCCTGCTAGGGCCTCCTGAGCGCGGTTCTCGTCGCGGTCGTCGCGCCACTCGTGGAGCTTGGCGACGACCCGCGCCTCGTTCGCCGGGTCCACCGTCATGATCGCGGTGTCGAGGTCCGAGGTCAGCGGGTTGGGCTCGGTGGTCTCGAAGATGTTGACCCCGACGATCTTCTCCTCGCCGCCCTCGATCCTGGCTCGCCGCTCGGCGTGCGAGGACACCAGCTGTGACTTGAGGTAGCCGGACTCGACGGCAGCCATCGCGCCGCCCATCTCCTGGATGCGGTCGATCTCCGCGAGCGACTCCGCGACCAGGGTGTCCACCTTGGCCTCGATGACATGCGAGCCCGCGAAGATGTCCTCGTACTCCAGCAGGTCGCTCTCGTGCGCGAGTACCTGCTGGATGCGCAGCGACCACTGCTGGTCCCAGGGCCTGGGCAGGCCCAGGGCCTCGTTCCAGGCCGGAAGCTGCACGGCGCGGGCACGGGCGTCCTTGGAGAGGGTCACCGCCAGCATCTCCAGCACGATGCGCTGGACGTTGTTCTCCGGCTGCGCCTCGGTCAGCCCGAGCGAGTTGACCTGGACGCCGTAGCGGAAGCGGCGCTGCTTCGGATTCTCGATTCCGTAGCGCTCGCTGGTGACCTTCTCCCAGATGCGCCCGAAGGCGCGCATCTTGCACATCTCCTCGATGAAGCGGACTCCCGCGTTCACGAAGAAGGAGATACGGGCGACGACATCACCGAACTTCTCCTGCGGCACCTGTCCTGAGTCGCGCACCGCGTCCAGCACGGCTATCGCGGTGGACATCGCGTACGCGATCTCCTGGACAGGGGTGGCTCCCGCCTCCTGGAGGTGGTAGCTGCAGATGTTGATCGGGTTCCACTTGGGGATGTTCGCCACCGTGTAGGTGATCATGTCGGTGGTGAGACGCAGCGAGGGCCCGGGCGGGAAGACATGTGTCCCGCGCGACAGGTACTCCTTGACGATGTCGTTCTGCGTCGTCCCCTGGAGCTTGGTGATGTCGGCGCCCTGCTCCTCGGCGACCACCTGGTAGAGCGCCAGCAGCCACATGGCGGTGGCGTTGATGGTCATCGAGGTGTTCATCTGCTCCAGGGGGATGTCCTGGAACAGCCTCCGCATGTCACCGAGGTGCGAGACCGGGACCCCGACCCGGCCGACCTCGCCGCGGGCGAGGATGTGGTCGGGGTCGTAGCCGGTCTGGGTCGGCAGGTCGAACGCGACCGACAGACCGGTCTGGCCCTTGGCCAGGTTGCGCCGGTACAGCTCGTTGGACGCCTCGGCCGTGGAGTGGCCGGCGTACGTCCGCATGAGCCACGGCCGGTCCTTCGGCTGCCGCCCGTTGGCGATCTGACGCTCTGTCATCTGATGGACCTCTGGCTCGCTCAGATGTTCCGGAAGCGGTTGATGGCGTCGATGTGCTTGGCGCGCATCTCCTCGTCGCGCACGCCCAGGCCCTCCTCGGGGGCCAGGCACAGCACGCCGACCTTGCCCTGGTGCACGTTGCGGTGCACGTCGTGGGCGGCCTGGCCGGTCTCTTCGAGGCGGTAGGTCTTCGAGAGGGTGGGGTGGATCTTGCCCTTGGAGATCAGGCGGTTGGCCTCCCACGCCTCGCGGTAGTTCGCGAAGTGCGAGCCGATGATGCGCTTCAGCGACATCCACAGGTAGCGGTTGTCGTACTCGTGCATGTAGCCCGAGGTCGAGGCGCAGGTGGTGATGGTGCCGCCCTTGCGGGTGACGTACACGGAGGCGCCGAAGGTCTCGCGGCCCGGGTGCTCGAAGACGATGTCGATGTCCTCGCCGCCGGTGAACTCACGGATGCGCTTGCCGAAGCGCTTCCATTCCTTCGGGTCCTGAGTGCGCTCGTCCTTCCAGAACTTGTAGTCCTCGGCGTTGCGGTCGATGATCGCCTCGGCGCCCATCGAGCGGCAGATGTCCGCCTTCTGCTCGCTGGAGACGACGCAGATCGGGTTGGCGCCGCCGGCCAGCGCGAACTGGGTGGCGTAGGAGCCCAGGCCGCCGCTGGCGCCCCAGATCAGCACATTGTCGCCCTGCTTCATGCCCGCGCCGTTCTGCGAGACGAGCTGGCGGTAGGCGGTGGAGTTCACCAGGCCGGGCGCCGCCGCCTCCTCCCAGCTCAGGTGCTTGGGCTTGGGCATCAGCTGGTTGGACTTCACCAGGGCGATCTCGGCGAGGCCGCCGAAGTTGGTCTCGAAGCCCCAGATTCGCTGCTCGGGGTCGAGCATCGTGTCGTTGTGGCCGTCCGAGGACTCCAACTCGACGGAGAGGCAGTGCGCGACGACCTCGTCGCCGGCGTTCCAGGCGTTCACGCCGGGGCCGGTGCGCAGCACGACGCCCGCGAGGTCGGAGCCGATGACGTGGTACGGCAGGTCGTGTCGCTTGGTGAGCTCCGAGAGGCGTCCGTAGCGCTCCAGGAAGTTGAAGGTCGAAACCGGCTCGAAGATCGAGGTCCACACCGAGTTGTAGTTGACGGAGCTGGCCATCACGGCGACGAGTGCTTCACCGGGGCCGAGCTCGGGAAGCGGGACCTCGTCCAGGTGCAGGGACTTGCGCGGGTCCTTCTCGCGTGTGGTGAGGCCCGCGAACATCTCGGCCTCGTCCTTGTGCACGGTCACCGCTCGGTACGACTCGGGGAGCGGGAGTGCGGCGAAGTCGGCGGACGTGGTGTCCTGCGACTGGATCGCGTCCAGGATTTCCTTCACGGTGATGCCTCCAGGGGGTCCGCCCGGCGGGAGTCCGGGGGAGGAACGCTCAGGCGAACGCTGAGAACGCTGAGGGGGAACGTCGGGGCTTGCTGCTGTGGAGGTGTGCCGTCGGTTCGGCGGGTGTGGTGCTCGGCGGCGCTTGTGGGCGCGTGAGGTGCCTGTGACGCAGGCGTCCGGGCGCGCGAGCCGGGTGGCTTGCGGGGACAGCCGACGTACGACAGTTGTCTGTACGCCGGCCGCCCGGACAACATCAACGTATGGCACCCCGTGCCAGGCCGCAAGACACTGCGTGCCAAGAATTTCACTCAGATGCAATCCGGCGATTACATATGAGCGATGATCGATCGAATCGGGGCCCTGAACAGGGAAAACGGCCGCCCCGAAGGGCAGCCGTCACCGTGTGCATTCGTGAAAACTCGTGTGGTGAACCTCTCGGTGTCCCGCGTTTCGTGTCTTTCGCGGACCTGCCTCAGCGCTTCTTGAGCGCCTGCTCGATGGTGCGCATCACCTCGGACAGCGGGGCGTCCGTGCGCGCCACCGCCACCAGCACCTCGCCACCCGCAGCCTGCACCTGGGCCGCTGCCGTGGGCGCCCGATCGGATTCGGTGCCCGTGCCTGTGCCCGTGCCGATGCCCGTGCTCGTGCGACCCGCTCCGATACCCGAACCGAAGGTCTCGCGGACGATGTCGAAGGCGTGGTCCAGCTGTGCTTCCACATCGCCCTGACCGCCCGCCCGCAGCCAGCGGCGCAGCACGTGGTTGTGCGCCGTCACGACGGCGGACGCGGCCACCTCGGCCAGCAGCGGGTCGTCATTGCCCGTGTGATGGTCCCGCTCGTCGAAGTGCCCTAGCAGGTACCGGGTGAACAGGCGCTCGTAGCGGGCCACCGAGGCGATCTCACGCTCCCGGAGGGTGGGCACCTCCCGCGTGAGGCGGTAGCGCTCCACGGAGACCGCAGGCGAGGAGGCGTACATCTTCATGACTTCCTTGATGCCGCGGCACACGGTGTCCAGCGGATGCTCGTGCGGTGGTGCGGCATTGAGCACCGCCTCCGCGCGCACCAGGGTGTCGTCATGATCCGGGAAGATCGCCTCTTCCTTGGAGCGGAAGTGCCGGAAGAAGGTCCGCCGCGCGACCCCGGCCGTCGCGGCGATCTCGTCGACCGTCGTCGCCTCGTACCCCTTCGTGGCGAACAATTCCATGGCCGCCGCGGCCAGTTCCCGCCGCATCTTGAGGCGCTGGGCGGCGGCGCGGCTGCCGGCGGCGCTTTCCGGGGCGTCGGGTGCGGAGGCGGCGGACCTGGAAGGCCGTCGGGGGGCGTCAGCGGGCTGGGACATGATCTGAACGTACTGCATCCGCTCGGGGGGCCGCTCCTGCGGGGACGAGCCGCCCGTGCCGTCGAGCAGCCCGCCCCAGCCCGCCCCCTGTGCCCGGCCGGAATCAGCGCCGGGCATATTCGCGGAAGCCGCGACCCGTCTTGCGGCCCAGGCAGCCCGCGGCCACCAGGTGCTCCAGCAGCGGAGCGGGCGCCAGACCCGGGTCGCGGAACTCGCGGTGCAGCACCTTCTCGATGGCGAGCGAGACATCGAGACCGACCACATCGAGCAGCTCGAAGGGGCCCATCGGGTAGCCGCCGCCGAGCTTCATCGCGGTGTCGATGTCGTCCAGGGTCGCGTAGTGCTCCTGCACCATCTTGATCGCGTTGTTGAGGTACGGGAACAGCAGTGCGTTGACGATGAACCCCGCACGGTCACCGCAGTCCACCGGGTGCTTCCTGATCCTCGCGGTGACCTCGCGCACGGTGGCGTGCACGTCGTCCGCGGTCAGCACTGTGCGGACGATCTCGACCAGCTTCATCGCCGGAGCCGGGTTGAAGAAGTGCATGCCCACGACATCCTGCGGACGCGAGGTCGCGCGCGCACAGGACACGACCGGCAGCGATGAGGTGGTGGTGGCCAGCACCGCGCCCGGCTTGCAGATCTTGTCGAGGGTGGCGAACAACTGCTGCTTGATCTCCAGGTCCTCGGCGACCGCCTCCAGGGCCAGATCGACCTCGGCGAAGGCGTCCAGCGAACCCGCCGGGGTGATCCGGGCCAGCGTCTCGTCCCGCACCTCGGCCGTCATCCGGCCCTTGTCGACGGAGCGCGAAAGCGACTTGGCGATACGCGCCTTGGCGGTCTCGGCCTTCTCCAGGCTGCGGGCGGCCAGCACCACGTCGTAGCCCGCCTTGGCGAACACCTCGGCGATACCGCTGGCCATGGTGCCGGAGCCGGCCACGCCGACCGAGCCCACCGGGCGCCCCGCGCCGGTCTCCGCCGCCTCCGGCGGTGTGAGTGCGTCCCGCACCACCGTGGCGCTGTCCGGCGCCTCGTAGGTGTAGAAGCCGCGGCCCGACTTGCGGCCGGTCAGGCCCGCCTCGCTGAGCTGCTTGAGGATGGGCGCCGGGGCGTGCAGCCGGTCGTGGGACTCGGCGTACATCGCGTCCAGGACGGTACGGGCCGTGTCGATGCCGATCAGGTCGAGCAGCGCCAACGGGCCCATCGGAAGGCCGCAGCCGAGCTTCATGGCGGCGTCGATGTCCTCGCGGGAGGCGTAGTTCGCCTCGTACATGGCGGCGGCCTGGTTGAGGTAGCCGAAGAGCAGTCCGTCGGCGACGAAGCCGGGCCGGTCGCCGACGGCGACAGGCTCCTTGCCCAGGTCGCGAGCGAGCGCGGTGACCGTATCGACGGCCTTCGGGGCGGTCAGCACCGATGAGACCACCTCGACCAGCTTCATCGCCGGGGCCGGGTTGAAGAAGTGCAGGCCGAGCACCCGCTCGGGGCGGGCCGAGTCGGCGGCGAGCCGGGTGACGGACAGGGCGTTGGTGCCGGTGGCGAGGATGGTCTCCGGACGGACGATGCCGTCCAGCTCGCGGAACACCTGCTGCTTGGTCTCGTAGTCCTCGTTGACGACCTCGATCACGAGATCCGCTTCGGCAGCCGCCTGGAGGTCCGAGAAGGTACGGAAGCGCGCGAGGACGTCGCGGCGCTCCTCCTCGGTGAGCCGCCCGCGTTCCACCGCTCGGGCCGTGGAGGCTTCGAGTGCGGCGACCGCGTGGCGGGCGGCTGCGTCGCTGATGTCGATGCCGATGACCTCGCGGCCCGAGCGGGCCAGCACCTCGGCGATGCCGGTGCCCATGGTGCCGAGACCGACGACGGCGATGGTCGAAAGGTATGCGGGAGAAGAGAGAGGGGTGTCCATCACGGGACTCCAGAAATGAGTGACGACTGAGGGAGAGCGCGTGTGTGCGGGAATTGCGAGAGGCGTGCCCGAACGCGCGGCGATGCGTGTCGTGGTGCCACCGCGACGGGCGCGGTGGAAGGAGACGGACCCTGTCCCGGGGTCACGCCGTACTGCCGAACCGACAACTCCCCACGCCGTCCGGCGCGGGATACCTCACGGTGGCTGCGTCACCAGGCCACCGGGAGTGGAACGGGGGGTACCCGCTCAGCTGAGCTTAACTGGCGGGTAACGAGCGCGCCAGTCCCCGAATGGGGCAAGCGATGTGATCTGCGCCGCCGCGGGCGAGCGGAGGGTACGCCCCGACCGTACGCGTTCCCGCTCGGCGATCTTCCCCGCGGGCCTACGCTGCTGCGCATGGACGCCGCTGACGACGCCGACCTCGCAGACCTGGCGCTGCGCACCCGGGCAGAACTGTCCGGACCGGCGGACGAGGAACTGCATCTGCTGCTGACCGCCGCCGACGCCACCGACGACCCCGACGCGCTGGCCGTCGTGCTGACCGAGCCGCGACACCCGTTATGGGCCCGCGAGATCGCGGCCTACCGCCTCGGCTGCGCAGGCGACCGACGGGCCTTCGAGTCACTCGTCCTGCTGCTCAACCACCGGGACCCGGAGCGCTGCGTGTGCTCGGCCCACGCCCTGAAACGGCTGGGTGACCCGCGTACCGCCTCGGCCGCCGCCGCGCTCGCCACCAACGAACTGCGCGTCGCCTACGCCCTCGTACCCGTACGCCTGCTCGCCGCGCTGCGGGCACCCGAGTCCGTTCCGGCGCTGATCACCGTGCTGAGCCGGAGGCTGACCCCCCGCGACCCGCACTGGCGGGTGGCGCTCGCCTGCATCGAGGGCCTGGGCGCGCTCGCGGACGAGCGCGCCAGGCCGGTGCTTGAAGCCGCCCGCGCCCACCCGCGGCTGTCCGCTGCCGCAGCGGCGGCACTCGGGCGGCTTCCCTGAACCGTACGCGGCTACCGAGCGGAGTCCGGGACGATCGCGAAAGCCTCGATCTCCATCAGCAACCGGGGATCGACCAGCGAGGCGACCTGCACGGCTGAGCTCGCCGGGAGCCGATCGGGATCGAGATGCAGGTCCCGGGCTTCGCGTACCGCGGGTAGGTACGCCGTGTCGGTCAGGAAGTACGTCAGCTTGACCACGTGCTCGAATCCGGCGCCGACCGAGGCGAGACAGCGGCGCAGATTCCCGAACACCTGCCGGGCCTGGGCGGCCGGGTCCCCCTCACCGACCAGTTCCCCCTTCTCGTCCAGGGCGATCTGGCCGGACACGGCCACGAAGCGGCCCGTCCCGGCGACCACGTGCGTATAGGCGGTGGCGGGGAACACCCCTTCAGGGGCGGGTACATGAGTCAGTCGGCTCTCCATCACCCCATCCTGGCGCACGCCCCGACGAGCCACGCGTCAAGTACCCGGCCCCGGGATTCCCGGACCGAGCAGACCGTGCAACGCACGGCTCGCCACATCCGTCCCGGAGGGATCCGCCGCGGCGGCCCCCTCCGCCGTTGTGTGCCTGTGGATTCGGATGTCATGGCAGCGGCTGACCCCGGCCGCGTAGGCGCCCCAGGCCCCGGCGGCTCGCTGCCATTCCGGCGGCGATGTCGATGGCGCGGGCGAGAGCGAGGGGGGACGGTGGGGCGCCGACCAGCGGAGGGCACCGGCGACCGTATCGCGGTCGGCGCCGGGGGCGGTCGCGGTGATCAGTTCGTGGACGGCCGCGGCAGGGATCACGGTCGTCGGTGGCGGGTCGCATCGAGCAGCACGGCAGGCCCTTGATCGCTTCGGCCTCGGATTTGGAGGGCCGTACGGGAGGTGATTGGCTTGGCCCACCTGACGGAACCGAGTGCTGGAGGAAGAGGCATGGCGCAGGTAGAGGCCACGACGGAGCGGATCATCGCGGCGGACGCGGAGGCCGTGTTCGGCGCGCTGGCCGACTACAAGGACACCCGCGCGAAGCTCCTGCCCGGGCATTTCAGCGAGTACCAGGTGCGCGAGGGCGGTGACGGGGCGGGCACCCTCGTGCACTGGAAGCTCCAGGCCACCAGCAAGCGTGTCCGTGACTGCCTGCTGGAGGTGACCGAGCCGAGCGAGGGGCAGCTGGTCGAGAAGGACCGAAATTCCTCCATGGTCACCACCTGGACGGTCACCCCGGCCGGTGAGGGTCGGGCCAAGGCAGTCGTGACGACCGTCTGGAACGGTGCGGGCGGCATCGGCGGATTCTTCGAGCGGACGTTCGCGCCGAAGGGGCTTGCCCGGATCTACGACGAGCTCCTCGCCAACCTCGCCACCGAGCTCGAGAAGTAGCCACGAAGTAGCGGAACCGTCCGAAGCGGCCGCAAGTAGCAGGCGCCACAATGAAGTTACCGGTCCGTCTGCCGTGCTTGAGCGTCACCGCTTCGGGTGGTTCTCCCCGCCGCCCTCCCTGGCGTCCGGCGCACCGGCTGCCAGGGAAAGCGCCTGATGAGCGCCGTCCGTGCGCCCTTGCGCGCCGGTCCCGGCCGCCCTTGACGCCCCACTACCCCGGCTTTCCCGGCTTGCCCCGACTTCGCGCGCGATGCGAAGAATGGCGCCGCGCAGCGCGACGAGGGGAGCAGTAGTGGGTGGGATCACGCTGGTGACGGGCGGCCGGAGCGGAGAGGCGGCGGGCGAAGTCCTGAACCACCCGATCTCCGGTCCGCAGCCGCTGCCGGAACGTGCCCATGGCGCACCGGGGGATCCGGCCGGCGGCGATCCGCGGGACACGGCCACCGCGGGCCTCAGCCCCCGCCGGATCCGGCTGGTGTTCTTCGGTCTGATGCTCGCGCTGCTGCTCGCCGCGCTTGAGCAGATGATCGTCGCCACAGCCCTGCCGAAGATCGTAGGGGAACTCCAGGGCCTCGACCGGATGTCCTGGTCGATCACCGCGTATCTGCTCACCGCCACCGTCGGGCTGCCGGTCTACGGCAAGCTCGGCGACCTCTACGGCCGCAAGGGCGTGTTCCAGTTCGCCATCCTGGTCTTCGTCATCGGCTCGGCGCTCGCCGGCTGGTCGCGCACCATGGATCAGCTCATCGCCTTCCGCGCGGTCCAGGGAATCGGGGCCGGCGGCCTGATGATCGGCGTGCAGGCGATCATCGCCGACATCGTCCCGGCCAGGGACCGCGGGCGCTACATGGGGCTGATCGGCGCCGCCTTCGGTATCGCCTCCGTGGCCGGCCCGTTGCTCGGCGGCTTCTTCACCGACCACGTCTCATGGCGCTGGTGCTTCTACATCAACGTGCCCTTCGGGCTGGTCACACTCGCTGTTGTCGCCATGGTGCTGAAGCTGCCGAAACCGGCGGCTCGGGCCCGCTTCGACGTGCTCGGCACGCTCATGCTCACCTGCGCCTCCACCTGTCTCGTACTGCTGACCAGTTGGGGTGGGACCGAGTACGCCTGGGGCTCACGGGTCATCGCGGGCCTCGCCGCCGGTGCGGTCGCGAGCGCCCTGCTCTTCCTTGTCGCCGAACGTTTCGCACCCGAACCGCTCATCCCGCTGCGGCTGTTCCGCGATCCCGTGTTCGCCGTCACCAGCTTGGCCGGGGCGGTCGTCGGCGTGGCGCTGTTCGGCGCCGCCAGCTATCTGCCCACATTCCTCCAGATGGTGGACGGCGCGAGCGCCACCGAGTCCGGGCTGCTGATGCTCCCGATGATGGGCGGCATCGTCGTGGCGTCCGTGGTGTCCGGACAGCTCATCAGCCGTACCGGGCGCTACAAGGTCTTCCCCGTGCTTGGCAGCGCGGTCTCGGCCGTCGGGATGTGGCTGCTGTCGCGACTGGACGTGGATACTCCCCGACTCGAACACTCCGTGTGGCAGGCCGTGCTCGGCATCGGGATCGGTCTGGTCCTGCCGGTGCTGATCGTGGCCGTGCAGAATGCCGTGCCGCCGGCCGATCTCGGCACCGCGACCAGCGCCAGCAACTACTTCCGACAGATCGGCGGAAGTGTGGGCGCCGCCGTCTTCGGCACCCTGTTCGCCGATCGGCTCGCCGACGCGCTGGCCGAGCGGTTCCCGGCCGGGACGGCGGCGGGAACCGGGGCTGCGGGCGGCGCCGGACTGCCCGACCCGGATTCGATCACACCGCAGCTCGTCCACGCGATGCCCGCCGCCGTGCGCGAGGGCTACGTCCAGGCCTACGCGGACGCGATGCCGCGGATCTTCCTCTATCTCGTGCCGGTGCTCGTCCTCGGCCTCGTCCTCGCCTTCTTCCTCAAGGAGCAACCGCTGGTGTCCCACAACGCCCCTACCGCCACCGAGCCGATGTCCGTACCGCACGCCCGCGGTACACACCGTCCCGCCGGGTCCGGCCCGGCCGCGCCGGCCTGCTCCGCGGGAGTCCCGGTGTGCGGCACCGTCCAGCACCACGACGGCAGCACAGTCCCACGTGCCGCACTCACCCTCATCGATGTGCACGGCAGGCAGATCGGGCGTGGTGGCAGCGGCGAGGACGGACGGTACGCGCTGAGCGTGCCCGGATCCGGCTCGTATGTGCTCATCGCCGCCGCCGGAGGCCACCAGCCCCAGGCCATGGCGGTCACGGTCGGCGAACGGCCGGTCGAACTCGATGTCGTCCTCGGAGGTGCGGGCCGGCTTGCGGGCACGGTCGTCACCGCCGACGGCACCCCGGTGCGCGATGCCGCCGTGACCCTCACCGATGTACGCGGTGAAGTGGTCGCCGGCACCCGCAGCGGACGGGAAGGCGGATATGTCATCGCCGAGTTGGTGGCGGGCGAGTACACCCTCGCGGCCAGCGCTCCGGCCTTCCGTCCCGCCGCGCTCCCTGTCAGCGTCCAGGCATCCCGTGAGACCCGCCAGGACATCGAACTCGCCGGAGGCGCCGTGCTGCGGGGTACGGTGCGGGCCGGCGACGGCAGGTCCGTCGAGGACGCGCGGGTGACCCTGCTGGATGCCGCCGCCAATGTCGTCGACACCCTCACCACCGGCCCCGACGGAACCTTCCGTTTCGTGGACCTGTCATCGGGCGAGTACACGGTGATCGCGGCCGGCTATCCGCCGGTGGCGACGGTGCTCCAGGTCGCGGGCGGCGGGCGCACCGAGCGCGATCTGCAACTGGGCCACGAGGACTGACGGTTCCCGCTCGCCGGTCCGACGCCGGTCACGCCGAGCGGGCGGCCGCCGGGTCCGTACGGGGTGCCGGCCGGGGCAAGCCGTAGTGCTCGCGCAGGGTCCTGCCCGTGTATGCGGTGCGGAACAGCCCCGGCGCTGGAGTTCCGGCACCACATGGTCGACGAAGTCGTCCAGCCCGCCCGGCAGGTGGGGCGGCATGATGTTGAGCTGGGCCAGTCCGTACTCCGGCACCTGGAGCTCGGTCAGCTCCGCTTCGGGCGCGCGAGCCTCCGCCTCTGTCGAGCCGATCACGGGGCAGGTGCCCGGCAGGATCCTGAGATCCTCCCTGCTCCGGCCGTAGCGGGTGAGCCTGGACAGCCTCCGACCGGATGGAGCCGGATGGAGCCGGATGGAGCCGGACGGAGCGGAGAGCGGACCGGCACCGGCAGCGCCGGTCGCGCGGCTACCGGCGAATTCATGCCGACGCGATACCCCGGTCATGGCCGGAAACAGCGGGAGCACCTCACCGGAATCAGCCGCACCGTCGGTGTCCGTGCGAGGTGCGGCAGGGGGTCCGTGGGCGCCGTCCTCGCCCAGTCCTACGGTTCTGCGGGCGGCGGATCGGGCGCGGGGGGCGGACTCCGCATGGGGTGCGGCCCGATTACGGGGGGTGCACTGGCCAAGGACTGTGACCCCTGGAGCGGATGGGGAGTGAACGCGAGTACGAACCACCCCTGCGGGATGGCTGAGGCTGCGACGCGCCGGGTAGGCAGTGGCGGTACGGGTGAACGGCCGGTGCCGGGCGACAATGCGCGGGAGAACGGCACGAACGATGGAGCGGCGGAGCCGTGGAGCGGAGATGCCAGTGAAGATCCTGATCAGCGCCGACATGGAGGGCGCCACGGGTGTCACCTGGCCCGGTGACGTACTGCCCGGCACCCCCCAGTGGGAGCGCTGCCGTCCGCTGTTCACCTCCGATGTGAACGCCGCCGTGCTCGGCTTCCTCGACGGCGGCGCCGACCAGGTGGTCATCAACGAGGCGCACTGGAGCATGCGCAATCTTCTGCTGGAACTGCTGGACGAACGGGCGGAGTTGCTGACCGGGCGACACAAGACGCTGTCGATGGTGGAAGGTGTGCAGCACGGCGACGTCGACGGTGTCGCCTTCGTCGGCTATCACACGGGAGCGGGCACCCAGGGCGTCTTGGCCCACACCTACCTCGCCAACTCGATCACAGGTGTCTGGCTGAACGGCGACCGCGCCGGTGAGGGACTGCTCAACGCCCGTGTCGCCGCCGAATACGGCGTGCCGGTCGTTCTCGTCACCGGCGACGACCTGACCTGCGAGGACGCGCTCGGGTACGCACCCGAGGCGCAGGCGGTCGCCGTCAAGGACCATGTCTCGCGCTACGCCGCCGTATGCCGTACACCCTCCCGAACCGCCGCCGAGATCCGCGCCGCGGCCAAGGCGGCCACCGCGCTCGCCGTGCGCCACGAGCCTGTGCGGGGCGGGCCGTTCACCGTGGAAGTCGAGTTCGACGCCGAGCATCTCGCGGGTGCCGCGACGGTCGTGCCATCGGTGGCGCTGAGCGGTGAGCGCCGCATCACGTATACAAGCGTGACGATGTATGAAGCCATTCGCACGTTCAAGGCGGTCACGACGATCGTCTCGGCCGCGGTGGAGGAGCAGTATGGCTGATGTGAGACCCCAGGAGCCGGGAATCGCGCACATGAGCACCGGCGGATACGAAAGCGGCGATGTCAGCAGTGGTGTCGACGATCTCGCGCTCGATGAGGTGGTCGCCTTCACCTCGGAACTGATCCCCATCGACACCAGCAACCGCGGCGGCGGGGACTGCCGCGAGCGTCCCGCCGCCGAGTACGTCGCCGAGCGGCTCGCCGGCGCGGGCCTGGAACCGCTGCTGCTGGAGCGTACGGCCGGCCGGACGAACGTGGTGGCGCGGATCGAGGGCACGGACCCGTCAGCGGACGCGCTGCTGGTGCACGGTCATCTCGACGTCGTACCCGCCGATCCCGCGGAGTGGACCGTGCACCCCTTCTCCGGTGAGGTCCGCGACGGTGTCGTGTGGGGGCGCGGCGCCGTCGACATGAAGAACATGGACGCCATGGTCCTCGCGGTGGTTCGTGCCTGGCGTCGCACGGGCGCCCGGCCGCGCCGCGACATCGTCATCGCGTACACGGCGGACGAGGAGGCGAGTGCCGAGGACGGCGCGGGCTTCCTCGCCGACCACCACCCCGAGCTGTTCGAAGGCTGTACCGAAGGCATCAGCGAGACAGGGGCTTTCAGCTTCCACGCCTCACCAGGTGTGATGCTCTACCCCATCGGGGCGGGCGAGCGTGGCACCGCCTGGTTGAAGCTGACCGCCCAAGGCAGGGCGGGCCACGGCTCCAAGGTCAACCGGACCAACGCGGTGACCAGGCTTGCCTCGGCCATCACCCGGATCGGGGAGTACGAGTGGCCGGTGCGGCTCACTCCCACGGTGCGTGCGGCCCTGTCCGAGCTCGCCGCCGTGCACGGGATCGCCCCGGACCTGGACGCCGCCGATCCCGAGGTGGACGCGTTGCTGGCCAAGCTCGGCAGGGCGGCCCAGCTCGTCGAACCGGTCATCCGCAACAGCACCAACCCGACCATGCTGGAAGCCGGTTACAAGGTCAACGTGATCCCGGGACAAGCCGTCGCCTATGTCGACGGGCGTGTGCTGGCCGGCACCGAGGACGAGTTCCGTGAGACGCTCGACCGTCTCACGGGCCCCTGTGTGGACTGGGAGTACATCCACCGGGAGGTGGCAATCCAAGCGCCTGTCGACTCTCCGACCTTCGCCCGGCTGCGCTCCGCGATCAAGGCGTTCGACCCCGGCGCGCACGTCGTGCCGTACTGCACCTCCGGCGGCACCGACGCCAAGCAGTTCTCCCGGCTCGGCATCACCGGCTACGGCTTCTCGCCGCTGAGACTGCCCGAAGGTTACGACTACGGTGCGATGTTCCACGGTGTCGACGAGCGTGTCCCCGTCGACGCACTGCACTTCGGTGTTCGCGTACTCGACCGCTATCTCAAGTCCGCTTAGGGGGATGGGGAATGGTACCCACGGGGGCCTACGGGACCTGGCCGTCGCCGATCGACGCCGCGCTCGCCGCCTCGAACGACGGGCGGCCCGAATTCGTCGGCGCGGTGGGGGACGAGGTGTGGTGGACGGCGCCGCGGCCCACCGAGGACGGCCGCCGTACCCTGGTGAGACGCAGACCCGACGGCACCGAGGAAACGGTCCTTCCCGTTCCGTGGAACGTACGCAGCCGGGTGATGGAGTACGGTGGCATGCCCTGGGCCGGGGTGCCAAGTGCGGATGGCGGCCCCCTCGTCGTGTTCGTCCACCACGACGACCAGCGCCTCTACGCCTACGAGCCCGACGCGGGCACACGGCCGCGACCGCTCACCCCGGTGTCGGACGTGGGCGACGGGCTGCGCTGGGCCGATCCCGTGATCCACTCCGATCGCGGTGAAGTCTGGTGCGTGCTTGAGGAGTTCACGGGCGAGGCCCCCACCGATGTACGCCGGGTGATCACCGCCGTACCGCTCGACGGTTCGGCGGCGGATGACCGAACCGCCGTACGGGAGCTGACGGACGACCGGCACCGCTTCGTCACCGGACCCCGGCTGTCACCCGACGGGCGGCGCGTCGCCTGGATCGCGTGGGACCACCCGCGGATGCCCTGGGAAGGCACCCAGGTGATGCTCGGCGAGGTCGCGGGCACAGACCCCTTCCGCGCGGTTCGCCAGGTCGCCGGCGGTGCTGACGAGTCGGTCGCCCAGGTCGACTGGAGCAGGGACGGCTCACTGCTCTATGTGTCGGACGCGGGCGGCTGGTGGGAGCCGTACGCCATCCGGGCCGGGGACCTCGACGGACGCGGCGCCGTCGCCACGGCACTGTGCCCAGGCCGCGGCGAGGAGTTCGGCGGGCCGCTGTGGAAGCTCGGCCTCAGCTGGTTCCAGCCGCTGGAGAACGGGCTCGTCGCCGCGATCCACGGCAAGGGCGCGACCTCGCTGGGCATACTCGATCCCGAGACCGGCCAACTCGTCGACACCGCGGGCCCCTGGACCGAGTGGACGCCGACGCTCGCCACACACGGCACCCGCGTGGTCGGCGTCGCGGCGAGCCCGCGCAGCGGCTACGAGATCGTGGAGCTCGACATCCGCACCGGCCGGGCACGCGTCATCGGCGCGGCACATGACGACCGGGTGGACCCCGCCTACTACCCCGAGCCGCAGATCCGGGTCTTCACCGGGCCCGAGAACCGCGAGATCCACGCCCATGTCTATCCGCCCCACAGCCCGGACCGTGTCGCGCCCGACGACGAACTCCCGCCGTACGTGGTATGGGCGCACGGCGGACCGACGGGGCGGTCCCCGCTCGTCCTCGACCTGGAGATCGCCTACTTCACCTCACGGGGCATCGGCGTCGCCGAGGTCAACTACGGAGGCTCCACCGGCTACGGCCGCGAATACCGCGAGCGGTTGCGCGAACAGTGGGGCGTGGTCGACGTCGAGGACTGCGCCGCGGTCGCCGAAGCGCTGGCCGCCGAGGGCACGGCCGACCCGGACCGGCTGGCGATCCGGGGCGGCAGCGCGGGCGGCTGGACCGCCGCGGTTTCCCTCACCAGCACAGGCGTCTACGCCTGCGGAGCCATCCGCTACCCGGTACTGGACCTGCTCGGATGGGCCGGTGACGGCACGCACGACTTCGAGTCCCGCTACCTGGATTCGCTGATCGGGCCGCTCGACGAGATGCCAGGCCGCTACCGTGAACGGTCTCCGCTGGAACACATCGACCGCATCGACGTACCCCTGCTGCTGCTCCAAGGCTTGGACGACCCCATCTGCCCGCCCGCGCAGAGCGAGCGCTTCATCGCCCTGCTCGCGGCGAGGGGAACACCCCATGCCTATCTCGCCTTCGAGGGCGAGAGCCACGGCTTCCGGCGAGCGCAGACGCTCATCCGCGCCCTTGAGGCAGAGCTGTCCCTGTACGCGCAGACCTTCGGCACCCCGCGTGGGGACGTCCCGGTGCTCGGGCTGGAGAAGTGAACGAGGAGCGTGCGGGCGCGGCGACACGGGCCCTCGCCAGGCCCACGCGGCTGCGCCCGGGCGACCGGGTCGCCATCGCCGCTCCCAGCGGCCCCGTACCGGCGGATCGGCTGGACAAGGGCCTTCACGATCCTGCGCGGCCGGGACCTGGAACCGGTCGTACTGCCGCACGTCCTCGACGTGCACCAGCGGTTGCGGTACCTCGCGGGTGACGACGCGGCGCGGGCCCGGGACACCGGGGAGGAGCCATACCCATCGTCCCGGTCCCGCCACCGTGGCGCCGGCCTCGGGCCGGCGCCCGCATGGGGGGTGACGTGACAGCGGTACCGAGCGCTCGGCCGAGCAGCTCGGCGGTCCGGCTCACCGGGTCAGCGACTCAGCGCGGCGTAACCGGGCCGGATCACCGATTCGATGATGCGGCGGCGCTCCGGGAGCGGCAGGAAGGCCGACTCGACGGCGGCGACCGTGAACTGCTCGAAGACCTCAGGACCGTAGCCGAACGCGTCCGCCATGTGCTGGAATTCGCGGCTCATCGTGGTACCTGAGACCAGGCGGTTGTCCGTGTTGAGCGTGACCCGGAAGCCGAGCCGGCGAAGCAGGTCGATCGGGTGCGTGGCGTAGTCCTTCGCGGCACCGGTCTGGAGGTTCGAGGTCGGGCAGACCTCAAGCGTGATCCCGTTGTCGCGGACGTACGCCGCGAGGTGGCCGAGGACGGCCGTGCCGTCGTCGGCCACCTGGATGTCGTCCGTGATCCGGACACCGTGGCCGATCCGCTCGGCGCCGCAGACCTGGACCGCCTCGTGGATGGACTCGGCGCCTACGGCCTCACCCGCGTGGATGGTGAAGTGGCAGTTGTGCCGCTTCAGGTGCTGGAAGGCGGCAAGGTGGTTGGCCGGGGGGTTGCCGATCTCGCCGCCGGCGATGTCGAAGCCCGCCACCCCGCGGTCCCGGTGGGCCACCGTGAGCTCGGCTATCTCCAAGGAGCGCTGGGTGTGACGCATACCGGTCAGCAGCGCGCGGACGGTGATCCTGCCACCCGTACGGCGCTCGCCCTCGCGGAAGCCCTCGTTGACCGCGTCGACGACCTCGTCCAGGCTCAGTCCGCGCTCCTGGTGCTGCTCCGGGGCGTAGCGCACTTCGGCGTAGACGACTCCGTCGGCTGCCAGGTCCTCGGCGCATTCGGCGGCGATCCGGAACAGCGCTTCGCGGGTCTGCATGACCGCGCAGGTGTGGGCGAAGGTCTCCAGATAGCGCTCCAGCGAACCGGAGTCCGCGGCGTCGCGGAACCAGACGGCGAGGGCATCGGGGTCCTCGGACGGGAGGTCGCCGTAGCCGCACTCGCGAGCCAGCTCGATGATCGTGGCGGGACGCAGACCACCGTCGAGGTGGTCGTGCAGGACGGCCTTGGGAGCGCGGACGATCCAGTCGGCGACAGAGGCGAGGCGGGTGGCGGGGTCGGCCGCCGAGTTGTCAGACAAGTGCATGCAGCGGGAGTGTACGGCACCCAGGCTCCCGGCGCCCTACACGGTCCGTAGGGCGGGGCGGCTCGGCCCGCGCCCCGCTGCCGGGTGGGCACAGCGGTGGCCGGTCCGAGCGCATGGACCGCACGGGCCTGGGTGGAGGCCGCACCGGCCGGGGCAGGTCATCCGTCGGTCCCGCATCCGAGCGGCGCGACGTCCGCCCGGCTGTGGGCGCTCGCGGGTGAGCCGGATCCACGACTCGGACCCGTTCGGCCTACGGCTCGGACCTGTGCGGCCCGCGGCCCTGGGTCCGGCTCGACCGAGCCACGTGTCGCGGGCCGAGCGGCGTCAGCTCGACTGCACCACGGACAGCGCGGGCGCACCGGTCGGCAGCATGTGCTTGGCGGCCATGATCGGGATGTCTCCCGCCCGTACGACCTGGGTGACGAGTACGGCGGGGGTGTCCGCGGGCCGGTCGAGCTGAGCGCCGCGCCGCTGTCCGAGCGAGGTCGCCGTCACCCCCGCGTGGGCGGTCAGCGCAAGCCCCCGGGAGGCCCCCGCCAGCACCGCCAGCATCGAGGTCCGCTCGGTCTCGGTCGCGCGTAGCGCGTCGGCGAACGCCGGGTGCGCCCGTGCCAGCACCTCGTCCGCCGCGGCCCACTCCTGGCTGAGAGCCGCCGCCGCACCGTCACCCGTCAGCAGGGACTCCCAGAAGCGCAGCTCCGCACGGGCCGGTGCGTGCAGATGCTGGGTGGTGAAGTCGGTGGGTTCCTCGACGGTCCGCAGCAGCGCTCTCACCCGCAGCGGCGCACCACCCGGTGCGAGCTGCTCCTCCAGTGGCTGGATCTGTTCGAACCCGCGTCGCGGCTGCTGGTCGTTGACTGTTCTTCCCACACCCCTGCGCACCGTGAGCAGCCCGTCCTCCTGGAGCAGCAGCAGCGCTTCACGCAGCGCGGGCCGACTGACGCCGAGCTCCGCAGCGAGCCGGGGCTCGGACGGCAGCGTGGATCCCGGCGGATAGGTGCCCTCGTGGATGGCGTCTGCGATGCGTTCGTACAGGATGACCACCGGCCTGCGCTGCCGCTCGCTCGCCGGTCCGCTGACTACCACTGTGACTCCCCGGGCTTGCTTGTCTGCTCACTGCTGGGGCGTGGCGGCTTGTCGCCGACACCTCCGCCGTCGAGAAACCCACCGTAGTTCACGGTCAGCAGGGCCTTGCGGGTCTACGCAGGTAGATGTCAGTCTGGTGCCGCTTTCTTTCTTGTCTGACAAGGGTGGGCGATGATACTCGGCGGGCCGCCCTCGGACAGGACTCAGGCGGTTTCGGCGGCTCCTGGAGGAGCGTTTCACCCGTTCGGCCCGCCCAGCAGCCTCATGGGGCCAGGATCCGTCCATCCTGGTCCCATGAGTCCCAAGGGCGGATCGAGGAGCGGCAAGGGAACGGGCCATCCGGCGGGCGCGGGCGGCACCCACGGCCGCTTCACGCCCCGCAGGATCCTCTTCCTGGTGATTGCGGCGCTCACGCTGGTCTTCATCTTCGAGAACACCCGCAAGGTCACGGTCAGACTGCTGATCCCCGAAGTGGTCATGCCGCTCTATCTGGCCCTGCTCGCCGCGGCGGTCCTGGGCGCGCTCTGCGCGGCGCTCTACCTCGGTCGCCGAGGCAGATGACGGGGCGGGACGCCCGGGGCCGCCCCTGCCTCATGCCCGCCGATCCGGACTCCACGCCAACGCCGGCACGACCGTCGGCCCTGCGGCCTTGGAGGCCCGGAGTTCCGGCAGGCCGTGACCGCGCGATGCGGCGCGACAGGACGTGGACCGCCGCGGGCGGCTATCCGGCGGCCGCGGCCTTCTGATCGACGTACTCGAACACCGAGCCATCCGGGTGTGCGGCGATGAGATTGCGGCCCACCGGCGTGGCCACCGGACCGGCGATGACGGCCGCACCGGCCGCGGTCAGGGCGGCACGTGCCTCGTCCACGTCTTCCACCGCGATGGTGGCCGCGACTTTGCGGAGCACGTCGATCTCCTCCTCAGGGCCGCTCATCAGGAGGAAGCAGCTCACCGCGGCGACGGATACGCCACCGCGCGCGAAGCGCAGCGCGGTGGCCCCGGTCAGGCGCTCGTAGAAGTCGGCCGCGGCGTCCAGGTCGGCGACGTAGATGCGTAGTGTGCTTCCGATGATCTGCATGCGCAGCAGGGTAGTTGGGCGATCGATGCGATGCTGATCGATCCCCGGACGGACCGCGGCTACGCGCGGCAGAGCAGCTCGCCGTGCGGAACGCCGAACCACGCTCCTTCCCGGCGCCCCCACTCCCGCCAGGCCTCGGCGACGGCCGCCAGCTCGGCGGCGCTCGCGTGGCCTCCGCCGACAGCCAGCCGAGCGTAGTCCGACTGGGTCGTACGGTCCGCCCAGAGCCCACTCCACCAGGCGCGTTCCTCCGGTGTGACGAAGCACCAGGCGGATGCGGTCGCGGTGATGTCGGTGAAGCCCGCCGCTCGGGCCCAGGTGTACAGCCGGCGCCCGGCGTCCGGTGCCCCGCCGTTCGCACGGGCCACCTGCTGGTACAGCTCCAGCCAGCGGTCCAGGCCCGGCACCTCCGGATACCAGCTGAACGAGCCGTAGTCGCTGTCGCGGACCGCGACGAGTCCGCCGGGCCGGCAGACCCGTCGCATCTCGGTCAGGGCGAGTACCGGGTCGCCGACGTGCTGGAGCACCTGATGCGCGTGCACGACGTCGAAGGAGTCGTCCGGGAAGTCCAGGGCGTGGACATCTGAGGCGGCGAAGGCGATGTTGTCCTGGCCGCGCTCCGACGCCACCGCACGGGCCGCGTCCAGGACCCCCGGCTCGCTGTCGACGGCCGTGACCGCGCCCGGTGCGACCAGCAGAGCCAGATCGGCCGTGATGGTGCCGGGCCCGCAGCCCACGTCCAGTACGTCGAGTCCCGGCCTGAGCTCCGGCACCAGATAGCCGGCGGAGTTCGCGGCAGTACGGCTGCGGTGCGAGCGCAGTACCGATTCGTGGTGCCCATGGGTGTAAACGGCGGTGGCAGCGGTTCCCTTGGTCATGGTCCTCGCACTCCGTTCCCTCAAGTCGGTTGCGGACGGGCAGACTTCACGCGGATCGCGGCATGGACCCGGGAAAGCGGCCGCACCACCACCGTACGCCCTTCAAGTCGAATCATGAGATATGCGTCTTACTATTCGGACGGACGTAGGAGCGGCCCCGGCCGTTCGCGTCCGGCCCGGTGGAGGCGCAGAGTGGGGGCCATGGACACCGTCGCTCTTCTGGACCGGCACTCCGAGGCGCTCGCGCTCTTCACCGAACGGGTGCACGCCGTTCGGCCCGACCAGTGGGACAGGGCGACTCCGTGCGCCGAGTGGACCGTCCGTGACCTGGTGAACCATCTGACGGCTGAGCAGCTGTGGGTGCCATTGCTCGTCGGAGCCGGTCGCGGCACCGCGGAGGCAGGCGACGCCTTCGACGGCGATGTGCTCGGCGCGCACCCCGCCGTCACCTGGGACCGGGCCGCCTCCGGTGCGAAAGCTGCCTTCAACATGCCGGGTGCACTGGACAGGACCGTGGAGCTGTCGTACGGCGAGCGCACCGCTGCCGACTACTGCGCGCAGATGGTGGCCGACGCGACTGTGCACACCTGGGATCTGTCCCGGGCCATCGGCGCGGACGAAGCCCTCCCGGAAGCGCTGGTCGAGTTCACCGCCCGGGAGGTCGCCCCGTATGCCGCCGGGCCGGCCCGGAGCGGCCTGTTCGCGACTGCGGTCGAGCCACCGCCGGGCGCGGACGCCCAGACCGAGTTGCTCTGCCTGCTCGGGCGGGAGCCCTGACCGAATCGGCCCTCCGGCCGGACGCCCCGATGGGTGAGCCCCGATCGGACCAGCCCGGTTCGGACCACTCCGTTCGAATCAGCCCCGGTCGGCCCATCCCCGGTCACGTGAATGGGCCGACCGGAGCGGCGGCGCGGGCGGAACCTTCGTATAAAGGGCTCATGGCCTTTGTCGACACGTGAGCCGGGCGGTGTTCCCGGGCGCGAGCACGGGAGGTGGGCCCATGCGGCGGACGGCCCCGGAAGACCACGGACCGGTCCGGTACGGCCCGCACGCGCCGGAACCCGGCCTGCCCGTGCTGCCCGAGCTCGCCGAAGTGCTCGCGGCGGCGGCCGGGGACACCTCCACGCCCGAGCCGACCGGCGGGGGACCGGTGCTGCGCGAGGCGGCCGTCGGATACTGGTGGCGGCGCGGGCTGCGCAGCCGTCCGGAGGACGTCGCCGCCGCGCCCGGTGCACAGCCCCTGCTGCTCGCCCTGCTGGCCGCGCACGGGGGGGATGTGCTGATGCCCCGGCCGTGCCCGGCCTGGTGGACACCACAGGTCCGGTTGCTGGGACGGCCCGCGTTCCATGTGCCGACGCCCGCCGAGTGCGGGGGCGTGCCGGATCCGTACGCCCTGCTGGAGACGGTGCGCAGGGTGCGGGCCGAGGGCGGCAGCCCGAACCTCCTGCTGCTGTCGGTCGCCGACGACCCGACCGCCACGGTCGCCCCGCCCGAGCTGGTGCGCGAGGCCTGTGAGGCCGCGGTCGACCAGGGGATGCACATCATCAGCGACGAGACCTGGCGGGACACACTGCACCGGCCCCACGAGCGGGTACTGCTGAGCCCCGCCGAGATGTGCCCGGACGACGCGACCGTGGTCAGCGACCTGTCGGGTGCGCTCGCCCCGGCGGCCTGGCCGGTCGCGGTCGCCCGATTCCCGTCCACCGGGCGCGGGGCCGCGCAGCGGGCGAGGGTTCTCGACATCCTCACCGCGCTGGGGGCCTTCGTCGCCGGCCCGGTGGCCGCTGCCGCCGCGCACGCACTCGGTGAGCCCGAGCCCGTCGCCACCCGCGCCGCGCGTGCGGCCGCCCTCCATGCCCGGCTCGCGGCGGCGGCCCACCACGCGGTACTCATGTCCGGTGCCCTCTCGCGTCCCCCGCAGGCCGGTCGGCACCTCTATGCCGACCTCGGACCCCTGCGCGCCCGTCTGGCCGCCCGCGGGGTCACGGACTCGATGGAACTCGAGGACCATCTGAGCGCCCGTCTCGGTGCCCTGTCACCCGGCGGCCACCGCTTCGGCGACGAACTCGGTGCCCTCCGCGTACGACTGGGCACGGGGCCGCTGCTCGGCGCGACCGCCGAGGAGCGGATCAGCGCGCTGACCGCGGAACGGCCACTGGAACTGCCCCATGTGGCAGAGGCGTTGTCCCGCTTCCGATCGGCCTTCGACGAACTCCGCTGAAGGAACGCAGATGCACGAACTCCGCTGAACACCGCCGCGAACCGCGAGCCCCACACGCGCCGAACGGAGACCCGAGATGAGCGACCACCCGGAGCCCCCGCCCGACCCCGCGAACGACCCCGACCAGCCGGATGGGCATCGCGGTGCGCGGAGCACTGCGGTATCGCCGCCCGCGCCCTCGCACACCGGAACGGGCACCGGACCCGACCCCGGGCAGCCCCTGCCCGTACCCGAATACGATGCTCCGGCGCACACCCCGCCACCCGCGCCCGCCCCCGGAACGGCAAGCCGGGTTCGGGCACTCGGATCCACCCGTCGCTGGCCCCGCTCCTTCACGAACCGGCTGACCGCCCCACTCCCCGGCGTACGGGCTCTCGCCAGGCTGGCCAGGGAAGGCGCGTTGAGACCCGCCGCCGCGGGGCTCGCCGATGTCCCCCAACTCCCCTTCGCCCCGGATCCACTACCCGCCGCCGACCCGGGGACCGTTGCCGTCACCTGGGCAGGGCACGCCAGCTGGGTGATCGCCATCGGCGGCCTCACCGTGCTCACCGACCCCGTGTGGTCCCGGCGCATCCTCGGCACCCCGGCCCGGCTCACCCCGGTCGGCGTCCGCTGGGAGGATCTGCCGTCCGTCGACGCGGTGGTCATCAGCCACAACCACTACGACCACCTGGACGCCCCTACCATCGCCCGCCTGCCCAGGCGCACTCCGGTCTTCGTCCCGGCCGGGCTCGGCCGCTGGTTCCGGCGGCGCAGGTTCAGCCGGGTGACCGAACTCGACTGGTGGGAGGCCGCCGAGCTCCCGTCGCCGGACGGGGGAGCGGTGCGTTTCGACTTCGTACCGGCGCACCACTGGTCCAAACGCACGCTCACGGACACCTGTCGTTCGCTCTGGGGCGGCTGGGTACTCACCGATCAGCGGAGCCGCCGGGTGTACTTCGCGGGCGACACCGGATATGGCCATTGGTTCAAGGAGATCGGCCACCACCATCCGGACATCGATCTGGCACTGCTGCCGATCGGGGCATATGCGCCGAGGTGGTGGCTCAGCACCGTGCACACCGACCCGGAGGAGGCCGTGCAGGCGTTCACCGACCTGGGCGCCCGGAACATGGCACCGATGCACTGGGCGACCTTCGTGCTGTCAGCGGAACCCGTGCTGGAGCCGCTCCGGCGCCTGCTCGCCGCTTGGGACCACACGGGTCTGCCGCGCGAACGGCTCTGGGACCTGCCGGTCGGCGGCTCGCGGCTGCTCGCGACCGCATGACGGTGAGGGCAGCGGAGCGGCTCAGGGCGGCCCACCACCGGGAGCCCCTCTGCGCGGCCCCCCTCGTCGCAGCCTGCCCCACAGCGCTGGGGCGCCGCTGATCAGCAGGGTCAGCGCCACCACCGCGAGCACGCCCTGCCACGGCTCGGGGAACAGCGAGCCGCCGAGGATCCCGATCAGCCCGTACGCCGCCGCCCACGCGAGGCACGCCGGCGCGTCGGCCTCGGCGAATCGGCGCAGCGGCATCCTCGTCAGCAGACAAGCCAGCATCACCGGGATTCGCCCGGCGGGCAGCAGCCGTGACACCACCAGCATCGTGACCCGGCGCCTTTCGAGCCCACGCTCCGCTTGCGCCAGCCGCTCGGCAGTCACCCGCTCACGCAGTGCCGCCAGCCACCGGGAACCGCCGCGGAAGCTCAGTCCGCGCCGCCCCAGCCAGTACAGCGTGATGTCCCCGGTGAAGGCCGCGAGTGCTGACACCAGGAACACAGCCGGTACGGCGTACGGCAACGGCTGGTGGAGCGCTACCACCGCGACCGAGCTCACGACGGCCCCGGTCGGAATCACCGGCACCAGCGAGCCCAGTGCGATCAACAGGAACAGCGAGGGAAAGCCGACCGCGTGCTGAGTCGACTCGAGAGGCAGTTGTCCGATCGCCTCCTGGAAGGTCACCGGCCCCCCTCCGCCATCAGCCCGGTCATCGGCCCGGTTCTGTCGCCGTCAGGCCCCCCTGACCGGACCTCCGCCGTCGGCCCGCCTCTCTCCCGGGCCGCTGTCATCGGCCGACTTCCGGCCGGACGCTCTCACCGTGCCCCAATCGGTGCACCGCCACGCGTGGTGCCAGCCGCGCCGCCTTCCTGGCGAACTCGTCGCCGGGTGAGTGGAACTCATGGGGCCGGACCGCGTCCATGCCGATGGGCCAGTACGTGCCGTAGTGCACCGGCACCGCCGCGCGCGGCGCGAGCGCGGCGAGCGCTCGCGCCGCCCGGTCCGCGTCGAGATGGCCGTGTCCCAGGAACGGTCCCCAGCCGCCCACCGGGAGCAGAGCCACATCGATCGCGCCGACCGCGTCCGCCATCCCGTCGAACAGCCCGGTGTCACCCGCGAAGTACGTCTGGGCGTCGCCCTCGATCACATAGCCGAGTGCGGGGGAGCGATGGGGCCCCAGGGGCAGCCGCCGGCCGTCGTGCAGCGCTGGGACGGCCCGTACCCGCAGCTCGCCCACCACCACCTCGTCACCGGGACGCACCTCCGTGACGTGAAGTCCTGCCAGGCGCCGAAGACCGGGCACCGACCGGGGAGCGCCGCGGGGCACGATCAGCCGGGTCCCGGGCGCGAGCAGGGCCAGCGATGGCAGATGCAGATGGTCCGCGTGCAGGTGCGAGACCAGGACGGCGTCGGCCACCGCGGCTTCGGCGGGCGGCACGGCTCCGCGCCGGCGCCTTAGATGCGCGAGTCGGTTCACGAAGAGCGGGTCGGTGAGCACGCGGACACCTGAGTCCTCGACGGTACAGGTGGCATGACCCCACCAGGTCACCTCCATCGGCACGTACCGCCTCCTCGGCTTGTCTCGCGGTCCCGCATCCGTGGCCTTCGCAAGTCCTCTACGAGCGTAGGCGCTCGGCGGCGTGCGAGGTCGTCGGAGTCGTTCGACGGCGGTCTGTGGCGCTCGGTTGCGCACGGGGGAGTCCGGTGCCGTCGAGAGCGCCGGTGTGCGCCTCCCCTGCGCCGTCGACTCCGCAGTAGGGTCACCCTCGACAATTCACCAGGGGACAGGGGGATCGCTCCATGGAGCACGCGCCCGGCGGCTCACCGGACTCCGGAAGACACCGTCTGCGTGCGGCATCGATCGCCAGCCTCACCCCGCTGGAGGAACTGGACGGCGAGCCCTTCCTCGTGGACACCCGCAGCCAGCATGCCATGTGCGCATACTGGGCTGCGGACAAGGGCTACGTCGTCACCCGCGAACTGCTGTTGTACGGGCTGCGTCCCGACCACGGCGTGCTGTGGGCCGACGTCGACGCGGGCTTGGTCGACCTCTTCGTCGCCCCCAACGATCGTGTGCTGGCCCGGGCGGTCACCTCGGTTCCGGACTTCTCGGCGGAGTGCGAGCGGCGCGGGGTGCGCCTGGAGACCGCGGGGCTGGACGAACCGGTCTACGACGCCGCGATGAAGGCAACGGTGCACCGCAGGATGTCCATGCCGACCGCCGGCTACGACGGCTGCTGACCTTTTTTGCGACGCTGGATCGCAGGCGACGCGAGAGGCAGTGACGGCGCGTGGGCGATGAGCACGTGGACGAGGGGCGCACCGGCGACCGGCGCGCGGGCGGCCGGAGTGGCGGCCATCGGCGTGGTGACAGCGAGCGGTCCTGGCGAGCGGTGGGCAAGGCCCTGGTCCGGGTGATCGTGGTGTGGGCGGTGTCCACCCTCACCCTGCTCGTACTCGCCGGAATCCTCCCGGACTTCCGGCTCCAGGCGTCCGCAGGGGACAGCATCACCCGGACCGCGATCACCGCCGCTCTGGGCGCGGGCGCATTCGGGCTGCTCAGCGCTCTGGCGTGGCCACTGGCCGTGCGCGCCTTGTTGCTCGTTCCGGCGCTTGTGCTCGGACTGCTGGTGTTCTTCCTCAACGGCTCGCTGCTGCTGTTCGCACTCTGGCTGATCCCCGACGACCGCGGTTCCGCCGATCCCGAGACCGCCGTGGTGGTCGCCGCCGTCATGTCCGCCGTGGCCTCCGCCACCTCCACCGCACTCACCGTAGGGGACGACAACGCCTACCGCCGCCGCCTCTCCCGCCTCGCCCAGCGAAGACGGCGGCGCCGCGGTGACCGGGGACTCGGCGGCGAAGCCCCGGCAGGCACCGTGTTCCTGCAACTCGACGGTGTAGGGCACACCGTGCTGCGCGCCGCCGTCGATGACGGGCTGATGCCCACCGTCGCCGACTGGCTCGACACCACGCACCGCGTGACACCCTGGCGTACCGACTGGTCCAGTCAGACCGGCGCAAGCCAGCTCGGCATCCTGCACGGCTCGAACCACGACATCCCCGGTTTCCGCTGGTACGAGAAGGACACGGGCCGGACCATGGTGAGCAACCGTCCCGCGAGCGCGGCGGAACTCCAGCGCAGGGCGGTCGCCCGCACCCGGGATCCGGGGCTGCTCAGCGTGGACGGCGCGAGCCGCGGCAACCTGTTCAGCGGCGGCGCCGACCAGCTGGCGCTGGTGCTGTCCGTGGCCGCCCGCCGCGGCCGCGCCAACCGGTCCCGGGCCGGATACTTCGCCTACTTCTCGGACCCCGCCAACGCGGTCCGCACCGCGGTCGCCTTCGTTGCCGAGGCCGTGCGCGAGGTCGTCCAGTCCGTCCGCTCCCGGCTGCGCGGTGACCGGCCACGAGTCGGCCGCGGCGGGCTCTACCCGCTCATCCGGGCCTTCGCGACCGTCGTCGAACGGGACGTCGTGGTCGCCGCGGTGATCGGCGACATGCTGGCCGGCCGTACCGCCGTCTACGCGGACCTCGTCGCCTACGACGAGGTCGCCCACCACTCGGGACCCCACAGCCGGGACGCCGCGAAGGTACTGAGCCGGATCGACCGCTCCATCGCGCTGATCGCCAAGGCCGCGGCGCACGCCCCCCGGGTGTACCGGATCGTGCTGCTCTCCGACCACGGCCAGAGCTCGGGTGAGAGCTTCGCCCGCGCTTACGGCCTCACGCTCAAGGACCTGGTCAGAGCCGGCTGCGGGCTGCCGGTCCCGCGCCGCGCCGGACGCACCCCGAGCGGCGCGGAGGCCCGGGACGCCGCCCGGGACGCATTGCGCGGTGTGCTGCTCCGATCCGTGGAGCACGGGGCGGACGTCTCGGGCAGCCCCGACACCCCGGGCGCGGGTGAGCAGGCGGCCGGGGGGCGGCGGCCTGGCGACGGGGTGTCCGAGCCCGTGGTGCTCGCCTCGGGCAATCTCGGTCTCATCTCCTTCCCCGATGTACCGGGGCGGCTCAGCCGGGAGCAGATCGACCGCCGCCACCCGGCTCTGCTGCGTACCCTCGCCAACCACCCCGGCATCGGATTCCTGCTGGTGCACGGTGAGCGCGCCGGATCCTTGGTGCTGGGGCCGGGTGGTGTGGAGCTCCCCGTGAGCACGCTCGACGGCACCGGACCCCTGGCCGCCTTCGGCCCGGGGGCGGCCGATGCGATCCGGCGCACCGACACCTTCCCCCACGTCGCGGACATCATGGTGAACTCCAGCTACGACCCCGTGGCGGGCCGGGTGCACGCCTTCGAAGAGCAGATCGGTTCGCACGGCGGGCTCGGCGGCGAGCAGTCGTACCCCTTCCTGCTGTCGCCGTACGAGCTGTCCGAGCCGGTCGTGGACGGCGTGGAACTGGTGGGTGCCGAGCAGGTGCACCTCGTGCTCCGGCGCTGGCTCGGGGAGGCCATGGGCGGTACCCACAGGGCCCAGGCGCCGCTCGCCGAAGCCCGCGAGACCGACCGAGCGCGTGCGGTGGATGACGGGGCGCATCCGACGGACCCGACGGACGACGGGGCGCACTCGGTCTAACGCGATACCCCATGGGGGTGCAACGGTCGTCTGGGCGCTGAGCCGGGGCCGTCCTGCGGGCACATGTGGCAGGTGCAGGAGGTTGTGCCCGTGAACCGTGCCACGTGCTGTGCCGATGCCGCTGTCCGTGCCGTCGTGCGCGCCGCTTCCCAGGCCGCCGTTCGTGCCGCGATCGTCGCCCTGACGGCGATCGTCGCACTGCTCTGCGCACCGGAGACCGTCGCCACCGCGGCCGTGCCGGGCCAGAGCGCACCGGCCCCGGCCTCGTCACTCCCGGCGGAAGTCCCGGGGGAGGTGGCACAGGACACCGCCGAGTCGGAGGACCTGCCGAGGCCGCTGCGCCGTACCGAGAGGCGCGGCATTCAGCCCCATGCCGGGCCGGTGACCGCGGCCCCGGCGCAGACCGACCCGTACGGTGAGGCAACCCCTGCCGGCGCACGGCCTTCGCCCGGAGCGTCGAGAACGCTGGTCCTGCGCTGCTGATGGGCCCGGAGCGGGCCCGGACGGGATCGGCACCCGTGTGCCGCCGTCATGGCCCGCTCCCGGCACATCAGCACACCGTCACCACTTCTCAGCATCCGCAGGGAGCACAGCCATGCCCATCGACGCCTTCGCAGCCCTGAACGCCATGGTCCGCGCCGAGGTGGCGCGTACGGATCTGTCGGAGCATCCGTGCGAGGACCCGGCCGAACCCGAACAGGCCCCGGCCACCGCCACCACGAACGGGGAGGTACGGCCCGCGGCGAACGGTTCGCCCGGCTGAGCGGCCCCGCCACGGTCCCGGTTCCCTCGTCGGCTCCGGCGCCCCCGCGCCGCGCCCGCCCGGCTCGCCCCGGGCGGGCGCGGACTCGTGGCAGGAGTCATCCCACCAGTGACCGCAGGTGCGCCGCCGTCGCCGGATCGGCGGGAAGCAGGGTTTCGATGGCCAGCTCGGCCACGGTCACATCCAGAGGTGTGTTGAACGTGGCGATCGAGGAGACGAACGACAGCACCCTGCCACCGTGCTCGATCCGCAGCGGCAGCGCGAAAAGCGGCGCGAGCTCGTCACCCGCATGGGCCTGTTGCCTCTCCGGTTCCTCCGCCTCCTCCGCGGCGTCGTACGGGTCCGGCAGCGGATACGCCGCGACCTCCTCGTACAAGTCGCGCAGTGCCGCAGAGGGTGCAAGCGCCAGCCGCCGTTCCAGCTGGTCGAGCAGGTGCCCGCGCCACGTGCGCAGGTTGCGGATCCGCGGCGCGAGGCCCTTCGGGTGGAGGGTGATGCGCATGGCGTTCAGCGGGGCGGTGAGGAGTTGCTCGGGGAGGCCGTCGAGCAGCAGGGTGATCCCCCGGTTGGCCGCCACCACGCTGTACGTCGCGTCGACGACGAGCGCTGGATACGGCTCGTAGCCCGAGAGCAGATGCTCCAGGCCGGCGCGCAGGGAGCCGAGCGTCGGATCGTCCAGCGGGGTGCGCGCGTACCTGGGGGCGTAACCGGCTGCGAGCAGCAGGGCGTTGCGGTCGCGGACAGGCACGTCCAGGTGCTCGGCGAGCTTGAGAACCATGTCCTCGCTGGGTCGCGACCGCCCCGTCTCGATGAAACTGATGTGCCGCGCGGAGGCGCCGGCACGCAGTGCGAGCTCCAGTTGGCTCACCTTTCGGCGCTCGCGCCACGCGCGCAGTAGTGGCCCCACTCCCGTGTCAGGCAGCACAGTTGTCATCCGCCAACGTTAGCTTCGCTATCGGACACACCGGAGGGAGATCGGACCCATGCCCACAGAACCGTTGTCGCAGAAGGAGATCGAGGACAGGCTGCGCGAACTGCCCGGCTGGTCCCAGGAAGGCGACCGGATCGCCCGTACGTACCGGCTCGGCAACCATTTCGCGGCCACAGCGCTCGTCGTGCACGTGGCGCGGATCCAGGACGAGCTCAACCACCACTCGGATCTCACGCTCGGCTACAACACCGTCAATCTCACCGTGAACACACATGACGCGGGCGGCGCCGTCACCGAGCGCGACTTCGAACTCGCCCAGCGCGTCGAGGCGGTCGCTCCGGGCCATGGAGCAAGCTGACCCGGGTGTCGTAAGGCCGGGGCCGGGGTGGCGCAGTGGTGCCCCGGCCCTCGCGCCGCCATCGCGGCGACTTCTTTGCGGTAACCGCAAAGATGCTCGCCGGGAGCCCGGTACAAGCCGCACTCTGATCGCATGAGCTCTCACCAGCACCGGCACTCACATCAGCACCAGCAGCACGCCGACATCGACTGGGACGCACTCGCCCCGGTGCTCGAAAGCGGTGCGGAGATGCACCGTCCTCTCTCCGCCCAGGCCGCGGCCTGGGTCGCCGAACAACTGCCGGCCGACGATGTGCGCCGTGTCTTCGACATCGGCAGCGGCCCCGGGGTACTGACCTGTCTGCTCGCCGAGACGTTCCCGCACGCGGAAGTGGTGGCGGTGGACGCCACGCCCCAGCTCCTGGACAGGGCCCTCGCCCGGGCCGCTCGCAGCGGCTTCGGCGACCGCGTGCGGGTCCATGCCGCCGAAGCGCCCGACGGGTTGGAGGAGCTGGGTACCGCCGACCTCATCTGGGCCGGAAACTCGGTCCACCACATGGGCGATCAGCGTCTCGCCCTCGGGGCATTCGCGGAGCGGCTGCGCCCCGGCGGGCTGATCGCGGTACTCGAAGGCGGGCTCCAGGCCCGGCATCTGCCACGTGACATCGGCATCGGACGGCCCGGCCTCGAGTCCCGTATCGACGGCGCGAGCAGCGTCTGGTTCGAGGAGATGCGAGCGGCACTGCCCGGCTACACGGCCGTGGTGGAGCACTGGCCCGCGCTGCTGGCCGCCGCGGGTCTGTCGGACGCCCGCAGCCGCTCGTTCCTGCTGGACATCCCGGCGCCACTCACTGCGGACCAACGCGAGCAACTGGTTTCGGCGTTCTCGTGGCTGCGCTCCGTCGTGGAGGGGCGGATGGACGAAGAGGACCTGGCGGTCCTCGACCGGTTGCTGGACCCGGACGACGAGCAGGGCTTCATGCACCGTCCGGACTCCTTCCTGCTCGCCGCCCGCACGGTGCACACGGCCAGGCACCAGCACTCGGCAAAAACCTACGCCGTCAGCAGCACACCCGCGTACGCAGCGGCCGCGATCAGCACCCAGGCGATCAGCCCCACCCCGGCGATCCGCAACCCGGTCCGGGTCAGCGACGGCAGATGAACGGCGCTGCCCAGCCCGAACAGGGCGGCGGCCAGGAGCAGTTCCTGGGCCGTGCTCGCGGCTGTCAGCGCGTCCGCGGGCAGCAGTCCCGTCGTGCGCAGCCCCACCATGGCGAGGAAGCCCAGGATGAACAGTGGCACCAGCGGAGGCCTCGCCGTGGCAGCGGTGGTGGTGGCCCGGCCGCGGCGGCGCGCGGCGACCACCACCGCTGCCACCAGGGGGGCCAGCAGAGCCACACGCATCAGCTTGACCAGAACGGCCTCGCCCAGCGCGTCCGCACCGGCCGTCTGGGCGGTGGCGACCACCTGGCCCACGTCGTGGACACCCGCGCCCACCCAGCGGCCGAACTCGGCGTCGGTCAGGCCCAACGGGGCATGGAGCAAAGGCAGTACGGCTATGGCCAGGGTGCCGCACAACGTCACCAGAGCGACCGAGGTGACCACGTCCTCCTCGTCGCTGTCGTTCGCCGCGCTCACCGCGCCGATCGCGGACGCACCGCAGATGGAGTATCCGGTGGCGATCAGCAGCGGCTGGTCGCCGGGCAGTCCGAACCGGCGGCCCAGCCACCAGGTGCCCCAGAAGGTGGCGCCGACGACGGCGAACACCATGCCGACCGTCGCCCAGCCCAGTGCCAGCACATCACCCAGAGCCAGCTTCAGA
The DNA here is from genome assembly GCF_037023745.1 of Streptomyces sp. SCSIO 30461. NCBI lineage: Bacteria > Bacillati > Actinomycetota > Actinomycetes > Kitasatosporales > Streptomycetaceae > Streptomyces > Streptomyces sp. SCSIO 30461. Next base: position 3,128,361 of record NZ_CP146101.1, read on the forward strand.
CCGAGCAGGACGATCCCGATCCGCATCAGCCGCTTGGCTGCCAGGGTGAGTCCCGGACGGCACAGGCCCGTGACGCCGGTGCGTATCCACGGGGTGTGCGCCGCGGCGATGCCCAGCACGACCGCGGCGGTGAGCATCGGCACGGCAGGCAGCGCGAGGTGGACGAGCCAGGCCGCGCACACGCCGGCGGCTGCCAGCCCGAGTCCTGGGGCGAGCCTGCGGACGGATCCTGGGACGGATCCCCATGCCGTCCGCGCGACGGACCGCGGAGCGGCCCCCCGTCCTTGGGCGGGCTCCGTGACGGCCGTCACCGGTCTGCCGGGAGGTCGTACACACGCCGGACGCTGCTGCCCAGGCGGGAGACGTCGGCTCCGTAGACATGCAAGGAAATCGCCTTGCACGTGCCGGAGTTGCGGACGAGGTGGATGTCGCCGGGCGGGGTGAAAGCGGCGACCGCGCCCTGCGGGCCGACCACATCCTCGGTGGCGACCAGCCGCGCCGTGGTGTCGCCCGGGACCAGGCGGTAACGGCGCTCGGACTCCTCGCCCTGGTGAACACCGGTGACGCCCCAGGAGACATGGTCGTGGATCGGGGTGCTCTGGCCGGGCAGCCAGACCAGGGCCACCAGCGAGAAGCTGCCGTCATGCTCGGCGTGCAGCACATGCTGCCGATAGCGGTCCGGATACCCCTCGTGGTGTTCGGGGAGGAGCAGATCGGGCCGACCCAGACAGGGCGCCAGCCGCTGGGCCACGAGTTGCGCGGTGTGCTCGGGTGCCAGCCCCCGCTGGACGGTTTGGCGTATTCCTGCCACGAGCTCGCGCAGGGGCTCGGTGATCCGGGATGGTGGAGCTGTGACGGCGGCCGTGTTCGCAGGGGTCATGGACGCAGCGTCCGCCTGGCGCGCCTCTCACGTCCAAGGAGAGTTGATTGCCGTGTCCCAAGGAATCGCTTATGGATGCGGCGTTGGTCGTTCAGCAGCCGGTCCTTGCCTCCGACACGGCCTTGAGCTGGTCGAGCACCAGGGCTGTGGCGGGGATCCGCATATGGTCCCGGAGCACGTAGGCGGAGATCTGACGACGGGTGTGGGGCTCCACGATCCGCCCGGTGACCTTCTCGTGGCAGAGGAACGACAGCACCAGCGCGGGGACCACCGCGATGCCCACCCCGGCGGCCACCAGACTCTGCAACACCAGGTTGTCATCCGTGGTGCAGGCGATGTCCGGGGTGAACCCTTCCTCGGCGCAGGACTGCAGGAAATGCGCGCGGCAGCGCAGGCATCCCGCGATCCAACGCTCATGCGCCAGATCGGACAGCCGCACGTTCCGGCGCCGGGCGAGCGGGTGCCCCGTGGGCAGAAGGACGGTGAGGGGGTCCTCGAGAAGCGGGATTTCGGCGAGTTCCTCCGGGATCTCGGCCGGCTGGCCCGGATAGCTGAAGGCCAGACTGATGTCGCACTCACCCTGAGCCACCAACCGGAGCGACTCGGGTGGTTCGTTCTCCACCAGTTCCACCCGTATCCCCGGGTGTTCGGCGGTCAGCCGGGCCATGACCTCCGGAAGGACGGTCGCGCCCGCGCTGGGGAAGGCGCAAACCGTCACCCGCCCGGACCGTAGCCTTGCGATGGCGTCTATCTGCTGCTGGGCCGCCGAGAGGCTGCCGAGTATCGTTCCTGCGTGCCGTCTCAGCGCCTCCCCTGCCTCGGTTAGCCTGAGGCCCCTTCCGACCCGGGTGAACAGGGGGGTGCCGACATCCCGTTCGAGCGCCTTCATCTGCTGGCTGACGGCCGGCTGGGTGTAGCCGAGCGCACGCGCAGCCGCCGAATAGGAGCCGCTCCTCACCACCTCGTGGAAGGTCTTGATGTACCGGGAGTCGAACACGATGAAAGCATAAGCGGAAATTGGGGTGCCCAAAGAAGGCGGTGTCTGCCGTTTGCGCCGCTCCTGCGGCCGAAACCGGTGGGTCTCACCGGGCGCGGGGCCCGGCTCCCCGGAAGTGGACGTGCCGGTGAGCAGCACCGGTGACCACCGCCGAGGAGCGGGCTGCGGCGAGGTGCGCCACGTCCCCGTCCACAGTCTCCACGGGGGCTCGCGCGTCAGGCTCCGAGGTTGAAGGTGGCCGGGTCGGGGCCCAGCCGGCGGTCCTCACCGAGCGCCGCGAAGGCGGCGAGGTCGTCCGCATCCAGCTCGAAGTCGAAGACGTCGATGTTCTCCCGGATCCGGGATGGCGTCACGGACTTGGGGATCACCACATTGCCCGTCTGGAGGTGCCAGCGCAGTACGGCCTGAGCGGGGGAGCGCCCGTGCTTGCGGGCGATCGCGACAACCGTGGGCACCTCGAGCAGGCCGCGTCCCTGCCCCAGCGGGGACCATGCTTCGGTGGCGATGCCGTGCCGGGAGTGCAGGGCGCGGGACTCCTCCTGCTGGAGCTGGGGATGCAGCTCGATCTGGTTGACGGCAGGCACGACCGAAGTCTCGTCAAGGAGCCGCTCCAGATGCCCGGGGAGGAAGTTGGACACCCCGATCGCCTTGGTGCGCCCCTCCGCGAGGAGCGTTTCGAAGGCTTTGTAGGTGTCCACATACTCATCCCTGGCCGGTACCGGCCAGTGGATCAGATACAGGTCGATGTAGTCGAGGCCCAACCGTTCCAAGGAGGCGTCGAAAGCACGGAGGGTCGCGTCGTAGCCCTGGTCGCTGTTCCAGAGTTTCGTGGTGATGAAGAGTTCTTCGCGGGGGATCCCCGAGTCGGCGAGTGCTCGGCCGGTGCCCTTCTCGTTCTCGTAGACGGCTGCCGTGTCGATGCTTCGGTAGCCCGCGTCCAGGGCCGTGGCGACGCTCTTGGTCGCCTCGTCGTCAGGGATCTGCCAGACGCCGAAGCCGAGCTGCGGCATCCGCACGCCGTTGTTCAGGGTGAGGGAGGGGACGTTGTTCACGAGCAGTCGATCCTTACCTTCGTCTCTGCCTGATGCAGGCACAACGAACAACCGGACGGTGGCATTCCGACTCCATGGAATCGGTGGTGCCGGCGGCTTCCCAGGTGCCCGGTCTCAGCGGTAGAGAGCGTCCACCTCTTCCGCGTAGGCGACCTCGATCGCCTTGCGCTTCAGTTTCAGCGAGGGGGTGAGCAGACCGTGCTCCTCACTGAACGGATGCGCCAGTATCCGGAACGTCCTGATGGACTCCGCCTGCGAAACCAAGGTGTTGGCGGCCACCACCGCACGCCGGATCTCCATCTCCAGATCGGGGTCGCGCACGAGTTCGGCGGGTGGCAGAGGGGCCCTGTTGTGCATGGCCAGCCAATGGTCGACGGCCTCCTGGTCCACGGTGACCAGCGCCGCGATGAAGGGCCGGTCATTGCCGACCACGATGCACTGGGCCACCAGCGGGTGCGCCCTGACCCGCTCCTCGAGGCCCACCGGCGACACGCTCTTGCCGCCGGAGGTCACCAGGATCTCCTTCTTCCGCCCGGTGATCGTCAGATAGCCGTCCTCGTCCAGCGCGCCGAGATCCCCGGTGGCGAGCCAGCCGTCGTTCAGCACCGCGTCGGTCGACTTGGGATCGTTGAGGTAGCCGGTGAAGACCTGTCCGCCGCGTATCCACACCTCACCGTCCTCGGCGATGTGGACGGTCGTACCGGGGATGGGCTGGCCCACCGTGCCGTACTTGGTGCGCTCCGGGGGGTTCGCGGTCGCTGCGGCGGTCGACTCGGTGAGTCCGTAGCCCTCGAACACGGTCACCCCGGCGCCTTCGAAGAACAGGCCGAGCCGCCGGTCCATACCGGAGCCACCGGACATGGCGTGCCGCACCCGGCCGCCCATCGCGTCGCGGACCTTCTGGTAGACGACCTTCTCGAAGAACTGGTGCTGCACCCTCAGCGCCGCCGAAGGCCCGGGTCCGAGCCCGAAGGCCCGGTGCTCCAACGCCTCGGCATAGCGCACCGCGACATCAGCGGCCTTGTCGAAAGGCCCCGCCTTCCCGCCCGCCTCCGCCCTGCGCCGCGCTGCGTTGAAGACCTTCTCGAAGATGTAGGGGACGGCCAGGATGAACGTCGGCCGGAACGAGACGAGGTCGGGCAGCAGCGCACTGGCCTGCAGCACCGGCTGATGACCCATCCTGACTCGGCCGCGGATCGCCGCGACCTGCACCATGCGGCCGAAGACGTGCGCCAGTGGCAGGAAGAGCAGCGTAGCCGGCTCATCGCCCGGCTTGGAGTGGAAGACCGGCTCCCAGCGCTCGATCAGAGTGTCGGTCTCGTACATGAAATTGGCGTGGGTGATCACACAGCCCTTGGGGCGGCCCGTCGTTCCCGAGGTGTAGATGATCGTCGCCACCGACTCGGGAGTCACCGCCCTGCGGTGCCGGTGCACCACCTCATCCTCGATGTGCTCGCCCGCAGCGACCAGCTCGGCCACGGCCGACTTGTCCAGCTGCCACAACCGCTGCAGTCCCGGAAGCCGGTCGATGACCGAGCCCATGGTCATGGCGTGGTCCTCGTGCTCGACCACGCAGGCGGACACCTCGGCGTCGTGCAGCATCCAGAAGACCTGCTCCGCGGACGACGTCGGGTAGACGGGCACGCTCTGCGCACCGACGGTCCACAGCGCGAAGTCGAAGAGTGTCCACTCGTATCGCGTGCGGCACATGATCGCGACCCGGTCGCCGAACCGCACGCCCTCCGCGAGCAGCCCCTTCGCGATGGCCAGCACCTCGTCGCGGAAATCGCCGGCGGTCACATCACGCCACTCGCCCAGCTGGTCCTTGCGGCTCAGGGCGACATGATCAGGATCCGATCGGGCGTGGTCGAACACGGCATCCGCCAGGCCGCCGACAGGTGGGGCCGTCGCCAAGGGTGGAACCGTGAACTCACGCAATGACCTGCTCCTCGTGGCGCTCCGCACAGCGCCGGTGACGGTACCCCACAGCGGGCTCGCTGGGGAGGGGCTTCAGCAAGTCGCCACATTTCGCATCGCTGCTGGTCAGCCGTTCATATCCGGCCATATGAGGGGCCGTTGGGCAAGGCTCTGCCCAAAGAGCACATCAGGATGCCGGTAATCTGCACCGAATCTGTACGGGGCGGACACCCCCGCTCTACGCGACCACGCGGCTCAACGGGAAGGCCCGACCTCTCACAGCGGCGCCCCGCCACGGTGCAGCCGGTCGCCGCCCGCGAGGATCGAGGCGGCGAGCGCGTCGGCCGCCTCCCGGGTGCCGTGGGACGCGCCGGGCCGGTGGCCGTGGAGCAGCACGAAGTCCACGTCGCCCAGCGCAGGCAGCCCCGCCGAGGCAGGCACCGGGGCCAGGCCGGGCGGCACCAGTCCGCGGGTATGGGCCATCACCCCGAGTTCCGCCCGCGCCGCGGCGATCAGCGCGCTGAGACTGGTGCTCGTGCACACGATGCGCCAGGCCCGGTTGTGCGACTGGAGTGCCTCCAGCGCCTTGGCGCGGGTGATGCCCGGCGGAGGGAAGACGATCAGGGGCACGGGGCGGTCCGGAGCCGGACTGAGCCGGGGCGCGCCGATCCAGCCCAGGGTGTCCCGCCAGACCAGTTCGCCCGGCCCGTCGCTCGCGGCCCGCTTGGCGAGCACCAGATCGAGCCCGCCCGCTTCGAGCCGCCGGTGGAGCGTGCCGGACAGCGCGACCGTGAGCTCCAGATCGACCTCGGGGTGCTCGCTGCGGAACGTCCTGAGGATCTCGGGCAGCCGGGTGAGGACGAAGTCCTCCGAAGCGCCGAATCGCAGCCGCCCGCGAGGCCGGTGCCCGGAGAAGAAGACGGCGGCTCGTTCCTGCGCGTCCAGGATCGAGCGGGCGAAACCCAGCATCGCCTCGCCGTCCTCGGTGAGCCGCACACTGTGTGTGTCCCGGGTGAACAGCCGCCGCCCCGTGGCGCTCTCCAGTCTGCGCACATGCTGGCTCACCGTCGACTGACGCACTCCGAGCCTGCGGGCGGCCCCGGTGAAGCTCAGCGTCTGGGCGACCGCGAGGAAAGTACGCAGGTGAACCGGCTCGTACACGCCTCCCAGGTTACGCGTCCATCGCGAGTCGTGATGACTGTCAGTCCGGAGTACGGGATTCCCGATGGCCCTTCGACCGGTGAGGATGAGGGCATGCCTCGTCGGCCGCGCGGGGTCCGCAGCAGCCGCATGAGAGCACAGCACAGAGCACAGGAAGCGCATTGAGCATGAGCCGCCTCGTTCCGCCGCGCCTGCGGCCCGGTGCGCTGTTTCGTCCGCCGTTCGACCCGTTCCTGACGGCACTGTCCGCCACCGTGCTGCTCGCCGTGCTGCTGCCGGCCTCCGGTACGGCGGCCACCGTCGTCGACGGCGTCGCCACGGGCGCCATCGGCCTGCTGTTCTTCCTCTACGGGGTGCGGTTGTCCGCCCGGGAGGCATGGGACGGGCTGCGGCACTGGCGCCTGCATCTGACCGTACTGGCCGCGACGTTCCTGCTCTTCCCGCTGCTCGGGCTCGCGGCGCGGGGCCTGGTCCCGTGGCTGCTCGCCCCGCAGCTCTACACCGGGCTGCTGTTCCTCTGCCTGGTCCCGTCTACCGTCCAGTCCTCGATCGCGTTCACGTCGATCGCTCGCGGCAACGTGCCCGCCGCGATCTGCGCGGGCTCGTTCTCCAGCCTTGCCGGGATCCTCCTCACCCCGCTGCTCGTCGCGCTGCTGCTCGCCCAACAGGCGGGCGGCTTCTCCACGGACGCGGTGCTCAGAATCGTGTGGCAACTGCTGCTGCCGTTCCTCGCCGGTCAGCTGACGCGCCGCTGGACGGCGTGCTTCGTGGCGCGGCACAGCGGGATGTGCCGCGTGGTGGACCGCGGTTCGATTCTGCTGGTGGTGTACGTCGCCTTCAGCGAGGGCATGGTCGCGGGTGTCTGGCACCAGGTCACCCCGCTGCGGATCGGGGCACTGCTGCTCGTGGAGGCAGCGTTGCTCGCCGTGATGCTGGTGCTGACCTGGTATGTCCCGAAGCGGCTCGGCTTCGACCGCGCCGACCTCATCGCGATCCAGTTCGCCGGCTCCAAGAAGAGTCTCGCCGCGGGGCTTCCGATGGCCGGTGTGCTCTTCGGCGCGCACGCGGGCCTCGCCGTGCTGCCGCTGATGCTGTTCCACCAGCTGCAGTTGATGGTCTGCGCGGCGATTGCGAAACGGCGCTCCCGGCTCTCACCCCCGGGCCCGCACCGCCACGGCGGACCGGTCGGCGCCGGAGGGCGGACGAAGCGTGCGGCAGGACCGGCAGCGAACCGGAACCGGCGTGAACAGCCCGTGGCGCACACTCCGCACCAGGAGCGGTAGCGTGCGGCCATGCCCGCATCCGAACCCCCGGCCGCCCGCCCGCGCGTCGCCCGCTGAGGAGCGGTCGCTCACACTCGCGAGGGCAGCGCGATGCGCTCCTCACCCGCGTACACGTTCATGTCGGGCCCGCGCAGGAAGCCGACGAGGGTGAGACCGGACTCCAGGGCCAGGTCCACGGCCAGCGACGACGGCGCGGAAACGGCCGCCAGCACCGGGATCCCGGCCATCACCGCTTTCTGCGCCAGCTCGAACGACGCCCGCCCGGAGACCAGCAGGATCACCCGCGACAGGGGCAGCAGGCCCTCCTGCAGCGCTCTGCCGACCAGCTTGTCAACGGCGTTGTGCCGCCCCACGTCCTCGCGGACGTCCAGCATCTCCCCGTCCGCCGAGAACAGCGCGGCGGCATGAAGCCCGCCGGTCTTGTCGAAGACCCGCTGCGCCGCCCGCAGCCGGTCGGGGAACCGGGCCAGCAGCGCGGGTTCGACCCGCAGCGCCGGAGCCGACGGGGACGTGCCGGTGCTCGGGAAGCGGGTGGCGGTGCGTACGGCGTCGAGGCTGGCCTTCCCGCACAGACCGCAGGAGGACGTGGTGTAGACGTTGCGCTCCAGCGCGATATCCGGCACCGGGACACCGGGCGCGAGCTGCACGTCGACGACGTTGTAGGTGTTCGCGCCACCGCCGGGCTCCGCGCCGGCGCAGTACACGACCGACCTGATGTCCTCAGGGGCGCCGATCACACCCTCGCTGACCAGGAAGCCCACCGCGAGCGCGAAGTCGTCACCCGGTGTACGCATCGTGATGGCCAGCGGACGGCCGTTCAGCCGGATCTCCATGGGCTCCTCGGCGACCAGGGTGTCCGGCCGGACGGACACCGCTCCGTCCCTGATCCGGATCGTACGGCGGCGCTCGGTGACCCGTCCCATGGTGATCAGTCCCGGTTCTGTGCGTGCGGTGGTCTCGGCGGTCCCATTGTCCCCGGAGCCGTGAGCTGCGGACCGCCCACCGCCGTGGCCTGAGGTGCGGTCCCGCACGGCCCTGACGCATCCTTGCTGTGTGACCTGGTACGGCGCGGCGAGGCATGACCCGCGCAGCGGGCGCGGGCAGCATCACGGGACGAGTGTCGGCGCTGTCACCGGTGCGGACGAGCTCGGACTCGTGCTCGCCGAGGCCGCGGTCAAAGCCACCGGCGCGGTGGGCGGATACGCCGGTGGGGTATACCTCCGCTCGGACACCGAAGGCCTGCTCCGCCTGGCCGTCCTCGTCGGGCTCCCGGGCGAGCTGATGCGTCCCTGGTGGCGTATGCATGTGAACCGCCCCTTCCCCGTGGCCGAGTGCTACCGGACGTCCGAGCCCGTCCACCTCGCCGACAGCGAAGAGGCCATGCGCCGCTTCCCGCAGCTCATGGCCGGTCTGCCGTTCCCCTTCGGCTCCCTCTACGTGCCCGCGCAGAGCGCCGACGAGAAGTTCGGGGTGCTGGTGGCCCTGCGCCCCGCCACCCCGGGCCATCCCGTCGAGCAGTCCGACCAGCGTCGGATGAGTCAGGCCGGTCAACGGCTCGGCGCCGCACTGGCCCAGCTGGAGCGGGACGGCGTACCCGTGAACTGGAGTGGTGAGCCCCTGGTCGTCCAGACCCCCGAGGCAGCCTGCCGGCCGCTGCGGATCGGCACATTCGACTGGGATCTGAGCACCGGGGACCTGGCGGCCGACGAGGAGTTCTGCGCCATCCTAGGGATCAGCCCGGACGAGTTCCCGGGCCGGATCGAGGCGCTCACCGCGCGGGTGGTCCCCGAAGACGTATACCAGCTCTGGGTCGTCGGCAGGGAGGCCGCCCAGGAGGGCCGACCGGTGGTCCGCAGGCTGCGGTTGCGGCGCGCCGACGGGCCGCCGTCCTTGCTGGAGCTCGCGGGCCGCCCGGTCCATGCTCCGGACGGCGGGATCGGCGCGCGCCGCCTCGCCGGCTCGCTGATCGATCTCGGCTCGGGAGCCATCGCCGGCGAGGCGGTCGCCGACCGGCTGCCCGACGGGCTCTTCTCACTCGACCGGTCCGCACGGATCACCTACGTCAACCGCACCGCGGAGACGCTGCTCGGACGCAGCCGGGCCGATCTGGTCGGCCGGGTGCTGTGGGAGGCCGTACCCTGGCTCGACCGGCCCGCCTACGAGGACTTCTACCGGGCCGCGCTGCTCTCCGACGACCCCGTGCGCTTCCAGGTGAACCGAGGTCGGCAGGACTGGGTCTCGGTGTCGCTCTACCCCGGCCACCACGGGCTCACCGGGACCATCGCGGCCGCGGACCGCCCGGACTACGGGGCCACTTCCATCAGCCGTCCCGGCTCCGGTCTCGCCTTCGCCGCACCCGGCGACCGCGCCACCGCCCTGTACCGTCCGGTCGCCCTCGCCATCGCGCTGACGGAGGCCGTCACGGCGAGGCAGGTGTCGGCGGTCGTCACCGAGGAACTGCTGCCCGCGTTCGGCGGACGCCAACTGGCCATCTACGTGCTCCACGAGCGGCATCTCTACCTCGCCTGGGAGACCGGCTTCCCGGCCGGATTCCTCGAGTCCTTCGAAGGGGTGGGGCTCGACGCCCGGCTACCCGGGGTGGAGACCCTCACCACCGGACGCCCGATCTTCTTCGAATCCATGGAGCTGCTGGCCTCCGCCTACCCGGGCATCCCGCTGGACGCCGCGGTCGGCGCGCGTGCGTTCCTCCCTCTGATCGCCTCCGGGCGGCCCGTGGGCTCCTGCATCCTCGGTTTCGACCAGCCGCGCGGATTCGCCCCCGAGGAACGAACGGTGCTCACCGCCCTCGCCGGGCTCATCGCCCAGGCACTCGAACGTGCCCGGCGCTACGACACCGAAGCGGCCCTGGCACGCGGCCTCCAGGACGCGCTCCTGCCGCACCGGCTGCCCGCGATCGAGAACGTGGAGACGGTCGGCCGCTATCTGCCGGGCACCCAGGGCATGGATGTCGGTGGCGACTGGTACGACGTCATCGAGACCGACCGCGGTCTCGACCTGGTCATCGGCGATGTCCAGGGCCACGGTGTCTCCGCGGCCGCGATCATGGGCCAGCTGCGCAGCGCGGTACACGCCTTCGCGCTCGCCGGTCTCGAACCTGCGGACGTGGTCAGCGGCACCAACCGGCTCCTCAGCGACCTCGATCCCGCCCACTTCGCCACCTGCTGCTATGTCCGGCTCGACCCCGCCACCGGCGACGCCCAAGCCGTACGCGCCGGGCACCCGCAGCCGCTGATACGCCGGCCCGACGGCGCCACCGAGGTGCTCGACCTGGCGGGCGGCCTCATCCTCGGTGTCGACCCCGCGGAGGCGTATCCCGTCAACGAGCTGAGCATCAAGCCAGGCGAGGTGCTCGCCCTGTTCACCGACGGTCTGATCGAACGCCCGGGCAGGGACATCGACATCGGCATCGAGCAACTGCGTTCCACTCTCGCCCGGTCGGGCCCGGCCACCGTGGCCGATGTCGCCGACCGCCTCATCCGGGACGCACGGCGCTCCACCGACCGCCCCGACGACATCGCACTGCTGCTCACCGCCCGTTGGGCCGGCCCGGCGACGGAGCGGATGCTCGGCCGTTCAGTCGACAGTTGATCTGCACAGCATCTCCGGCGCGCGGTCACATGCCGTCAACTCCCTGAATTTTGTTGCTACTGACCAGTAGATGGAATGTTCCATTCCGTACATCATGAGGCGCGAGCATGCCAACGCTCGTTCGTCTGAACGGCCCACGAGCATGCTTCGAGCCGCATTCCCATCCCCAGGAGTCCCCACATGCATGTACGCAGATGGAAGTCCGGCGCAGCCGCGGTCGTCGCCGCCGCTGCCCTCGCCGTATCCGCCCCGACGGCGACGGCCGCCGCCCCCGCGGCGGCGACCGCCGCCCCGGCGCAGTCCGCTGCGAAGCACAAGGCCGCGCTCACCGCCGCGGGAGCCGCAGGCATCGACTACGCGACCTGGCAGCGCGACATCGACGCTGTCATCGCTGTGGCCCGCCCCTACATCGAGCAGCGCACATCGCAGCCCTCCGGCAAGAAGCAGGCGATCGTCCTCGACATCGACAACTCGTCGCTGGAGACGGACTTCCATCCGTTCTGGGAGTGGCCGACCCCCGCCATCAAGCAGGTGCGGGACCTCGTCCGGTTCGCCGACTCGCGAGGTGTGGACATCTTCTTCGTCACCGCGCGTCCGGGCATCATCTACTCCATCACGGACTACAACCTGAGGAAGGCCGGCTACCCGGTCGACGGGCTGTACGTGCGTGACCTGCCCGACCTCTTCGACGAAGTCAGCGCCTACAAGACGCGCAAGCGTTCCGAGATCGAGGCGAAGGGCTACACGATCATCGCCAACATCGGCAACCGGGACACCGACCTCGTCGGCGGCCACGCCGAGCGTACGTTCAAGCTGCCTGACTACGACGGCGCCCTGTCCTGACCTCCGATTGACCGCCTGGGTGCCCTCGGCGGACCGCTCCCGGAAGGCTGCGGGCACCCTGCGTGGTTGTTTCGCCGCACTACGTCATGACACCTTCAGGGTGAGCCACTGACCACCCGAAATGCGGTTCGGGGGCACCCCGAACCCCTGGTAGAGTTGTCCATGTCGCTGCGGGGAGCACCCGCGAGAGGCAAATCACCTGGTCCGGGTGGCGGAATGGCAGACGCGCTAGCTTGAGGTGCTAGTGCCCTTTATCGGGCGTGGGGGTTCAAGTCCCCCCTCGGACACCAGCAAGGACCCCTGTTGATCAGGGTTTTTCTGCTTTTCCGGGCAGTGGCGTGACCAACCACGTGACCAACGGCCCAGAGATTCCCCAGGTCAGACCAGGGATGACAGGCCGAGTCGGCCCGCACCGGAGGCAGCCAGTCGGCGCGCTCCGTCCTTACGTGAGTGGCCGTACCGAGCCATGGTGTAGCCCGGCGAGTGGTGCCGGACGTTGGCAGAGACCTCCACGGGGTTCTCCCCGGCCTCCAGATCGTTCGTGACCTTGCTGTGCCTCCAGTCGTGGATACGGAACTCCTCGGGCAGCTTCAACCGGGTGCGCATGGTGCGCCACCGGGCAGACACCTTCTCGGGGTCCTGCGGTCCACCAGCCTCGCCCCGGTACAGCTTGAAACCGTCCCTGGCGAACACCAGATCATGATCCGTCCAGGCGGAGCCCAGACGCTTCCGCTCCGCGTCCTGGCGCTCCTTCTGCCACTTCAGGACGTTCATCACGGACTGATCCACATAGATTCAGAGCGTTGTCGTCACCGTCCTTGGTGAGCTTCCGCAGGCGGTAGGCGTTGCCCTCTTCGACCACGACCCAGCCCAGTTCAATGGCCCCCTCATCCCACTTCACAAGGGACCACTTCATGCCCAGGGCCGCACTGCGCCGGACGCCAGTAGCGGCGTAGACGGTCCACAGGGGAGCGTCCCTCAGGCAGTGGTGAGACAGACCGCCGTCACAGGCCCGGTTCCCGCACGGCTCCCACACCGAGGACAGGAACCGTCCGGTGCCGTCATCGTCCAGGGTGGGGAACTTGCTCTCCTGCGCCCGTATCTGCCGGGCAGTGGACGGGTGCGCAGTCGCTGCCGGGTTGGCGGGTATCAACTTGGGCACGGCCGCGCCGAGAGCGCCGGACAGGATGTTGTGGACGTGCCTGACACTCTTCGCCCCCAGCGGCTCGCCCTTGTTGGTCGGGCACGGGGCGGACTCCAGCAGCCGATACAGGTCATCCAGGGTGTCATCGGTGACTTCACACAGCTTCACGCCGCCGATGTGCGGCTTGACGTGTAGACGGATCTTCGTCTCGTACCCGGCCACGGTGGTTCCCTCCTTCCTGTGATTCGCCAGCCACTTGTCCAGCCAGTCACCCAGCTTCATGTCCGAGCGGGCCGCTACCTTGCCCGCCTCGTGATCCGTGATCCACTGACGCAGCGCCCTTTCCGCTGTCGTCTTGGTCGCGTAGTCCCGTCCGATCCAGTAGCGCTCCTGCCTCCCCGTCGCCTTGTTGAAGTGAAGGGGCGTGCGCACACCCCAGGTGTTCGGTCTGCCCTTGCGCGGGATCTCCACCGGAGTCCCCCCGAGCCCGTTACCGCGCTTCGCCACGTGGGTTACTGCTCCTTCCTGTCACTGCTCAGCCAGTCGTTGAGGATGGCTGTTGCCTTGTCCGTGAGTCGCTTGCCGTCCCACAGGTCCAGTTCCTTCGCGCGCTTGACGCGCTCGGACAGGGTGGCCTTGCCGACGCCCAGACGGGCCGCCAACTCCCCTTGCGGTGCCGTGGTGTCCGTGGCCCGCAGCCGGGCCAATTCGGCCACCAGTAGGGCGTAGTCCAACTCGGTGCGGCAACGCTCGGGCACGGGCCACGGTTCGCCCATGACTTGATGCTGCTCGGGCTCCAACGCCGCCCGGAACTCCGCCTTGATCTGGGCGAAGGGGATCTGTCGCAAGAGGCTGGCCGGGATGCCGTCCGTCTCAAGGGCGTCGGACATCAACCGGTCGATCTCGTCTACGTCAGGCCCTCCGATGCTGAGCCGGATCTTTAGTTCGATCGGCCCCGTGAAGGGGGCATTGATGTCAGCGCGTGCGGAGACCTCCCATGGGCCGTAGCAGCGGCGCCACACCAGGTCATTGCCTTCGCGGCGCCACTCGTTGGCTGCGTCTACTTCCTCTGTGTTCACGTGACCCACCATAGCCCATGCCGAACCAGATGCAGCAGGTTCAATGCATGGATCCGACTAGCGATATTGAACTTGACGCAACCAGTTCGGCCATGGTCATCCTGGAGTAGGCCGCACAGCAACGGGCGGAAGCAGCCGCCCACCGGCCAGGACTAGAGGAGGACGATGGAGCCCAAGCTGATGACCGTCGAAGAGGTTGCGGAGTACCTGGGAGTGCCCAAGTCGTGGGTCTACTCCAACCACAGGCGGAGAGCCATCCCGTCCGGGATCACGTCCGGCGCGAGCATGGTCAATCACCTGTGGGAGCAGCAGGAAGCGACCACGGAGACCGAACAGGGCAGAGACGTTCGGGCCTTTGTGTGTGAGGAGGAGTGGACTGAAGTGCTGAAGAGGGTCAAGCGTGACCCCTCGTTCACCACCAAACTCCGTGCTGCCTGGGACGGGGCGACGCTGCGCAACACCACCAAGGAGGAGGCGCAGGAAGTCCGCGATCCCGCCATGGTTCTGCACGCGCACATCACTCCGCCCGACTGGGCCCGGTACGTGGGTGAGTCGGAAGCGGCCGGAGGCTCGTACAACCGCATCCTCCCCTTCCTGCTGGGCTCCGTTCCCATGCTCGATGACGACCGGGTGAGCCTGCCCGACGTGGACGGTTCGGAGCTGTCGGACGCGTACGGCTGGGCTACCGCACGGCCCCGTGTGATCACTCTTGGGGAAGACGCCCGTCCCTTGTGGCGGATCGTCCGACGCTACGCACGCATCCTGGGTGAGACCCTGCCGGAGGGTCAGGCGGTGTTCATCGAGCGGACCGCAGAGCAGACTCTGAGGGTTGCGGCTTGCCTGGCCGCTTCCGAGTGTTCCGAGATCATCACGGAAGAGATGCTGTCGGCCGCGTTCATGCTCGTACGCCGATCCGTCCAAGACGCCGTACGCGTCACCAAGGGAGCTACCTCCCCGAAGAAGCAGCGACAGCCACTCAGCCTCGCGGACAAGGTGCGCGCCCGCATCGAGCTGCACGGCGGTCGGGCCACCTCCTCTCAAGTGCTCCCCTACGTGGGAGCGTCTGCCAGTGAGGTGAAGGCACTCCCCGAAATCGTCGTCACCGTGGACCGGTCGGGGAAGACGGGCCGACCGGCCACCGTTTTCACCCTTCGAGGGGACGCTTCCCAGGGCGAGGAGTCAGCGCCGGCTGAGCGGTCCGTGGTGGATAGGGCGGGAATCAAGGTCGTCCACCTGGACGCCTATCGGCCGGAGCCGAAGGAAGCCCCGGAGCCGGTGAAGCGGCCCGAACCGATCATCGATTCCAACCCCTTCCGTGCTCTGCTCTAACCAACCCACAGGAGAGCCCCGGCCACTGGCCGGGGCTTCTTTGTTGGTTCGACTATCCAACTGGGCAACGCAGTTCGGGAGCGGCGCGATTCGGGGAACAGGTCACCAGTGCCAGAGACAGGAACGAGGGTCGTTCGAGGTAGAAGCCCAACGACACGTCCGCCCCTGATTCCATTCGCTCAGCAACGGAGTTGACCAGCGTGGACAGACGGGTGGTGTCGCGGTCTCTCTCGGCGGCGAACCGGTGCGCGTACTCGGCCAGCCTCTCGCCGAGCCAGGCCGCCGCTTCCTTGGCCTCATCCCAGGTGCCACGAACCAAGGAGCGCGGCTTGATGAGCCAGTACGCCGTTTCGATGGGCGGCAGATCAGAAGTGGGGAACTCCGCGACCGCCTCACGATGCCTCTGGATCAGGTCCGGCGCGCTCCCTGCTGGGGGCGGATGGGGATGCGGGGGCCGTCGTAGGGCTTCCTGATCGAAGCGTTGCTTCGGACCGGTCCACAGATATCCATGGTGGTGCACGAGTCGTTCCCGTTTCGAGGAGTGCCAGCCGGCCGGGCACGGGCCCAGGGACGGGGGATGGACCCGGCCCGGCTGACGGAGGGGGAGGATCAGACGTTGAGGCCGAACCGCGCCGGGTCGATCCCGGCCGCGTCCAGTTCCTCCGTGGTGAACCGCAGCGGCTGCGCGTCCGGCCGCTTGCTGTCACCGAGGGCCCAGGCGTCCTCACCGATCTGGGCCAGGGTCACGCACCCCTCGGTGCAGGGGCCGCCGCACGCCTTCACGAACGAGGCCCCGTTGATGTCGAGCGCGTACAGCTCACTTCCGTTCAGCATGACTGCACCTTCCTGCTCAACTGATCGCGGCCATGACTGACCGCCGCCGCCCATACCGGGCGGGAGTTCAGGGATTCCACCGCCGAGGCGGGGTCTCTACTCGGCGCGAACCACCATCGCGAACGAGGTCCGGACGCGCCGGAATCCGGCGTGACCGGAACGATCCGTGTGGTTCATGCACTCCACATCGACGGACGCCGACTCGGTGGAAGGGGTCGCCTTCCACTTGCAGTGCAGGCACTCAGCCTCAAAGGTCACGTCCGTGTCGGGATGCTCGGTGATTCGGTGCATCACGTACCGCATGGCTGTTTTGATGCTCACAGCCCACTCCTGCGGCTCCGCGCGTTGGCTTCAGCGACTCGGCTACTCAGTCCCTCTGTCGGCCCAATGGGCGGGGCCGTGTAGTCAGGACACTTCGGGCTCCCGCACTCACACCGGGGCCAACGCAAAACCGAGCCAGGCGCCAGGTCGGCGCCCTCGGGGCCAGGGTCGCTCTTCTGCACCATGAGCACGCCGTCTACGCCGAACGCTTCGGAGAGACGGGAGAGGAACTGCCGGGCCTCACTGCTGCCCAGATGATCAGCTGATTCGATGCCCTGCGCCCTGCTGTCGGTCATCGCGCTGTGCCCTCCCGATCGCTTCCGAGGTCGATAGAACGACCCTAGGAAAGGGCGGATTCAGGCAGCTACGTTCTTGCACCAGCTTGCACGCGAACTAACCGAGAGAGGTGATCGCTTCCGAGATCAGCGCTCGCGCAGGGGCGCCGTGAACCGCAATCTTGGACAGCTCCGCGAACGCTTTCGCGTACGTGGCAACCTCGCTGGGCGCGGTGACGTTCACGGCCGCTGTGAGCAGTTCGACGCTCGCCTGACGACTGTCGAACAAGTAGAACGCTTCCAAGGGCCAGACACGGCGCGGAGCCGTGAAGGGAATCACTCCCAGGCTCACGTTCGGCAGAGCCATGACCGCCAGGAGATACCCGAGCTGGCCAGCCATGGTGGCTTCGTCGCCGATCCGGTAGCGAAGCACCGTTTCTTCCAGGAGCAGAGCGAACCGGTGGTCACCCTCGTGGAGAACGCGCGAGCGCTCGATCCGGGAGGCGGCGGCCGTCTCTGAATCGTCTGGGGTTCCTTGGAAGGCCGCGATGGTCGAGAGCAAGGCGGCGGCGTATGCCTCGGTTTGAAGCATCCCGGGGACCACGTTCGAGCAGTACACGCGGAAGTGGCGCGTTTGCTCATACAGGGGAACGACTTCCTCCTGTGCCCGGCGCATACCGTGCCGGTGGAGCTTCTGCCAGTGCACGTACATCTGATCGGCTTGCCGATTCGCCGCGATCAGGTCTTCAACCTGGCCCTCGGCTCCGCACGCCTTGCACCAGGCGCGGATGTCGGCGTCAGACGCGGGTGTCTTGGCCCGCTCGATGCGTGACGACTTGGCCGGACTCCAGCCACAGCGAAGGGCCAGCTCATGCCCGGTTAGCTCCGCGTCTCTGCGCAGGCCCCCAAGACGGGTGGCGATGGCTTCACGGGCAGCCTGGGCACTGGACGAGGGGGATGCAGACATGAGTTGGCTCTTCGCGATTCGTCAGGTCAGACCGAGTACTTCTCGTGCGGGATACCGCGCTCCCACACCGTCTCGAAGGCTGCGGAGGCCAGTGCGGCAACGTCCGGTTCGGACCGTACCTCCCAACCAGGCTCGGACCAGCTCCCCTCCCCGGTGAAGTGGTTGAAGAGCACGATCTTCCCGTCGAACACCCAGCAGTCGTTCCCTGGAAGTGCGATGTCGGAAGCCTGACGGCGGGGAAGCCAGCGCACTTGTTCCCCAGCGTGGAGGTTCACCACGGTGCCTGCGTGCTCGTACCGGATGTACTCCGTGACAGGCTCCGACACCACACGGGCCCGGCGGACGACGACTCCCCGGGCCACGGTGCCGCGAATCAAATCAACCCAAGGCGCCCAGTAGGCAGAGGCAGGGTCCACGTCGCGTTGGCCTGTGCGCTGCCAATTCTCGAAGTCCTCGGCCTCGTCGCCCACCCCGTACGAGTCGCGCATCTCCAGATGCACCGCCGAGTGCCGAGCCGCCGCCAGCAGCTCGTTAAAGCCCGGTTCCTTCTGCGACATCGCACGCCTTCCTCAGCATCGGCACCATGCGGGCCGGAACCCGGATCACTGCTTCGTGTGGCGGAATGCCGGGCGCATGCCCGGGAACCTCGAACGCGGCGCACTCCGCCTCTAGCTTCTCGTCTGGCCTCCAGCCTTGAAGCACCAGCTCCCCCTTCTCCTCGTCCACCCATACGGTGGGGGAACCCTGCTGCCCTGTGTCTGGATCAATCCCGATGAACCGTAGTGCCATGACTGCCTCCGGTGTCGAGTGGCTTACGCCAACTTGCACGAGCTTCGTTGCGGCGGCGTCTGAGCGTCAAGGCTGACGGCCACTCGCAGGCCCTACGTGGTCGGTTCTCGGCCAACCGGAAGACTCGGGCCCGAGGGTTGGCTACGTGACCAACGCATGACCAACAGCGGCCAGGAAGGGGCAGAAACAGCAGGTGAGCATGACCAACCCGCACAGGCTCCAAGAGGCAGCAGAGGGTATATTTGCGCAGGTCAGCCAGCTAGGGGGCTGGTGCCCGAGTGGAGAGTTCAAGTCCCCCCTCGGACACCAGCAACCAGCAGAGACCCCCTGTTGATCAGGGGTCTTTCTGTCTTCACGGATCCGTCCGGTGCTTTCGGTGATTCATCTCGGATTCGCTCATTCGCCCTGTGCCTGATTTCCCCGGTACGCGTGAGAGGGCGAAAGTCGCCCTTCCCTTTTCCGCCGGTGCAGGACGCGGACGCTCCGACCAGGATGCGGCGCCTGTCATGAGCCTCTGTGCACGAGCAGTGTGATCGGTCGGCGGAGGTAGCGCCACAGAGGTCAGGGGTGTTGCTGCTTCTCGCCTTCGAGCCAGTCCCTGTAGTAGGTGGGACCCAGGTCGGCGCCGTCCGGAGCGGTGAGCACATCACCGGGCACCGCGGCGAACATGCCCGCCTGGTCGTCGGTCACCACACGACGGCCGTCGGGACGGGCGCCCAGGGTGATCCGGCCCAGTTCGTCCAGGGAGAACACCTCGGGGCCGCCCACGTTGCGGATGCCCTGCAGCGGTGGACCGGATGCGGTGCCCGCTACCGCGGCTGCGACATCCGCCGCCGCCATGGGCTGCACAGGGGTCGGTGGCAGCCGGACGATGTCTCCGTCGCTCGTCCAGGACATGATGGCGTCGACGAACTCGTAGAACTGGGTGGCCCGTACGATCGAATAGGGGGTCGGCCCGTTCACAAGCGCGTTCTCCTGGGCTGCCTTGGCCCGGTAGTAGTCGAGTCCGGGCACCTGGTCCACGCCGACGATCGAGAGAATCACCTGGTGCCGTATCCCGGCCGCGTCAGCAGCGGCCCCGATGGCGGCCGCCGACGTCTCGAAGAACTCGATGGAGGACGCGTCGAAGGTGGGGGAGTTCGTCAGGTTGACCGCCACATCGGCGCCTGCGAAGGCCTCGTCAAGCCCCTTGCCGCTGACCACGTCGACTCCGGTCGACAGCGACGCCGCGACCACCTCGTGTCCGGCCGCCGAGAGCAAGTCGACCACCTGGGAGCCGATCAGGCCCTTCCCCCCGAGGACTGTGAACTTCATGGAGCGCACCCCTCACGGCGGCCTTCTGCGGCGGCCCCGGATCTCGGTGACGGTGGGGTCGGAAACACCTCTCCGACCACGGTACGCCTCACTTCCCGACGTCCGCAGCGCGGAATGCCGAGGTCATCGGGCGCGGTGAAAGCGGCGACGGTCGACGAAAGGTGGGCCGCGCGGAGGCGGGGCAGCCTGGCGTACGAAGGTGAACGAGGTCCGTCTCCCCCGTGCCGGAGGTGGCGCGATGGCGAACGACGAGTCGGCGGTGGGTCCTTCGCACCAGCCGGGGCAGCGGCGAGAGCAGCGCTCCGAGGCATGGAAGACGGCAGTCACCGTCATCCAGGAGGCCGCGGTGCCGCCCACCCGTCGATGAGGGCGGGCGGCACGAATGCTCAGGCTCCCGGTGGTACGTGCGCCGGGCGCCCGTTGCCGCGGGTGAGGCGGTAGCCCCAGATGCCCGCGAGGGCCGCCAGTACCGCGCCGGCCGCCGTCCACAGCAGCCGGGTGGACCACCAACCTGAGGCCCAGCCGCCGTCCGGTTCGACCCGCGGGCCGGACACGGGCACCAGTGGCGCTCCCAGGGAGCCGTCCACGTCGGCGGCGGCTCCGGCGTCCGCCGTGGTCACTTCGAGCGAGGTGTCCACGGACTCGCCGAGGTCATCGGCGGGGGCGGCGACGACGGTCAGGCGCACGTAGTAGGCGCCGGGCAGCGGATCGTTCGCCGCGGGTTCGGCCCAGGCCCTGACCGTACGCAGCGCACACGACAACTCCACCGAAGCGGTGTCGGCTGACGCCCTCTTGGTGTCGCTGCCGTAGCGGCAGGCCTGACGGCGCCGCAGACCGTCGTACACGTCGAGCCGCCAGGTGTGGGCTCCATGCCGGGCCTGGGTATCCGGCAGTTTCACCGTGGCCCTGACCGTGGGGCGGTCCCCGGCGTCGGCGGGGAACTGCCAGTACAGGTAGTCACCGGTCGCCCCCCGGGCCGTGGCCCGCTGCCCGGGGCGGACGACCGTGGCGGTGCGGAACGACGTACCGGCCTCGGTCGGCGCCGGGGCTTCTTCCCCGACCTCGGACGCGGTCGGGGACGGTGTGTCGGCCACGGCGGTCCCGGGGAGCGCGGACAGCGCGGCGAAGGCCGCGAGCACGCCCGCGAGAGCGCGCAGGCCTCGGGTACGGGTACGAGCACGCATCAGTTGGTCCTCCAGACCGCGACACGCCAGCGCGAGGTCCAGCCCCAGAGCAGACCGGCGAGGAACCCGGTCAGCGCCAGCAGACCGAGCAGCCACCAGCCGCGGCCGAGGCCGAAGTAGGCCACGTCACCCGCGTCGTCGGGGCCTTCGACCACATCGATGGCCAGCTCGACGGGCAGACCGGGAGCGGTCTTGACGGTGGCCGACGCGGAGAAGGAGTTGCTCACCCGCAGGCACACCGTCTCCGAGGCCGGCTTGGCCGCGCCGTTGTCATCGGAGTCCGATTCGGCATCGGCGTCGTCAATCGCCGGCTTCGGGTAGCGCAGTCCGGTCGAGATCACGTCGGTGCGTCCGTCCCCCGCCGCCTCGCCGCGTACGATCTCACGGCCGTGCACGGTTGACGCTCGCAGCAGCACGCCGTAGTCACGGTTGACGTCGCGGTCGGCGGCGATGCTCACCGATGCCCGCAGCTCCTGACCGGGCAGCAGATCCACCCGGTACCACCGGTGCTGGCCGAAGGCCTCACGGTCGCCGTAGAGCCCCGTCTTGAGCTGCGGCGCCCCCTCGCAGCGGTCCGTGCCCTGAGTCGCCACCGGGGTGACCACCGACTCGGCCGCGCGGTCGACCAGCTGGCTGACCCGGTCGGACAATTCCTCCTTGTGCTGCACCGAGGAGTACGTACCACCGGTCGCCTCCGCGATGCACATCAGTTGCGCGCGCATCTTGGCGTTGGGCACCAGCCCGAGGGTGTCGATGGTGATGTTGATGCCCTTGGCCGCGATCTCGCGAGCCACCTCGCAGGGGTCCAGCGGGGCGCAGGTGTCCTCGCCGTCCGTGATGAGCACGATCCGACGCGTGGTGTTCCCGCCCGCGAGGTCGTCGGCGGCTCCCAGCAGCGCGGGCCCGATCGGCGTCCACCCTGTCGGTGCCAGGGTCGCCACCGCCGTCTTGGCCTCGGTCCGGTCCAGTTCGCCGACCGGGTAGAGGGTGCGGGTGTCCTTGCAGCCCTCCTTGCGGTCGTTGCCCGGATAGTCGGCGCCGAGGGTGCGTATCCCGAGCAGCACATCCTCCGGTACCGCGTCCAGCACCTCGTTGAACGCCTGCTTGGCGGCGGACATCCGGGACTGCCCGTCGATGTCCCGGGCCCGCATCGAACCGCTCACATCGAGTACCAGCTCGACCTTCGGCGGCTCCTTCGCCTGTCGGCCACCAGGCCCGCCGGAGTCGGCGATGGCGGCGGCAGGGAGCAAGCCGCCGGTCAGGGTGACCAGCAGCGTGCCGCAGAGCGCGGCTGCCAGTCGCTTTCTTGTGATCATCGGCGGATCATAGTGAGGCTGGGTGGTCGCGCCCAATTCGGCCTGGCGTGCGCCGCTTCGGCCGCGCCGTCGCCCCGGCTGAATCCCACGGTGCGTGGATCCGTATGGATCGGTATGCCGCAATCAGGTTCACCGGTCATGGAGTTCACCCAGCTGCTGAGCTCGACGCGGCGTGGTGCCCGGTTGGCCCGACTGCTCGCCGTGGAGCAGCTTGTCGCATGGGGTTGGGCCAGGGGCGGTGAGCGTACCGAGACGGCGGCGCTGGTCGTCGCCGAGCTGGCCGCGAACGCGGTGAGACACGCCCGGCTTTCCGGCCGTGGTTTCCGGCTCAGTCTGCTGTGGGAGCCGGGGCGGCTGAGAGTGGAGGTGACGGACGCGCGCGGGGAGCGCTCCCTCGCCGCCGATGTGGTGCGGGACGCTCCAGGCGCCGCCGGATTCTCCGATGCCGCCGAGGTCGGCGGGGGGTACGGGCTGGTCATCGTCGCCGGGCTCGCCGCCGCGTGGGGCGTTCGGCCGCGTCCGCCCTCCGGGAAGACGGTGTGGGCGGACATCGACGTGGGGCGCGGACCGGAGCAGCCACCCGGTCCGCCGCCGGTGGCCGATCCCCCCGCTCCGAAGAAGGCGGGTGCCACGGCGCCGAAGGCCCGAGGTGCCGAACTGCCGGGCGGCCCGCGCTGAGCGTGCGGGGTGGGCTCGCGGGCCACCGCGTCACACCAACTGCCGCCGCACCAGCTCGTGCAGCCGTCCGCCCGTGTCCGCCAGCAGGGCCGAAGGCGGGCCCTCCTGGACCACGCGTCCCTCCGACATCACGATGACGCGGTCGGCGTCCAGCACCGTGGAGAGGCGGTGCGCGATCACGACGCGGGTGGCGTGCAGGGCGCTGGTGCTCTCGGTGACGACGCGCTGGGTCGCGTTGTCCAACGCGCTGGTCGCCTCGTCGAAGTAGAGGACGCGCGGGCGCCGGATCAGTGCCTGGGCGATCATCAGCCGCTGGCGCTGGCCAACGGATACGGCACCCGAGCCCGCGATCATGGTCTGCATGCCCATGGGCATGCGCCGGATGTCATCGGCGAGCCCCGCCATCTCGGCCGCCTCCCAGGCCTCTTCCTGAGTGAAGGGTTCCGCACCGCAGATGCAGTCCATGATCGAGCCGGTGAACGGCTGGGAGTTCTGGAGCACCACACCACACTGGCGGCGCACTGCCGTTTGGTCGAGCGAGGCGAGATCCTGGCCGTCGTAGAGGACGCTGCCCGACTCGGGCTTGTCGAAGCCGATGAGCAGCCGCAGCAAGGTGGACTTTCCGCAACCGCTGAGGCCGACGATCGCGACGAACTCACCGGGGTGGACCGTCAGTGAGACACCGTCGAGCACGAGTGGGCCGTCGTCGCCGTAGCGGAAGGACAGATCGCGTGCCTCGATCGCCCCGACCCCGGACGGCAGCCGCCGGATCGCACTGATGCCGAGTGCCGCGCCGGCGAGCTCCCCGGTGGAGCGCTCGGCGAAGAACCGGGTCGGCAGCCGCAGCAACCGGTCCCATACGGCGGGCTGGAGGGTGCTCTCGATACGGCCCTCCATCCGCAGGATCGTGAGGTTCTGGAGCAGCATGAACGCGGCCGACACCAGGCCCGCCGCCATCACGGCCACCGAGACCTGCACGACCAGACCGGTCTCGGCTTTCGGCACGTGCTCGCCGAGCACCTTCCCGGTGGCTATCGGCACCAGTGCGCCCAGGGCGACGGCCACCAGACCGGCTGCGGCCAGTGCGCCCAGGTCAGGGCGGGTGCCGCGCAGGCTGAAACGCAGCAGCCGCCAGAGACCGGCGGGCAGTTCGGGAAGCGGCCGGTAGAACATGACGGCACGTGCTTCGAACTCCCGCGCGCTGTCCTCGCCGATACGCATCCGGCTGCCCGTCACCGGGTTGACAGCGCGATAGCGGCCTCGGCGCCAGAGCAGGGCGACCGGTGCGCCGGATTTGGCCCGATGACCCACGAGGGGGCCGCGGTTCTCCCGCCACCAGCGGCCGTCGAGCCGGACCGCGCGGGTGCGGATCCGGGAGGTGAGCGCGAAGTGCTCGACGGGACCGACGTGGTCGGACGCAGGGACGCCGCCTGCGGCGGACGGGCCGGCTTCGGGCAGGGTGATGCCCGCCGCCACGGCGACCATTCGGCACACCGCGACGGCGGCGTCGTCGGAACCCCCCTTCACCGTAAGCTCCGCCGACGGACCGCGGGCGCGGCCGATGGATACCAGCAGCACCCGGTCGGCGCCCTGCCGCGCGGCCTCGCCCGCCTTCAGGCCTGCGGTGGCCCGGTCCTCGTGAGCCTGCTCCAGCCGCTCGATCCAGCCGTCCAGGGCGGACAGCAGCCGATACTGCTGGTTGACCATCTGCTGCCACAGCGCCCCGTCCACCAGCAGGCCGGCGGCGGAGCCAGCGCCGTATTCGGCCGCGTACCGCACGCTGCCGGGGAACACCGGCAGCCACAGCACGTTCTCGTCACCGGCGGGCGACTCGCCGTTCGCGGTCTGCCCGTCGAGTGGCGCCTCGAACAGCACCCGCTGGCCCCGGCCGGTACCGAGTGCGAAGGTGTGCTCCAGCAGACTGAGAGTGCCGTCCTGGCTGTCGTACTGGCTGTGGCCGGGGTACCGCTGCTCGTACCCGCCGTACGCTCCCGGCTCCGGATGCGCCTGCGGCTGGTACAGCTCCAGCAGCGGGATCCGGCGCAGCGCGCAGCCGGGTGACGGTCTGCCCACCAGTGTGTGCGGGGGCCTTCGACGGGCCCTGGCAGCAGGGAACCCCGCTCCAGCCGGCCCAGGAAGTGCCAGTGGCCGTGCTGGGCGGCATCGACCGCGAAGAGGTCCAGCGCGCCGTCCACCACGAGCCACAGCACCTGCGGACCCTCCGGCGACAGGGTGCGCATTCCGGAGTCACCGTGCAGCCAATCCGGGGACGGGTCTTGGGCTCCTGCTCGGGCATGGAATTGAATCCGCGTGCAGGCGCGTCCACCTATCGGTGGCGACTTCTGCACAAGCTTCACAGGATGAATTCCTTCCAGGGCGAAGGGGAGTGGCGCGCCGAACCGGACACTTCCGCCTCAATGGTCAGTCAAGGCGCCAAGCTGGCCGCGGTCACCGGGGGCCGTTCAGCGGTCGCATATTGGTTGAGTGTTCAATGTGCAGGTTTCCGGAAGATGCCGTTCCGGCCTGAGTCCGAGTCCGGATCCGCTCGTGTGGTGGGCGAGCCCCATGTGTGTCAGCGGGAGCCGGTCGGCGGGCCGGCGGCGTGCTGCCGGGCCCGTGCGCCGCGCGGTGTGACCCGGTTGGCCCCGCGCACGGCGCGCCTCGGGCATGCGGTCCTCGGCCGGTGAAGGATCGACTGGGCCCCGGCCCCGGCCTTCGCTCCCATCCGAGGATCTGCATGCACCTCTTCGACGACCCGCTGTTCCAGATGCACGCCGAGCGGGCGCTGACGCTGATCGGGCGCGGCGGCGCCGAGTACGGCGAGTGCGTGACGACGGCCGGGCATATCCGCGCCGGAGACCGGGACTCCTGGTACCGGGCCTGGTCGGCCACTGCGTCCCGGGTGGCCGCCGCCGCCGAGCAGAGCGCGGCGCAAGGGCACCGGGTGAGCGCGGCTGACGGGTTCTGGCGGGCCACCACATACAACCGCATGTCCTACCAACCGCTGTTCGGCTCACCCGTCGACCCCCGGCTCGAGGCCGCCTTCAAAAGGGAGCGCGACTGCTTCGGCCGTTACGCCGCGTTGGCGCCGCACCCCGTGGAGTTGGTCGAAGTCCCGTTCGAAGGCGCGACGCTCCCCGGCTGCCTCTGTCTTCCCGACAGCGCCCGGGGTCACGCCCGCCCGACGCTGGTCGGGGTGAACGGTTACGACTCCAACATCCATGAGATGTACTGGGCCCACGCCCTGCCCGCGGTACGCCGCGGCTATGCCTGCCTGCTCGTGGACGGCCCCGGCCAGGGGCGGGCCCTGGTGCAGCAGGGACTGCGGATGCGGCCGGACTGGGAGACCGTGCTGCGCCCGGTCATCGACTACGCGAGCGGCAGGCCGGAGATCGACGCCGAACGCATCGCCGTCATGGGGTGGAGCTTCGGGGGCTATCTCGCTCCGCGCGGGGTGTCGGGCGACCAGCGTGTCGCCGCGCTGATCGCCGACCCCGGACTCTTCGACCCCGTCGATGTGCTGCCCCTGCCGCCAGAGCTGAAGGAGCAACTGCCCGACATCGACCCCGAGGTCCTGGACGCCTATCTGGCCCCCGTGGCCGACGATCCCGTAATGCGCTGGCGGCTGGTGCAGCGGGCGTTGTGGGTGCACGGTCTCGACTCGCTCGGCGCGTACGTCATCGAGATGGACCGCTACCGGCTCTCCGGTGCGGCCGGGCGGATCACCTGCCCGACGCTTGTCGTCGCGAACGACGACGACCCGCTGGCCGCCCAGGCGGAGCTGCTGCTCGACGCGCTGGGCGGCCCCCGGACGTTGGTGCGCTTCCGGGCCGAGGACGGGGCCAAGGGGCACTGCCAGGCATGGAACCGCTCGCTGTTCGACCAGCGGGCGTTCGACTGGCTCGATGCCACCCTGCGGGTCGGTCGGCACGGGGAGGGTTGAGCGCCGACTGCCCGTCCCGCCGTGCCCGACTCGTCATGATCGTGGATCACCGGACCACGGTCACGGATCAGAGCTGGGAGCCGAACGCCTGCGTCCACCAGGGACCCCCGGACCCGCTGTGGATGCCCACGCCCAGTTCCTTGAAGGAGCAGTTGAGTATGTTGGCTCGGTGCCCTGAGCTGTTCATCCAGGAGTCCATCACCGACTCGGGGCTCTGCTGGCCGCGTGCGATGTTCTCGCCGTAGGTGCTCCAGCGGTAACCGGCGTCGGTGATCCGGTCGCCGGGGTCCTCACCGTCCGGGTTGGTGTGCTCGAAGAAGCCGCGGGCGGCCATGTCGTCGGAGTGGTTCGTGGCGGCGTCCGCCAGTCGGCTGTTGTCGCTCACCGGCCCGCAGCCCGCCTTGGAGCGCTCGGCGTTGACCAGGGCGATGACCTGCTCCGCGGTGCTGCCCCCGGTGGCCGGTTCCGGGTCCGGCGCCTGCGGCTCGGGCTTCGGCTGGGACTTGGGCTTCACAGGACTCGGCTTCGGCGACGGTTTGGCCGAGGACTTGCTCGGGCTCGGCTTGGGGCTCGGGGAGGCCGAGGCCGACGGCGTCGGAGAAGGGGACGGACTCGCGGAGGCCGAGGGGAGCGGCTTTGCGGCCGGCGCCGCGGCCGCGGCGGGCTCGGCCACCTTCCGGTCGGGGCTGTTCAGCATGCTGACCGCGCCACCACCGACGACCAGTACGGCGACACCTGCGGTAGCGAGGACCGTGGTACGGCGCCGACGGCTCGCGCGTTCCAACCTGGCCTGGGCCCTGGCGGAGGTGGCGGAGTCGGTGCCCGAGCCGTCGCCCCGCCGGCCGGCTGCCCGGGACCGTGCCGCGTGCCGGGAGGCCGCGCTCGCCAGGTGGGGCGCGGCGATCGTGTCGGCGGCGTGTGTGGAGGCCGCGGCTGCGAAGCCCGGTGCGGTGAGCTTGCCGGTGAGTGCCGCCGCGACCGGGACCAGGGCGAGGCCCACCAGAAGGCCCTCGGCGGGCACCAGGTTCGACCAGTGGCCCGCGCAGATCGTGCAGTCGCGGGCGTGACGGGCGATCCGCTTGCGCCAGAGGGCCGAGGGTATGCCGTCCCAGGGAGCCACGATCGGTTCGAGCAGCACACAGCGCGGATTGGCTTCGAGCGCGCGGACCACCACGCGCGCCGCCTCAAGCTGTGCCTTCATCCGCTGTACGCGTACCGCGGTGTGCTGGGGCGTCAGCTCCATGGCGTCGGCGACCTCGGCACGCGACAGCTCTCCCGCGGCCTCCAGCCACCAGAGTGACAGCAGGGCGCGATCGTCCTCGTCCAGCCAGCGGGTGGCTTCGGCGGTCTCCTGGCGCTGGCCGGACAACCCGAGCCGGAGAATGGTGAGGTCGACGAAGTCCGCCCCCGGGTCGACGACGTCGTAGGCATCGCCCAGACCGTCGCCGCCGGGTATCGCCTCCGAGCGGCGATCCCGCCAGTGGCCGCGTATCTGGTTCATGGTGATGGCGATCAGCCAGCTGCGGAAGCTCTCCGGGCCGCGTAGCCCGTCCAGGCTGCCGAGCATGCGGATCATGGTCTCCTGCACCACGTCGTCCACGTCCGCGTGACCGTTCAGTGCACGGCCGGTGATGTTGTAGACCAGCGGAAGGTACTCGGCGACGAGCCGGTCCTGCGCCTCCTGGTTTCCGGCCTGTGCTGCCTCGACCATCTGGGCTTCGCGTTCGCTGCTCACGCTGTGTCCACTCACTTCCTGGGCTCGGGCCTGTTTCGTCCGTCACAGGGGAGACGCCCTGCCTCCGCTCCGATAACAGAAATCGGATAGGAATACGTATGAACCTTCGGAAGTGTTAGATCGGGACGCCAAGCCCGCAGCACTCCGGCGGACGGTACGAACAGTTCGCCTGGAATGTCCTCGGTTGCGTGCCACTGCCACCGCGTGATCTTGTCCGGTTCGGTGACCCGGGGCTCGCCCCTGACGTCCATGACCAGGCCCGCGGCCGAGATCCGGGGGATGCCTCGTTCGCTGTCCAGTACCAGTGCCACCACCGAGATGTCCTCCGCGCGGACCCGGAGCGCGGTCTCCTCCGCCAGTTCGCGCGCGCCCGCCTGCTCGAAGTTCTCCCCCGGGTCGACCTTGCCGCCCGGGAGTTCCCAGCGGCCGTCGCGCCCGAGGCCGAGCAGGATCCGGCCGGCCTGATCCACCGCGATCACGCCGATCCCGGTCATCCCGTTGGGGGCGGGGTTGGCCCGGGCGGGGCGCTGTGTCCCGTCCGGACCCGCGAACGAATGGGGGCCATTGAGTGAATCGGGCATCTCAAACCTTTCAGGCGTACCGCCCCATGTCCGGTCGGCGCGGCGGTGCCTGATCGTACGGGGAGCCGGCGGCGGCCGCTGTGACGCGGATGGCATCGTCGGCGCCGCCGGCGATGGAGCGTCGTCGGCGTGTGCTCTCGTCCTCACGGCGGCGCACCGTCCGAGCGGCGCCGACGAGAGTCCCGGCGCGCACTCCGTCACGGCGCCGGTGCCGTCGTGGGCGCGATGTCAGCCGAGCACACGCGTCGGCTGTGCCGGGCCGACGCCCCGTGGTCGCCACTCACGGGGATAGCCCACCGACACCTCATGGAATGGCACCCCGTCGTGCTCGGTGGTGCGCGGGATGTGCAGATGCCCGTACACCATCGCCTGTGCCCGGTACGCGAGGTGCCAGTCGGCTGTCTGCTCCGTACCGCACCACAGCGCGAACTCGGGATAGCGCAGCACCAGGGTCGGCTCCCGTACCAGGGGATAGTGGTTGACCAGCACGGTTCGCAGTTCCGGTGGGATCTCCGCCAGTCGCGACCGGGTCAGTTCCAGTCTGGCCCGGCACCATGCGTCACGGCTGGGGTAGGGGTCGGGGTGCAGGAAGCGCTCGTCGGTGCAGACGACATGCGCCTGACGCGCCCGGTCCAGGGCCTCGTCCCGGGTGCTCGTGCCGTCCGGGCGGAAGGTGTAGTCGTACAGCAGGAACAGCGGTGCGACGGCGATGGAGCGTCCGTCGCGTCCGGTCCACACCGGGTACGGGTCCTCGGGCGTGTGTACGCCGAGCCCGCGGCACAGTTCCACGAGCAGCTCGTAGCGTTCCACGCCGCGGGCCTGGACCGGGTCGGCGGGAACGGTCCACAGCTCGTGGTTGCCGGGCGCCCAGACGACCTCGGCGAACCGCCCGCGCAGCAGCGCGAGCGCCCACTCCACGTCCGACACCAGGTCGGCGACGTCACCGGCCACCAGGAGCCAGTCGTCGTCGGACTCCGGGTGCAGGCTGTCGACGTGCTTGCGGTTCTCCGGGTGATTGACATGCAGGTCACTGATGGCGAGCAGGGACAACGCGACCCCCGTGGGTAGACGGATTGCCGGGACATCCCGGCGATCCTTCCACCCGCGAGGGCAACTGTCCTTGTCCGTCACCCGGTTGCCGTGAAGCCGGGCGGGACCGGGTTCAGGCCTCCTGCGCGCGGCTGGGTTCGTAGCGCGCCCACGAGGGCGCTGTTCCCGTGATCTGGCAGACCATCAGATAGAGCGGGATCGGCGGGGTGTAGGGGCTGGCGTCATCCGGCCAGTGGATCAGCCGGGCGGACGCCGTCGGCACACAGGCCCCACGCGAGTAGTACGACGGGAGTGGCCAGGCGAGCTCCAGGTCGGAGCCCTCGGGCACGATCCACCACCACCAGTCGGCGTCCGAGAACACACACCCCGGGTGCGGCAGGCGGGTGAGCAGCCCCAGCCCGTGCCGCGCGGGCACTCCGACCGCGTCGCAGCCGAGCGAGGTCGGCAGTTCGGCGGGGATGTCGAGTCGTCCCTCGCGTGCGCCGTCGGCCCCGTCAAGGCTTCTGCGCCTGCCGCGGGTTCGGCGCGACTCGCGGGATCTGCGCGCGTCGCGGGCTTCACGGAGCTCGCGGGTTTCGCGGGAGGTGGACCCGTGCCCGCTGAGGGGCGCCGGAGCCTCGAACCCGGAGCGGCCGAAGCGTCGGACGACCGTCGGCGGAGCGAGGGGGGCGGCGAGCTGCGGGCCGAGCGCGTTGCCAGGTGCCACGACCAATCCTTCACGGTGGGGAAAGCGGTGCCGCCGGTCACGCCTCTCCCCGGGCAGGGCGCGGCAGCCTCGTGAACTGGTTCAGCGAGCCACTCTCCTCCGGGAGATGACACTTGGCAAGAGGCACTCTGAAAATTGCAGAGTGCCGGTTTCTGGGACACAGTGTCATGGCACACTCGTCGCATCGAGGACAGGGCGCTGGGGAGGTCGACGTGAGCGAGCCGCGGTCCGCCCCCACCGTGGGGCAGGTCGTACTCGGCAAGCGGCTCCAGGAGCTGCGGCAGCGAGCGGGGCTGAGGCGCGAGGAGGCGGCCAGGCTGCTCCATGTCGCCCCCGCAACCATCCGCCGGATGGAACTGGCCGAGGTCGCGCTGAAGATCCCGTACGTACAACTGCTGCTGAGGGCCTACGGGGTCGGCGAGGAGGAGACCGGGAAGTTCGCCCGGCTCGTCGAGGACGCCAACAAGCCCGGCTGGTGGCAGCGTTTCCACGATGTCCTGCCGAACTGGTTCAGCATGTACGTCAGTCTGGAGGGAGCCGCGGGCCTGATCCGGGCCTATGAACCCCACTTCGTACCCGGACTGCTCCAGACGCGCGAGTACGCCCGCGGTGTCATGGCCGGCGGAGCTCTCGGCACCACCAGTGCCGAGGACATCGAGCGGCATGTCACGCTCCGCATGGCACGGCAGGACCTGCTCACCAGACCCGAGGCGCCCAGATTCTGGGTGATCATGGATGAGACGGTGCTGCGAAGACCCGTGGGCGGTGCCCGAGTGATGCGCGATCAACTGGACCGGCTCCTTGCCGCCACCGAACTTCCCAACGTCACGATTCAGTTGGCCGAGTTCGCGTCCGGGCCGCACCCCGGCACCTACGGCCCCTTCGTTCTGTTCAGGTTCGCGATGCCGGAGCTGCCTGACATGGTCTACAGCGAGTATCTGACCGGCGCGGTCTATCTCGACGCGCGTCCCGAGGTGGCGTCCCACCTGGAGGTCATGGACCGCATGGCGGCGCAGGCCGCCACCGCACAACGCACGAAGGACATCCTCAGGGCTGTTCGCAAGGAGCTGTGATGGATCGCATATACAACGGCATGCCCGCTCGGGAACTCGGCTCGGAGGGCTGGCACAAGCCGTGGAGCGGCGGCAACGGCGGCAACTGCCTGGAGGCCATGAAGCTGGCCGACGGCAGGGTGGCCGTGCGCCAGTCCGCCGATCCGGACGGTCCCGCGCTCATCTACACGCCGGGTGAGATCGCCGCGTTCGTCCAGGGGGCGAAGTCCGGCCAGGCGGACTTCCTGCTGACTTGACCTGACGTCTCGTCATGTTACGTGACGTCGACTGGCACTCACTCAACCTACCCTCGATTGCGTACAGTTCCCTTCGTCTCAATGTCATATGTCCCGCTACTCCTGGAGACGCCAGATGACCGGGCAAGACCCCGCAGCCGTACGGATCGACACCAGCAAGCCGCACCCCGCACGGATGTACGACTGGTTCCTCGGCGGCAAGGACAACTACCCGGTGGACGAGGAGATGGCCGGACAGCTCCTCGCGCTCGAACCGCGGGGACGGGAGATGGCGCGGGTCAACCGCGCCTTCATGCACCGCGCCACGCGCTGGCTCGGCGGCAACGGCATCCGCCAGTACCTGGACATCGGCACCGGCATCCCCACCGAGCCCAATCTGCACCAGATAGCCCAGCAGGCCGCACCGGAGTCCCGCGTCGTCTACTGCGACAACGACCCGATCGTGCTGGCCCACGCCGAGGCGCTGCTGCGCAGCACCCCGGAGGGCGTCACCGAGTACATCCAGGCCGACGCCCGCGACCCCGAGATCATTTTGGCGGCGGCGGGGAAGGTCCTCGACTTCTCCCGGCCCATCGCCCTGTCGATGCTCGCGCTGCTGCACTTCGTGGACGACGAAGACGGGGCGTACGCACTGGTCGACCGGCTGACCGCCAGGCTCGCGCCCGGCAGCTACCTGGTGCTGTCGCACACCACAGGGGACTTCGACCCCGAGAAGGCGGCCCAGGCCCGCGCCATGTACACGGCGCGCGGACTCACCCTGCGGCTGCGCTCACGCGCGGAGTTCACCCGTTTCTTCGATGGACTCGAACTGGTCGACCCCGGCGTCTCGCTGACCGCCGACTGGCAGCCGCAGCTCGGTGAGGTCGTGGAGGTCCAGGGAGATGATCCGATCCCGGGCTACGCCGGAGTGGCCCGCATCGGCTGACGTCCACACCAGGGTGAGCCGGCGGACGGCGCGGCCCCGTCCGCCGGCTCGGGCCCGGCAGTGTGGTTTCGGGCAGTCAGCGGCGTACGAGCGCACCCCGGATGAACGCCGCCTGTCCGGCGTGCTGGAGGCTGTCGGCGATCACGCTCACCAGCCGGACGCCGAGGGTCACGGGCGGCGCCCACGACTCGTCCACGACCCGGTTCAGGGCGGGGCCGTTCAGACCGCCGACATACTCCAGAGTCCGCGTGTGCACGGCGTCGAAGTAGCCGAGCAGCATCTCGGCGGATCCCACCCGGACCTGGGCGACCTGGCTGCTCGTCTGACCGTAGCCGGTCTCGTTCGTGTCAAACGGCAGTCCGAACCGCTCGGACCAGCCATCGGCCAGCCACACCTGTTCCCGTCCGGCGGCGTCGGCGACGTGGTCGTCCTGGATCCGGCCGAGATGCCACACGAGCCAGGCGATGCTGTTCGCGCCGGGGTCGAGCCGGTCATGAAGGCCGTCCGGGGTGAGTCCATCGACCGCGTCGTGCACCGCTTCGTGGATGCGCCCGAAGGCGTCCGTCAGCACTTCCGATGTGTTCATGCGGCGAGTGAACCGCGAATGGGCATGCGGCCGGTGCCGACACCACGGGACGGACGCATGGACACCTGCGAGGCCCCGCGACAGCCCTCGGGTCAGGACGCGTCCTCGGGAGCCGCCGGGTCCTTTCGCAGCAACTCGGCCACCGCCAGCACATCGGGCAGCAGCGTACCCAGCCTGTCGATGAGGTCCGGCAGATCCGGGACGTCGGGCATCGGGTGGTAGAGGAACATGATTCCGTCGCCGACGAGCGACACGGCAGGCGCCCCCACCGCCAGGAGCCTTTCCGGAATCCTTGCCGACTCCACGGGCCCCGTGATGGCGTGGACGTCGGAGGCGATGGGCGCGTACAGGGCGCCGCCGGGCACGGTGATCCCCATCTTGGGCCCGCTCCAGCCCCGTTCCAGGCGCAGGATCGGGTACTCGCGGGGGAGCCGGAAGGACACCGAGAACCAGTGCAGGCCGCGGCGCTGCTCAAGTATCCGGGCACGGCCCACGATGACCTCATGGCCGTCGTGTGAACCGTTCAGCACCCTGACGATCGGGGCGTCGACCACCCATGGGAAGTGGTAGAGGTACCTGTCCCGCAGGATGGACGCCGCGGGTGCTTCCAGCTCCCACCCGGATGTGGCCGCGAGTGCCCGCATCGCGCGATCCGCTCTGGTGACACGCCGCAGAACGCGGACCTCGCGTGTCAGGCCCAGCACGATCGGCAGTGCCAGCACAGCGATCACCACGATCCAGCCCACTTGCCCGCTCATGCGCTTCCCCCTCCGCGGAACGCGGCCCCCCTCGGCGCCGTACCCGCTCACTGCCTGCCCGTGCGGCGGGGCCGCCACACGCTGTGAGGGCCCTTGTCCACCCCCTTGATCTCACCCCTAGCCTCTGGCGGCGCAGGGCGCACGGCGCACGCGTCGGCCCCTGGCCTCAGTCCCGCACCAGCCGCAGTGTCAGGATCTGGAAGGGGCGCATTGACACCGCCACGGCGTCGCCCTCGACGGGGAGCGGTGGGTGTTCGTGCAGCGGGCGCTCCAGCAGATCGGTGACCACCGCGCGTGCCGCGTGGAATCCGGTGCGGAGCGTGGTCGCGGTTCGCCCGCCCAGCGACTCGTAGAGCCGCACCACGACATCCCCCGACCCGTCGTCGGCGAGCTTCACCGCCTCGATGACGGCAGACGGCCCGTCCGTGGTGACGACGGGGGGAACCGCCGCACCGCCGGGGCCGATCCTGAGCGGAAGGTTGAGGGCGTAGCCCTCGGCGATCGCGTCCTCGATCGTCGCGCCCGGCAACAGGGAGTACGTGAAACGGTGCAGGCCCTGGTCGGCGTCCGGGTCCGGAACACGGGGGGCACGCACCAGACTGAGCCGCACGGTGGTGGTCGTCCCACCGTCCTCTTCCCGGGTCGCACGCGATACGTCGTGGCCGTATGTCGCGTCGTTGAGCAACGCGACACCGTAGCCGGACTCGCCGACGTGCACCCAGCGGTGTCCGGATACCTCGAAACGGGCCGCCTCCCAGCTGGTGTTGGTGTGCGTGGGCCGGTGCACATGGCCGAACTGGATCTCCGCGGTGGTTCGGTCGGCCCGCACATCGAGCGGGAATGCCGCCTTGAGGATCTTCTCCCGCTCATGCCAGTCGATGTCGGTGGCGATGTCGATCCGCCGGCTCCCGGCGCGTACGGTCACGGTCTGCGTGATCCGCGAGCCCCGGCCGAACGCGCGCTCCACCCGCAGTGCGCCGAGCAGCGGATCGCTCTCGGCCACGGTGACGACCGGGTCGTCCAGCAGATCCTTCCACTGCCCCAGATAGTGCTTGTCGATGTCCCAGGCATCCCAGTAGTTGGGAAGATCCGTGTGCAGCCGCAGCAGATTGCCCCTGCCGCCCGGCGCGAGCACCTCGCGGTCCGCCGGCAGATCGCGGACGGAGGAGACGGTGCCGTCGTCCGCCAGCTCGACCCGCACCAGACCGTTGTCCAGGATCTGGTGCCCGATCACCCTGACCGGTGGCCGGGCGGGGCGTGTGCCCGCCGCCACCGGTGCGCAGCCCGACGCGGGCACATCCACGAACGCCGCGACCGCGCCGTCGGACAGGCGTGGCAGCCCGGGGTCGAGCGCACCGGCCAGCGCCGACGGCACGCGTACCACCTCCGAGCGCGGCCGGGGACCGGCGTTGTAGGCCCACACCTCCAGCGGGCCGGCCCCGCCCACCGCCTCCAGCGCCTGCGCGGTCAGCGCGTCGAGCTCCGCCGCGACCCGGGCGTACTCCGCCTCGGCCTCCCGGTGCACCCAGTTGATCGACGAGCCCGGCAGGATGTCATGGAACTGGTGCAGCAGCACCGTCTTCCACAGCCGGTCGAGTTCGGCGTGCGGATACGTGTACCCGGGCACCCGCAGTGCCGCCGCCGTTGCCCACAGTTCGGCTTCCCGCAAGGCGTGTTCACTGCGGCGGTTGCCCTGTTTGGTGCGCGCCTGGGTGGTGTAGGTGGCCCGGTGCAGTTCCAGATAGAGCTCGCCCGACCAGACCGGGGCGTCCGGGTACTCAGCCTGGGCCGCAGCGAAGAAGGCGTTCGGATGCTCGATCACGACCTTCGCCGAGCCCTCCAGATCGGCCAGCCGCCGAGCCCGCTCCAGCATGTCCCGGTTCGGGCCGCCTCCGCCGTCGCCGTGTCCGAACGGAGCGAGTGAGCGCGTACCCCGGCCCTTCTCCTGGTAGTTGCGGACCGCATGGGCCAACTCACCTCCCGAGAAGACGGCGTTGTAGGTGTCGACCGGCGGGAAGTGGGTGAAGATCCGGGAGCCGTCGATGCCCTCCCACCAGAAGGTGTGGTGGGGCAGTTTGTTGCTCTGGTTCCAGGAGAGCTTCTGGGTGAGGAACCACTTCATCCCGGCCAGCCTGGCGAGCTGCGGGAACGCGGCCGTGTATCCGAAGGAGTCGGGCAGCCACACCCCTTCCGCCTCGATCCCGAAGGCGTCGAGGAAGAAGCGCTTGCCGTGCACGAACTGGCGGGCCAGGGCTTCGCCACCGGGCAGGTTGCCGTCCGCCTCCACCCACATCCCGCCGACCGGCGCCCACTGGCCGCGCTTCACCGCGTCCTCGATCCGTGCCCACACCTGCGGGTGGTTCTCGCGTACCCAGGCGTACTGCTGGGCCTGTGAGCAGGCGAAGACGAACTCCGGGTACTCCAGCGCCAGGGCTGTGGCGTTCGCGAAGGTCCTGGCCGCCTTCCGTTTGGTCTCGCGGATCGGCCACAGCCAGGCGCTGTCGATGTGTGCGTGCCCGACGGCCGACAGGGTGTGCGCACCGGCGTGCGCCGGTGACGCGAGGGCGGGTGCGAGTACGGCCCGGACGGCGGCGGCGGTGCCGGGGATGTCGTCCAGGTCGAGCCGGTCGAGTGCCCGGTCCAGGGTGTGCAGGATCTCGTGTCGCCGGGGATCGTGCTCGGCGAGCTCCAGCATCAGCTCGTACAGCACCTGTGTGTCCAGGGACAGGTGCCAGACCTCCTCGTCGAGTACGGCGAGATCGGCGCGGGCGAAGGTGTAGAGCGGATCCCGGCCCGCGGTGCGCTTGTCGCCCATCGGGGTCGGGCGGCGGAAGCGGTCGGCGAGGATGTCCGGGTTGGACGCGGCCTCGATGAGGTACGCGACCCGCTCGCCACCGCTCGCGGGCGAGCCGACGGGGACATACTGGTTCTGCGGGTTGACCGCCTTGAGCGGGGTGCCGTCCGGCAGGTGTACCAGCGCCTCCGCCTGGTTGCCCGGCCAGCTGCTGACGAAGCCCAGGTCGAACCACGCCTCCACCCTGCGCCCCGCCCAGTCGGCGGGCACCTCGCCCCGTACCCGGAACCAGGTGGTGCCCCAGGGCGGACCCCAGGGCGTGCCCATGGCGAGGGGCGTGAACTCCTCGTTCCCCACCGCCTCCCGCACCTGTTCGAACGGCACCGGTTCGTCCGGCACCTGCCAGGACTCGACGGTGAGCGGCACGGCGGCCGAGTGGATCAGGGGCCGGATCCGCTGCTCCAGTACGCGTGCCACGCGCTGCTCGATCCTCGCGCGTTCGTCGTGCATCGGGCGGACACCTACTTCCGGTTGAGATAGGCGAGACCCGGATGCCGCCGGGCGTAGCCGTCGACCAGACGGCGGGCGACGGCGACCGAGTCGACCAGCGGATGCAGGGCGAAGGCCTTCACCGCGGCGGCGCGTGAGCCGCTGTCCGCCGCTGTGAGCACCTCGCGCTCGGCGGCCTTGACCGTGGTGACGAGTCCGACCGCGTGTGCGGGTAGCGGGACGACCGCGCAAGGGTGTGCGCCGTTCGCGTCGACCAGGCAGGGCACCTCGATCACGGCGTCCGCGTCCAGCTCCGAAAGGGTGCCCCTGTTGCGGACGTTGAGGATGAGCGTGGCGCGTTCGTCATGGGCGATGGCGCGCATCAGGGCCAGGGCCACCTGCTCGTAGCCGCCGGAGCCGAGATCAGCCGCGGCCCGCTCGCCCGCCCCCGCCACTTCGCGGCTGCCCGCCATGTATGTGGCCTCCCGCTCGGACCGGGTCGCCTCCCAACTCTTGAGGGAGGGAGCCGCGTAGAAGGCGGCCTGCTGGTCGAGCAGGAAGGCGCCGCGGGTACGCGCGGCCGAGCGGTATGCCCGCACCGTCTCCCGGTTGAAGTAGTAGTAGTGCAGATACTCGTTGGGGACCGCTCCCAGCGCACGCAGCCAGTCGGCACCGAACAGCCGGCCTTCCTCGAAGGAGCCCAGTGCCTCGGTGTCGGCCAGCAGATCGGGGAGCCGGTCCTCACCGGCCACCCGCAACCCGCGCAGCCAGCCGAGGTGGTTGAGGCCGACGTAGTCGAACCATGCCTTCCCCGGATCGGCGCCGACCGCCCGGGCGACCCGCCGGCCGAGCCCCACGGGGGAGTCGCAGATCCCGATGACCCGGTCGCCCAGCACGCGGGACATGGCCTCCGTGACCAGTCCCGCCGGGTTGGTGAAGTTGATGACCCAGGCGTCCGGCGCGAGCGCCGCGATCCGCCGCGCGTAGTCCATCGCCACGGGCAGGGTCCGCAAGCCGTAAGCGATGCCGCCCGCCCCGGCGGTCTCCTGGCCCAGCACCCCCTCGGCGAGCGCCACCCGCTCGTCGACGGCCCTGCCCTCCAGGCCGCCCACCCTGATCGCGGAGAAGACGAAGTCGGCGCCGCGCAGGGCGGCGTCAGGGTCGCTGCTGACGGTGACGTCCGGGGCGCCCCTGACCCCGGACGCCTGCTCGGCCAGCACACCCGCGATGGCGGCGAGCCGGGCAGCGTCCGGATCGTGAAGGGTGACCCGGGTGATCCGGCTGCCCCGGCTCCGGTCGCCGCCGCCGCCTTCGCCTCCGTTGTCGCCGAGCAGCGCCGCGTACACCAGCGGCACCCGGAAGCCGCCACCGCCCAGAATCGTCAGCCTCATACCGCGACCGCCCTCTGCCGTAGGCCTCCCTTTACCGTTCCCCGTTTCGCGGCGCTGTCACTTCCGTGACTGGCACACACGGCACAATGGGTGTATGGCCCGACGCACCAGCCGACCCGCTCGCCCCGCACGTACCTCCCGCACGGCCGACTCGCCGTGCCCCTGCGGCCTCGCGGCCTCGTACGGTGTCTGCTGCGGGCGCTTCCACAGCGGTCAGGCCACGGCTCCGACGGCCGAACTGCTGATGCGCTCGCGCTACAGCGCCTTCGTCGTACGCGACGGCGCCTATCTGCTGCGGACCTGGCATCCCGGCACCCGCCCGGCTTCCGTGGAATTCGACCGGGAGATGCGCTGGAGCGGTCTGGAGATCCTCGAGACGGCCGACGGCAGTGTCTTCCACGACACGGGAACGGTCACCTTCGCCGCCCACTACACGCACGGCGACGCGCCGGGAGCACTGCGCGAGCGCAGCCGGTTCGAGCGCTGTGGCGGCGGCTGGGTGTACGTGAACGGCACCTTCGAGGACTCCGCGGTCTGAGCACCCGGTGGGCCTGGTCCCGGTGGCCGGTCTCCACCGGTCAGACGCTGGTCGTCGACCCGGGCCGCACGATCATCAGGACGGTGACCGTGGCCCACGGAAGGTTGAACACCCCGGTGTACATGGCCAGCCGCTTGGTGTCGGCGATCTGTGCGGGCCGGGCCGGGATCGTGTGCTGTCGCGGCAGCACCAGCACGGCCGTGGCGCCGGCGGTCAGCAGCATCGACACGATGAGCCACGACTCCCCGGGCACTCCGAGGCTGCTCGCGGTGGCGATGCCGAAGACGGGAACGACGACTCCCGCCATCGCGTACACCCGGCAGACGCGGTGCAGGTTGCGCAGTACGGCCCGACCGAGCTCCTGGAGACCACTGCGCACTCGGTCGACAGGATCGCTGCACAGGTCGGCTTCGGTTCCACCGACCGCCTTCCGGGACCGCTTCAAGCGCCAGGTGGGCACCAGCCCGCAGGCGTACCGCCGTGCCTTCCGCGGCAGCGCGCCGACACCCGGGGGAGGGTCAGAAGCCCCGGCCCGGCCTGAGCACCAGCCCCGGGTTGTAGGCGGCGAGTACCTTGTTGGCCCTGGCCAGCGAAGCGAGGGCGTGCTCACGGTCTGCCTGGTCCTCGGCGCAGAACGGGGCGCGGAACCGGCGTGCTTCGCGGGCCGCGCATTCGGCCTCGATCTCCGCCTGGAGTACACCGAGCGGCATGCAGGACCCGATCAGGGCTGCGACCCCGTCGGGGATGGGGACGGGGACGAGGTTCGACGCGGTCACGTGGGGGGTCCTTTGCTGAGAGGTGCGCCGGGTTCGCCGGGCGCGGTGTTGTCGCCCTCTATACGTACCGGACGGGGTTCACGGTTTGCCGGCCGGGATGTCTTATTGCTGCAACTGTTTGCCGCCGCCCCTTGATTGCTGCTAAAGAGCGCCCGCGGCGCCCGCCTCACCCGCGGCGGGGAAGAGCGGCCGGTCAATCCGTACCGGACAGAACCTCGGACAGGTCGTAGCGTACGGGCTCCTCCAACTGGGCGTACGTACAGCTGTCCGGAGTGCGATCCGGCCGCCACCGCCGGTACTGGGCGGTGTGACGGAAACGGTCGCCCTCCATGTGGTCGTACGCGACCTCCAGCACCCGCTCCGGCCGAAGCGCCACCCACGACAGGTCCTTCTTCCCCGACCAGCGGCTAGGCGTGCCGGGGAGTCTGGCCGACTCGTGCGCCGACTCGTCCGACCAGCGCGCCCAGGGATGCCCGGACGCGTCGTCCATCCGCAACGGCTCCAGCTCCGCGACCAGTTCCGCACGGCGCTTCATCGAGAACGCGGCGCACACCCCCACGTGCCGGAGCGCGCCGTCGGCGTCGTGCAGACCGAGCAGCAGCGAGCCGACGACCGGACCGCTCTTGTGAGGGCGGTAGCCCGCGAGGACGACATCCGCGGTGCGTTCGTGTTTGATCTTGTACATCAGACGCGCGTCCGGACGGTAGGGGAGATCGAGCGGTTTGGCGATCACGCCGTCGAGTCCCGCTCCCTCGTAGCGCTCGAACCACTCCGCCGCGACCTTTGGGTCCGTGGTGGCGGGAGCCAGATGCACCGGCTCGCGGGCACCGGACAGCGCCTCGGTGAGCAGGGAGCGGCGCTCTGTCAGTGGAGTGTCGAGCAGGGCGCGGTCGCCGAGTGCGAGCAGATCGAAGGCGACGAAGCTGGCCGGGGTCGTCTCGGCCAGCATCCGCACGCGGGAGTCGGCCGGGTGGATGCGCTCGGTCAGCCGGTCGAAGTCCAGCCTGCCCTCGTACGCGATCACGATCTCGCCGTCCATGACGCAGCGCCTGGGCAGATTGGCGCGCAGCGCGAGCACCAACTCGGGAAAGTAGCGCGTGAGCGGCTTGCCTGTACGACTGCCGATCACGATCTCCTCGTCGTCACGATGGACGATCGCACGGAAGCCGTCCCACTTGGCCTCGTACTGCATCCCGGCCGGAATCCCGGCCACGGACTTGGCGAGCATGGGCTTCACGGGCGGCATCACCGGCAGATCCATAGGGTGATTATCCGGTATGTCTGGTATGCGATGGAAGTCGGCGCGACCTAGGCTGGCCGACATGGGCGCAGCGGTGGAACTGGAAGTAGGGGACCGGACCGTCCGTGTGTCCAGTCCGGACAAGGTCTACTTCCCGGAGCGCGGCTACACCAAGCTCGACATGGTCGAGTACTACCTCGCCGTCGGCGAGGGCATCACCCGGGCCCTTCGCGACCGCCCCACCACGCTGGAGCGCTACCCCGACGGAGTGACGGGCGAGTCCTTCTTCCAGAAGCGCGCTCCCAAGTACCTCCCGGACTGGATTCCCACCGCCCACATCACCTTCCCCAGCGGGCGCTCAGCCGACGAACTGTGTCCGACCGAGCCGGCTGCGGTGATCTGGGCAGCCAACCTCGGAGCCGTCACCTTCCACCCCTGGCCGGTACGCCGCGACGACACCGACCACCCCGACGAACTGCGCATCGACCTCGATCCCCAGCCGGGCACCGACTACGCCGACGCCGTCCGCGCCGCTCACGAGCTGCGCGCGGTCCTGGACGAGGCCGGGCTGCGCGGCTGGCCCAAGACCTCGGGCGGTCGGGGGCTGCACGTCTTCGTCCCGATCGAACCGCGTTGGACCTTCACCCAGGTGCGGCGGGCCGCGATCGCCTGCGGGCGCGAGCTGGAGCGCCGGATGCCGGACCGGGTGACGATCAAGTGGTGGAAGGAGGAGCGCGGCGAGCGGGTCTTCGTGGACTACAACCAGACCGCCCGCGACCGCACCATCGCCTCCGCCTACTCCGTGCGCCCCCGACCGAACGCCGCAGTCTCCGCACCGCTGCGCTGGGAGGAGACCGACACAGCCGTACCCGAGGACTTCGACATCAGGACCATGCTCGCGCGGTACGCCGAACTCGGCGACGTACACGCCGACATGGACGACCACCGCTTCACCCTGGACACCTTGCTGGAACTGGCCCGCCGTGACGAGGCCGACCATGGACTCGGCGACCTCCCCTATCCGCCGGAATACCCCAAGATGCCGGGTGAGCCGAAGCGGGTGCAGCCGAGCCGGGCCAGACGCGAGAGCTGAGCGCTCCGTCCGCCCCGGACTCCGCCGAACCGTCCGGTGCCGGTGCCGGTGCCGGGTCGGCGCGGCCGGTCTGCATTCCCCGGCGACCCTGGCCCACGTTCGCCGACGCCGTGTCCGCTCCAGCCCGTCAGCGGCCGTAGGTCTGGCGGCACAGGGCCGTCAGAGCCGGGTCCGTGACCCCGTCGGATTCCTCGCACAGATTGGGCATTCCGTACCCGGGCTGCGGACCTCCGGCGCCGTCCGAGGTACCGCCCCGAGGAGGGCGTGCCTTGGCCGGGCTGCGCCGGGGCGGGGTGGGCTGCGCCGCCTTGCGTGCCGGCAGCCGGTCGGGGCGCCGGGCACTGTCGCCCCCGGTCGTCGCGCCCCCGGTCGTCGCGCCCCTGGCCTTGGCGTCCGCGCCGCCGTCCCGGCCCGATGGCGGCTGCTCCTCCGGTGCGGTGCTCGCGAGCTCCTCGTGCGCCGATGGGCGTACCGGCACGGGTGCCGCTGGCGCTTGTGCGTCGGCGGGCACCGGGTCGGCGGCGCTGCTCGGCACGGGGGAGTGCGGAGCACCGGACACGGAGACACAGCCGGTGGCGGAGAGGAGGGCGGCGAAGGTGACGGGAATGATCCGCAGGCGCATGGCTCCAGCCTGCCGTAGACGGGCCCGGGCGCGGTGGCGGCACCCGGCAGCACCACTGTGACGGGTGACCGGACAGGGTGCCCGCCACAACATGTGCCGTCCGGCCCAGGCGTCGGAAGCCCGCGGCGCGCCGTGGCTGCGAAAGCCTCGCGAGGCCGAACACCCGGGCGCTAGGTTTCCGTTGGTGGTCGGGGTGTGTGATGGCCGACAGCTCGTTGAGGGTTCATTGATGTCTTGTTTATCGCGGTCCGGCAATGTGTTGGGCATGCCGATCAACACCGCGACTACGACGATGACCGCCACCATCACCCATGCCGAGGACGAACTCGCCTGGCAGGAGACGGCCTTGTGCGCCCAGGTGGGCCCCGAGCTGTTCTTCCCCGCCCCCGGTTCCTCCACCAGCGAGGCCAAGCAGCTCTGCGGGGCCTGC
This sequence comes from Streptomyces sp. SCSIO 30461, assembly GCF_037023745.1. NCBI lineage: Bacteria > Bacillati > Actinomycetota > Actinomycetes > Kitasatosporales > Streptomycetaceae > Streptomyces > Streptomyces sp. SCSIO 30461. Next base: position 3,172,299 of record NZ_CP146101.1, read on the forward strand.
GAAGGGCGGGTCGCGTGCCTGGAGTACGCGCTGGCGAACGACGAGCGGTTCGGTGTGTGGGGCGGTCTGTCGGAGAAGGAGCGGGGAAGGCTGCGCCGGGCGGAGAGCCGGCAGCGCGGCTGAGGGCTGTCGTTCGGATCGGGTCGTACCAGGAAGCAGCCGAAGTGTGCCGGAATCCACAACCGGGCACCGGGGGCGGGAAATCGGGATGCCGAAGGCCTGAGCGCTTCATTACGATCGACGTGCATGACGGACCGGATCACGGACGAGGAGCTGGCGGTATTCGCCGGCGTCGTCGGACGACTGCGAACACTGCCCCTGGACGACCCTCAGCGCATGCGCGGTGAGGCGCTCGCCGCGAGCTTCGCCAGGGAGAGTCGCAACAAGCGGCGCAAGGCCGTCCGGCAGGCACGCGCCGACGCCGACGCCGTGCTCAGCGCCGCCACCGCGACCGGTGCGCTCGACCGGCGTGAGGACACCGCGCTGGCGATCCGTGTGGGCAGCCCGGGCGAGTTCCTGAAGCCACGGCACTGCTACGTGTGCAAGAAGTCCTACCGCCGGGCCGATGCCTTCTACCACCGCCTGTGCCCCTCCTGCGCCGGGGACAATGCGGCCCGGCGCACCATGCGCACGGACCTGAGCGGCCGCCGGGTGCTGCTCACCGGCGGGCGGGTGAAGATCGGATTCCAGCTGGCGCTCATGATGCTCCGCGACGGTGCCGAAGTGATCGTCACCAGCCGCTTCCCGCAGGACGCTCTGCGCCGCTTCCAGGCCGTCGGAGGCAGCGAGCGGTGGCTCGGCCGGCTCACCGTCGCCGCCGTCGACCTGCGTGATCCGCGCCAGGTGCTCGGACTGTGCGAGCTGCTCCACGCCGACGGCAGGCCGCTGGACATCCTGGTCAACAACGCGGCTCAGACGATACGCAGACCGCCCGAGTCCTACGCCCTGCTCGCCGCGGGTGAGGGGAGTTCACCGCCGGCAGGTGCGCTTGCCGCGCCCGGATACGCCGTGGCGGCGGTGACAGGCACGCCGTCCGGCTCCCTCGGACCGGTGCTCGCCGGTCGAGGTGCCGATGGCGCGCTGGAGACGGTGGGGACGGCGGAAACGGCGGGTACGGACGAGGCCGGGCTGCTGCCCGACCCGTCCCCGGTCAATTCGTGGTCCGCCCGTATCGGCGAACTCGACCCGGCCGAGATACTGGAGGCACAGCTGGTCAACGCCATCGCGCCGACGCTGCTCTGCGACCGGTTGCTGCCGCTGCTGCTGGCTTCACCGCATCCGCGCCGGTACATCGTCAACGTCTCGGCGGTCGAGGGCCGTTTCGCCGTGCGCAACAAGACCGGTGGGCATCCGCACACCAACATGGCCAAGGCCGCACTCAACATGCTCACCCGCACCAGCGCCGCCGAACTCGCCGCCCGGGGCGTCCATATGTGCAGCGTGGACACGGGCTGGATCACGGACGAGAACCCGGCGCCGCGAAAGGCGCGTATCGCCGCGGTCGGTACGCGTACGCCGCTGGACATCGTCGACGGTGCAGCGCGGGTGTACGACCCGATCGTGCGGGGCGAGGCGGGGGACCCGGTGTCGGGGGTGTTCCTCAAGGACTACCGCGAGGCCGCCTGGTGAGCCCAGGCGGCCCGGTGCTGGTTCGTGCGGCGGCTCAGCCCGCCGCACGGGCCGCCAGCCGCGCCTTGCGCGCCGCGAGCTTCTCGTCGAACTTGCGGGCTTCCGCGTCGAGACCGCCCATGTAGAAGCCCAGCTCCTCCTGCGCCTTCCGGCCCTCGGGACCGAGACCGTCGATCTCCATCACCTTGAGGAAGCGCAGCACCGGCTGCAGCACGTCGTCGTGGTGGATGCGCAGGTTGTAGATCTCGCCGATCGCCATCTGCGCCGCGGCCCGCTCGAAGCCCGGCATTCCGTGTCCGGGCATCCGGAAGCCGACCACGACGTCACGCACGGCCTGCATCGTCAGATCGGGGGCGATCTCGAAGGCGGCGCTCAGCAGGTTCCGGTAGAAGACCATGTGCAGGTTCTCGTCGGTGGCGATCCTTGCCAGCATCCGGTCGCACACCGGGTCGCCCGACTGATGGCCGGTATTGCGGTGCGAGATCCGTGTCGCCAGCTCCTGGAAGGAGACATACGCGACGGAGTGCAGCATCGAGTGCCGGTTGTCGGACTCGAAGCCCTCGGACATGTGGGCCATCCGGAACTGCTCCAGCTTGTCCGGGTCGACCGCGCGCGACGCGAGCAGATAGTCGCGCATGACGATGCCGTGCCGGCCCTCCTCGGCGGTCCAGCGGTGCACCCAGGTGCCCCAGGCGCCGTCCCGGCCGAAGAGCGAGGCGATCTCGTGGTGGTAGCTCGGCAGGTTGTCCTCGGTGAGCAGGTTCACCACCAGGGCGACCCTGCCGATGTCGGTGACCTTGGACTGGCTCGGGTCCCAGGGCTCGCCGTCCTCGAAGAAGCCGGGGAAGTTCCGCCCGTCGCCCCACGGGACGTACTCGTGCGGCATCCAGTCCTTGGTGGCCTTCAGGTGCCGGTTGAGCTCCTTCTCCACCACTTCTTCCAGGGCGTACAGCAGCCGGGCGTCCGTCCAGGCTTCCGAACTGCCGAGGTGGGGAGAAGTGATCGTCACGGGTGCTCCTGGGGACGCGGAGAGTGCTCGAAACCGCTCGGGGAGTGAGCAGGGCGGGCGGCCGCAGGCGATCCATCGCGTGGGGGCGTGGGTGGCTACCTACGGCCTCGTAGGTTACGAAACCGTAGGTTAAGCACACGGTCGGCCGACGGCCAAGCCCGCGTCCGTTATATGCCGTTACAGCAGGTCAGGAGTGCAGGTCACGGAGGCGAACGGAGAGGCAGGTCACGCAGCCTTCGAGCTTCTCGAACTCGCTGATGTCCACGAGGACCGGTTCGTAGCCGAGGTCCGTGAACAGTTCCGCCGTCTTCGGAGCGCTCGCTGCCATCAGCAGCCGGCCACCGCCGAGCAGCACCACATGGGACCCGGGCTCCTCGGGCACCGGCAAGAACCGAGGGAACAGCGCGGGCTGGTCCACCAGCGGCTCGTAGCCGATCACGGTGCCGTCCGGCAGCGCCGTGACGGCCGACTTCAGATGGAGCACCTTCGAGATGGGCACGGCGACCACGTGCGCGCCGAGCGGTTCGAACGCGGCGCGCAGCTGCTGGACTCCGGCGGCGTTGGTGCGCCCGCCGCGGCCCACGTAGACCGTGTCGCCGATCTTGAGCACATCGCCACCGTCGAGGGTGCCGGGCTCCCGCACCCGGTTCACCGAGCAGCCGAGACGCGTCAGCGTCTCCTCGACCGCTGCCGTCTCGGCCCTGCGGGTCTCGGCCCCGGAGCGGGCGATCAGTGCCACGTTCCGGAACATCACCACGGTGTCCTCGACGAAGACCGAGTCGGGGCAGTCGTCCGTGGCTTCGGTCTCGACGGTCTCCCAGCCGTGCCGGCGCAGTGCCTCCGCATAGGCCTCCCACTGGGCGAGCGCCGCCGCCGCGTCGACGGGACGGCGCTCGATGTGAGTGACCAGCCCTTCGGCCAGGCGCGGATCAGGGCGTCGGATCAGGGCTTTGCGGCTTGGCAACGGAATCTCCCGGGAGGCTCGGGTACGGGTGATGCGCGCCCATCATCACCCGCGGCCGCCCACCCGGGTAGAGAGCCGTTCCCCGTGTGTGCGGGCCACCCGGCGCTACGCACGGGTGCCCGTCGCGCTGCCTGCTGTTCCGCCGCCACGGCGCCTATCGCGCCTCCAGGGCCGTCCGCACCTCCTCCCGAGTCGTGGACCGCAGCTCGCCATCGAGCAGCAGCCAGCGAGTGATCCCGACGGAGTCCAGGAACCGCACATCATGGCTGGCCACGATCAGCGCCCCCGCGTACGCCTCCAGGGCTACTGCCAGGCTCCTGACACTTGCCATGTCCAGGTTGTTCGTCGGTTCGTCCAGCATCAGCAGCTGCGGTGCGGGATCCGCGAGCAGCAGTGCGGCCAGGGTGGCCCGGAAGCGCTCACCGCCGGACAGCGTCCCCACGGCGCAGTCCGCCCGCGCGCCCTTGAACAGGAAGCGCGCGAGCCGCGCCCGGATCGCGTTGTCCGTCGCCGCGGGGGCGAAGCGGGCCACGTTCCCGGCCACGCTCAGACCGTCGTCGAGCACATCAAGCCGTTGCGGGAGGAAGCGCCACGGGACGTGCGTCTCCACCTCGCCCGAGACCGGGGCGAGTTCCCCCGCGATGGTGCGCAGCAGGGTCGTCTTTCCCGCGCCGTTGCCGCCCACGAGGGCGATGCGCTCCGGGCCGCGCAGCTCGAACCCACCCGAGACGCGGGCACCGTACGCGAGTCGCACATCGCTCAGCCGCAGCACCTCACGGCCCGGGGGCACCTTGGTGTACGGCAGCTCGATACGGATCTCGTCGTCGTCGCGCACCGCGTCCACCGCGTCGGCGAGCCGCGCCTTCGCCTCGTCGAGCCTCTCGGCGTGCATGATGCGGTGCTTGCCCGCCGACACCTGGGCCTGCCGCTTCCGCTCGCCCATCACGACCTTGGGTTCGCGTTTGTTGTCGTCCATCTTCTGGCCGTAGCGCTTGCGGCGGGCGAGCTTGACGTGGGCGTCCGCCAGCTCCCGCTTCTGGCGCTGCACATCGGCCTCCGCGACCCTTACCATGCGCTCGGCGGCCTGCTGTGCCACGGCCAGGGCCCGCTCGTAGTCCGAGTAGCCGCCGCCGTACCAGGTGACCTCGCCCTCGCACAGGTCGGCGATCTGGTCGACCCGTTCGAGGAGTTCGCGATCATGGCTGACCACGATCATCACCCCGGACCAGGTATCCACCGCCTCGTAGAGCCGGGCGCGCGCGTGCAGGTCCAGGTTGTTCGTGGGCTCGTCCAGCAGCAGCACGGCCGGACGGGCCAGCAACAGGGCCGCCAGTCGCAGCATGACGCCCTCGCCACCGGACAGCTCGCCGACGGTGCTGTCGAGACCGACATGGCCGAGCCCGAGCCGGCCGAGCGTGGCGCGTGCCCGCTCCTCCACGTCCCAGTCGTCGCCGACGGTGGTGAAGTGCTCCTCGCGGGCATCGCCGGACTCGATGGAGTGCAGTGCGGCCCGGGTGGCGGCGATCCCGAGCGCTTCGTCCACGGGCAGCGCCGCGTCGAGCACCAGGTTCTGCGGCAGATGGCCGATCTCGCCGGCCACCCGCACCGAGCCGCCGGTGGGAGTGAGCTCACCCGCGATCAGCCGCAGCAGCGTCGACTTGCCCGAGCCGTTGAGCCCGACCAGCCCGCTCCTGCCGGGGCCGGTGGTGAGATGGAAGTCATCGAACACGGGGGTGCCGTCCGGCCAGGCGAAGGACAGCGCGGTGCAGGTGACGGACGTGAAGGAAGTAGACATACGGGTCTCCCTGTTGCGGTGGAAATGCGGGTGGGCAACGGGTGAGACACCGGTCGGGGCAACGCGAAACCCTGGTCCGGAGGATTCGGGACGATACGCTCGTAACGCCGAGGTCACACACGGCACGCCGGCCGGAAAGGCCGCGTCGCACGGTGTCTCAGGACCTCAGACGAGCAATGTCCTTCTCCGATCAGCGACAACAGGGACAGGGGAGAAGTTAGGCCCAGCAGGGCGGTCGGGCAAGCGAATTGCCGGCCGGGCCGGCGAGTCAAGTGGCGCTGCCACCCAGCAGTTCCGCGAGGTCCCCGTCGAGGTCGAGGAACAGGTGCTCATGGCCCTGCGGGACCATCCCGTCGATCCGCTCCAGGAAGACGCGCAGCTCGGAGGTGCGGATGTGCACGATCGCGGTGCCCTCGGGTGCGTGGAACTCCACCACGGTCCGGTCGTAGCCGTACGGCCGCACGCGCACATCGCCCACACCGGCCGACTCCTCCATGCCCGCGGCGAGCAGCTCACGCGAGAAGGCCCAGGAAACGTCGGTGCCCTCCAGGGTCGCCGGGGCGGGGAACTCCATGCTGACGGCGAACGGATCCGCCCGGTCGTAGCGAAGAGTGGCGGGCACGGACTCCATCTTCGGGGCCGACGCGACCAGGCGGGCCTGCACGGCCTGCTCGATGATGCTGGACAAGTCCTGCTTCCTCTCGTCATTGCGGCGCGGCGACGCCTCTTCGCGCTCAGGAAGACGACGACCGGCCGAAATCCGTGCATCGGCCGTGGAGGTCGGGCGCGTGAGCTGCGTCACCGCCCCGGAACCCCGGTCGCCGAGGCGGTCTGGACCCGCCGCCTCCGGTGGACTACGTTCGCGCGCCATGACCTCACAGGGGAAGACGCGACGCACGATTTCCACGGGACTCTGCGGTGCGGCGCTGGTGGCCGTCCTCGCCGTACCTTCACCGGCGCAGGCGGCGGCAGGTCCCGCCCCGGCGCACTGGGAGCTGGGGCAGACCGGTACGGACGCACGGTTCAGGGGACTCGCCGCGGTCAGCCGGAACATCGCGTGGGCGGCGGGGTCCAAGGGCACGGTATTGCGCACCACTGACGGCGGCCGTAGCTGGCGGAACGTCTCTCCGCCCGGCGCGGGCGGGCTGGAGTTCCGGGACGTCGAGGCCTTCGACGGCAGACGGGCGGTGGTGCTGGCCATCGGTGAGGGAGAGGCATCCCGGGTCCTGCGCACCAGCGACGGGGGCGCCACCTGGACCGAATCGTTCCGCAACACCGACCCCAAGGCGTTCTACGACTGCCTCACCTTCTTCGACCACCGCAACGGTCTCGCCATGAGCGACCCTGTCGACGGCAAGTACCGGATCCTGTCGACCGGCGACGGCGGGAAGTCATGGAAGGTGCTGCCGAGCGCAGGGATGCCGACCGCCCAGCCGGGCGAGGCGGGATTCGCAGCCGGCGGCCAGTGTCTGGTGAGCTCGGGACCGAGGGACGTCTGGCTCGCCACCGGAGGCGGGGTCACCGCGCGCGTGCTCCATTCCGCCGACCGCGGACTGCACTGGACCGTCGCCGAGTCCACGATCCCGGCCGGGGACCCGGCACGCGGGGTCTTCGCCCTGGCGTTCCGCGACCGCGTGCACGGGCTCGCGGTCGGTGGGGACTACCGCACCGGCCAGGCATCGCCGCAGGCGGGCGCGACGACCGTGGACGGCGGCCGTAGCTGGCGGCAGGCTTCCACACCCCCCGCCGCCTACCGTTCGGGCGTCGCCTGGCTCCCGCACAGCCGCTCCGCGGCCCTCGCGGTCGGCCCCACGGGCACGGACCTGACGACCGACGGCGGCCGCACCTGGCGCACCGTAGACACCGGCTCCTTCGACACGGTCGACTGCACGCCGGACTTCGGCTGCTGGGCGTCGGGTGAGCAGGGCAGGGTCGCCAGGCTGGAACCCGGGAGTCCGAAGGCCGCCGACGGCCCCTGAGTAAGATCTTCATGATTCTTCTAGGGCGTGTTGCGAAAGTAGCTCCGTCCGCCCGCAGGGCGGGGCCTGTGGCGTCTGGTGCGTGCGATCGCAAGGCGGAGGATCATCCTCGTACTGGACGTACTTGGATGACTCCGACAACGCGGCGAGCGTGCGTGCCAGGCGTCGCGGGTCAGGAGGGACTTTCGCAACACGCCCTAGGTGACTGGTGTTAAGCGGGTCGTCCTGGGCGTGCGGTGTCGCCGTTGGGGGTGTCAGGGTCGTGGTTGCTGGCTGGTGGTCGGGCGGCGTGTGGGCGGTTCGTGGCCGTCGTGGGGGCTGTTGAGGGCTTGGCACGGCCGCGTGCGGGTCGTTTGCATGGTCCAGGGCGCCCTCGGGACGGTCAGCCGGCGGCGACCGCCCACTTGTCACTGCCTGTGGACATGATTCCGAGCACGCCGAGCCGCGCGACGTTGACGGCGGCGGCCAGCAAGGAGAAGTCGGCGGCGATCTTGGCCCGGCCCCGCACCCGGGCGCGGCGTCCGCCGTGTCGCCGCCGCATCAGGTGGGCGATCTTGCGTTCGACCTTGGGGCGGGTGGCCCGGTAGGCGGCCAGCCAGACGGGGTCCGCACTGCGAGCCCGGCCCCGGGCCAGGTGTTCTTCGTGAGGGCCGATGGTGATGACGCGTCCGTTCCTGGCGGTAGTGCACTGCGCCGCAAGGGGGCAGGCGGCGCAGGCGGTCTTGAAGCAGGCCGCCCCACCGCCATCAGACTTCGGGCGGATCGCGGCGGTCACCTGGTTCGGGCAGGTGACCTGCCCTGCCTCCAGATCGATGGTGAAGGCGTCCTTGGAGAACCGCCCACCGGGCGCGTTGGCCGCCTGCACCTTGACCATCACCCGGGCGCCCGCGTCGTCCAGCTCGGCCAGCAGCGGCCCGGTCCCGTAAGCGGCGTCGCCGTAGACTTCGGCCCGCGCCTGGTCTGCCTGCTCGGCGGCAGGTGGTTGGAGAACGTCGGCGAGCAGGTCGGCGGCGGGCTCGGCATCGCCGGCGTTGCCCGCCGTGACCTCGGTCGCGGTGATGACCTCGCTGTCGGGTTCCTCGGCCACATGACCCTTGTAACCGTCGAAGGACCGGCGGACGGTCTTGTGGCCGTGCCGGGCCTCGGGATCAACCGTGGAGATGACCCGGTCCGCGGCCACCTTGCGGGCGATCTTGAAGACGCCCCCGTCCTGCTCCAGGTCCTGGCCCAGCACGGTGGCCAGCAACCGCGCGGCCTGGCCCACATCCCCGGGCACGGCCCGGCCGTCCAGCACGGTCAGCAGCGCGAACCCGTCACGGGCCCGCGAATCGATGAGGGCTTCCCGCTCGGCCGCGTCCGTCCAGTCGATGACCGGCTTGTCCGTGCTGGTGTAGGCGTCCCCGCTGGAGATCACCGCCCGCAGCTCGGCCCGCAGCACGTGATCGGCCGCCCGCAGCAGGCCGCGGATGGCCGAACGGATCAGCGTGATGGTGTCCTGCGTGGCCACCGCGTCATAGATCGGTGCCGAGTCCAGCACCCTCCTGCGGCCGACCAGTCCGGCCTGTGCAGCAACCTCTACCGTCCGCTCGAAGATCCGGTTCGGCCGGGCGGAAGCGGCAAGCCTCGCCCGCATGTCGACCAGCACGGTGTGCACGAACCCCGGATGGTCGAAGTCCAGCCCGCCGGCGGCGTACTTCCAGCGCACATCGAACGCGAACCGCTCGACCGCCTCGCGATCGGACAAACCCTCCAGACGCTGCAGGACCATCACGACCGCCACGATCATCGGCGGCACCGACCTGCGGCCGTCCTCGGCGAACAGATCGGCGAACATCTCATCGGGGAACAACGCCCGGCACTCGCGGTGCAGCACCGCGTAGATCGAGTTCGGCGCCAGCCGACCCTCGCAGAAACCCACTGTGGAGGAGAGCAACCCCGGCTGCATCGGAGTCCGGCCCACTGCCATCGCTCAACCTCTCCCCACACCCAGCGACCAACACCCCGCAGCCTGACACAGGACGAAGACCCAGCGCGAGCTCACACGATTAACACCAGTCACCTAGGGCCTTTCGCGCCGGATTCCGGTGCGAAAGGCGGCCGAGCGCAGTGGCGCGCCTGGTGGCTTCGGTCGCCCGGTTCGCGGTGTCGTCGAACGGCGTCGGAGTCCGGCACCGCCGCCTCGCGGAACCCGCGGCCCGGCGGCCACCCGCGTCAGTCCGGACGGCTGCCGATGCTCAGGCTGTTCCCGGGAGCTGCTGCCGGTACGGTGCGAGCTCCGGAACGGTCTTCGTCGCATAGAACTCCGTGACGCGGTAGCCGCCCACCCCGCCGCTGATGAAGGGGTCGGTCTTGAGCAGCTCCTCGACCCGGGCGCGGTCATCCCCGACGGCCAGCAGCACTCCGCCGTCACGGGGGTTCTTGCGACCGGAGGCGATGACGACACCGTCCCGGTACAGGGCCTCAAGCCACTCCACATGAGCGCCGAGCAACTCGTCCACCTGCTCGATGGGCGCGGTATAGGTCAGTTCCAGTACGAACATGATCGGCAGACTACTGACTCGGTCTTCATCCTGTGCGGCGGGGGAGCCGGTGTCGGGTGCGAGCCGGGCCCTTCGGGCGGACGGTGCCGGTTCCGAGGCAACTAGGCTTGGGGATCATGACCAGCCTGAGGACACCGTCCGACGAGATCGAGGCCCGCGCCGTCCAGGACGAGTTGCGTGCCCGTGTCGTGCTCGATGAGCTCGGCCCGCCGCCCGGCAGCGGGCTGGTCACCGGAGTGGACGTGGCCTATGACGACGAGCGCGATATCGTCGTCGCCGCCGCCGTGGTGCTCGACGCACGGAGCCTTGAGGTCGTCGAGGAGGGCACCGCGACCGGGCGGGTCGACTTCCCCTACGTGCCGGGGTTGCTGGCCTTCCGCGAGGTGCCGACCGTGCTGGCCGTCCTGGAGTCGCTGGAGAGCGCCCCCGGACTCGTCGTGTGCGACGGCTACGGCCGCGCCCACCCGCGCCGCTTCGGACTGGCCAGCCATCTGGGCGTGCTGACGGGCCTGCCCGTGATCGGCGTCGCCAAGAACCCGTTCACGTTCGCCGCCGCCGCACCGGGACCACTGCGCGGTGACAGCTCGCCGCTGCTTGCGGACGATGGTGAGGAGCTCGGGCGGGCGCTGCGTACCCAGGACGGGGTCAAACCGGTCTATGTGTCCGTCGGGCACCGTGTCTCCCTCGACAACGCCTGCGCCCATACGCTGGCCCTGGCAAGGGACTTCCGACTCCCCGAGTCGACGAGGCGGGCCGACGCCCTGTGCCGCCGCGCCCTGCGCGAGGCGACGGACGGAACGTCCGCATCCCGGCCGGGTGACCGCGGGACTCAGGCCAAACCGAGTTCGCCGACGGTCTGACCGCCGCTCTCTTCGCCGGTCGGCCGGAATCCGAGCCTCAGATAGAACGCCTCGGGGCCGTCATCGCCGGGATGCCAGGTCGTGGTGAGGCGGGCGCCACCGCGTCGGCGGATCTCGGCAGCGACGGACTCGACCGCGAAGCGCCCGTATCCGCGGCCCTGTTCACCGGCCGCGATGTTCAGCCGCCAGAGACCCGAGCGGATGTCGGAGCCCGCTCCGTCACCGGCCCAGTCGATGTCGAAGAAGGCCATCAGGAACCCGACCGCACGGTCGCCGTCGAGGATCAGCCGGGGCCAGGCGGTCTCCGGGTGCGCATAGGCCTCGGCGAGCGACTTCACCACCGGCGCGACCCGGTGCTCCTGGTCCTGGCGCACCCGGACACCAAGAGCGGTGTCGATATTGGCCGCGGTGATCTTCTCCAGTCGGAGTCCTGTCGTCATCTCCCCACAGTAGACGGCGGGATCAGTGGCTTCCCGCCCAGCGCGTCGTCCGCCTCCCGTCTACGACGGCGGTCAGCGCGGATCGGCGACCCGGAACACGATTCCCGCCGCGCGCAGCCGTTCCAGCAGTGCGTCTCCCAACGCGACGGCGGTGGTGACCTGGCCCGCGGTCTGCGGCAGTTCGTCGAACGCGAGGCTGAGCACGGACTCGGCGAGGATCTTCGCCGTCTCCCCGTAGCCCGGATCGCCGCCCGAGACCTCGGTGAGGACACGCCGCCCGCCGCCTTCGCCGACGAAGCGGAGCTGGAACCAGCTCTGATCACGCCGCTCCGCGCTCGGCCCGCGCCCCGGCTCGTAGCGGTGCATCAGCCAGGTGCGGGCGGCCGGCAGCTGAGCCAGGGCGGCGACGGCACCGAGTGCGGCAGGGGCCCCGAGCGCCACGGGCAGCGTCTTGACGGAGGCGTAGTGCCGGTACTGGAAGTCGGGACCGTACCGGGGGAGCCGCCGTGCCGAGCGGGTCACGATCTGCGGGTCCAGGGTGGGCAGCGGCAACGCCCAGGTGCCGGTCTCCTTGCTGAATCGAGGCATGGCGAACGGGGCCCGGGCCTTGCGGCCCACCAGCCGGGGCTCGTGCAGTCGCCGCTCCCGCGCGGCGCGCAGGGCGTGGCGCTGGCGACCCGCAGCGGTGACGGCCGAGGCGAGGGTGCCGCCGGAGATCAGCCCTCCCGCACGTACGAAGCCGTCCACTCGCAAGGGCACGTCCTCGGGCAGCTGCTGAACCGTGAAGTACACCCCCAGATCGTGTGGCACCGAGTCGAAACCACACGCATGGACGATCCGGGCTCCTGTCTCGCGGGCCCTGGCGTCGTGCCGCACGAACATCGTGTCCACGAATTCGGGCTCGCCCGTGAGATCCGCGTAGTCCGTGCCCGCTTCTGCGCAGGCGGCCACCAGCGGCTCGCCGTACCAGACGTAGGGACCCACCGTCGTGGCCACCACCCGTGTGGACTCGGCGAGTTCGCGCAGCGCCGTCGGATCGGACGCGTCGGCGACGATCAGCGGCAGGTCCGCGCAGCCGGGGTGGTCGGCCGCGAGCCGCTCCCGCAGTCGCTCCAGTCTGGCGCGGCTGCGCCCGGCGACGGCCCAGCGGCAGCCCTGCGGCGCATGTGCGGCGAGATACTCAGCGGTCAGCGTGCCGACGAAGCCGGTGGCTCCGAAGAGCACGATGTCATACGGCCGGTCCGGCCCGTTCTGCCTGTTCACGCTGACCCCTTCAGCTCCTGCTCCGGGCCCCGTCCGGTTGATCCGGCGGGCTGACCGACCGGACACGGGACCGTGGCCCCGCGCCGATGCCGATGGGCGAGGCTAGCGTGAGTCGTGCACATCCGTGCGATCGGGAGGACCAGATGGCGGCACCGCCGAAGGCGGCCTTGGCGAAATGGGAGAAGGCGCGGTCCTTTGCCCTGGGCCTGCCCGAAGCCGCCGAGGAGTTTCCCTGGGCCGAGACCGTGGCGAAGGGCGACAAGAAGGTGTTCGTCTTCATGGGTGTGACCGACGGAACCCATCCGTTGGCGTCGGAGTGAAGGTGAAGGATGAGGCGATGCACGCGCACGCTCTGTCGTGCCCCCGGCGCGCAGCCGTCCGGTTACGGCCTCGGGAAGGCGGGCCGGGTGCAGATCCCGCCGGCGGGGAAGAGCGCTCCGCCGGCCGATGCGCAGTGCGACTGGGTGAACGAGAGCTACCGGGCTGGCGCCCCGGAGAAGCTGATCGCACGGCTCGACGCGGTGGGCTGAACCTCCGGGGCCGAGACCTCGGCGCAGCGGAAGAACCAAGCGCTTGCTCGCTCGTAGGGCTTGTGCGAAGTGGAACACGTTCTTAACATCACCGATGTTACATCAGTTGTGTCATAGCGCTGGGGGCTTGATGGCAGCCACAGGGAACGGCCCGCGGGGCGGTCCGCTCGCGGGAGTGCGCGTGGTCGAACTGGCCGGTATCGGGCCAGGCCCGTTCGCGGCGATGCTCCTCGCCGATCTCGGCGCCGACGTCGTACGCGTCGACCGCCCTGGTGGCGCCGGAATCTCCATCGACCCGGCGTACGACCTCACGAACCGCAACAAGAGGTCCGTGCTGATCGACCTCAAGTCGGGCGACGGCGCCGAGCGGGTGCTCGATCTGGCCGAGCGCGCCGATGTGCTGATCGAGGGCTACCGCCCGGGCGTCGCCGAGCGTCTCGGCGTCGGCCCCGACGAGTGCCACGCGCGCAACCCCAGACTGGTGTACGGCCGGATGACCGGCTGGGGACAGGACGGGCCGCTCGCCCAGCGCGCCGGCCATGACATCTCGTATATCGCCATCACCGGCGCACTCGGCATGATCGGTAGACCGGACGAACCGCCCGCCGTGCCCGCCAACCTGCTGGGCGACTACGCCGGTGGTTCGCTCTACCTCGTCATCGGCGTACTGGCCGCGCTCCAGCACGCCGGTACACCCGGCGGCTCGGGACAAGTGGTGGACGCCGCCATCGTCGACGGTGCCGCCCATCTCTCCACCATGATCCACGGGATGATCGCGGCGGGAGGCTGGCAGGACCGGCGCGGCAGCAACCTCCTCGACGGTGGCTGCCCCTTCTACGGGAACTACCGGACCGCCGACGGGCAGTACATGGCCGTCGGAGCCCTTGAGCAGCAGTTCTACGACCAGTTCATCGAGCTGCTCGGGCTCACAGGACGGACGCCGGCCCGTAAGGACTTCGACAGCTGGGGCGAGCTGCGCGCGGCCGTCGCCGCCCGCTTCCGCACCAGGACCCGCGAGGAGTGGACCGCGGTCTTCGAGGGTTCGGACGCCTGTGTGGCGCCCGTGCTCTCGCTGCGCGAGGCACCGGGGCACCCGCATCTCGCGGCCCGCGGCACCTTCACCGAACACGGGGGCATCACCCAGCCGGCCCCGGCACCCCGGTTCTCCGCCACGCCCGGCGAGGTGCGCCGCGGCCCGGCCCAGCCCGGCGCGGACGCCGACGAGGTCGCACGCGACTGGGGCGTACCGAGCGTCCTGCACAAGAGTGAGGACGAGGCCGGTTGACGCCCGAGCCGACGGCCCGACCGATGACACTCACACAACCGACGGACGACATGGTGGAACTGGGGGCAGTGCAATGAAGCGGGAGATCTTCGGCACCGAGCACGAGGCGTTCCGGGAGACGGTCCGCACCTTCCTCGCCAAGGAGGTGCTGCCCCACTACGAGCAGTGGGAGCAGGACGGCATCGTCTCGCGCGCCGCATGGCTGGCCGCGGGCAGGCAGGGACTGCTCGGTCTGGCCGTTCCCGAGGAGTACGGAGGCGGGGGGAACCCGGACTACCGCTACAGCGCGGTACTCGGTGAGGAGTTCACCCGGGCCGGGGTCTCGGGACTGGCCGTGGGCCTGCACAACGACATCATCGGGCCGTATCTCACCTCGCTCGCCACCGATGAGCAGAAGCGGCGCTGGCTCCCCGGCTTCTGCACCGGCGAGATCATCACGGCCATCGCCATGACCGAGCCGGGCGCGGGCTCCGACCTCCAGGGCATCCGCACCACCGCCGACGACTGCGGTGACCACTGGCTGCTGAACGGCTCCAAGACCTTCATCTCCAACGGCATCCTGGCCGACCTCGTGATCGTCGTGGCGAAGACCACCCCCGAGGGCGGTGCCAAGGGGTTGTCCCTGCTGGTCGTGGAGCGCGGTACGGAGGGATTCGAACGGGGACGCAACCTCGACAAGATCGGCCAGAAGGCGCAGGACACCGCCGAGCTGTTCTTCAACGACGTGCGGGTGCCCAAGGAGAACCTGCTCGGCGACCTCGACGGCGCGTTCGGGCACCTGATGACCAATCTCGCCCAGGAGCGGCTGAACATCGGCGTCGCCGGGATCGCCGCGGCCGAGAACCTGCTGGAGATCACCAAGCAGTACGTGCGGGAGCGCGAGGCCTTCGGGCGGCCGCTGGCCAAACTCCAGCACATCCGTTTCGAGATCGCCGAGATGGCGACGGAGTGTGCCGTCACCCGGGCGTTCCTGGACCGCTGCATCGTGGACCACTCCAACGGGGAACTCGACGCGGTGCACGCGTCGATGGCCAAGTGGTGGGCCAGCGAGCTGCAGAAGCGGGTCGCCGACCGCTGCCTCCAGCTGCACGGCGGATACGGCTATATGACCGAGTACCGCGTGGCGAAGGCGTTCACGGACGGCCGTATCCAGACCATCTACGGCGGGACCACCGAGATCATGAAGGAGATCATCGGCCGTTCCCTGCTCGCCTGACCGCGGTGTCGCGACCGGCACCCCCGCACTCCCCGAAGACCGATCACCCCAGCCTCTCCACTTCTCCACCCTCGACCGCCCCGACTGCGCACCCCGCACTCGTGATGCGAAAGGCTCTGTCTTGAGTACCGAAGCGTTTGTGTACGACGCGATCCGCACCCCGCGTGGACGCGGCAAGGCCAACGGCGCCCTGCACGGCACCAAGCCGATCGACCTCGTCGTCGGCCTGATCCACGAGATCCAGGACCGCTTCCCGTCGTTGGACCCCGCCGCCATCGACGACATCGTGCTCGGTGTCGTCGGCCCGGTCGGCGACCAGGGATCCGTCATCGCCCGGATCGCCGCCATCGCCGCCGGACTGCCCGACACCGTCGCCGGCGTCCAGGAGAACCGCTTCTGTGCCTCGGGCCTGGAGGCCGTCAACATGGCGGCGATGAAGGTCCGCTCCGGCTGGGAGGACCTGGTGCTCGCAGGCGGAGTCGAGTCGATGTCCCGCGTTCCTATGGGCTCGGACGGCGGAGCCTGGTTCGCCGACCCGATGACCAACTTCGACACCAACTTCGCCCCGCAGGGCATCGGCGCCGACCTGATCGCCACGATCGGCGGTTTCACCCGCCGTGCCGTGGACGAGTACGCCGCGCTCTCCCAGGAGCGGGCCGCCGCCGCCTGGAAGGACGGCCGCTTCGACCGCTCGGTCGTCCCGGTCAAGGACCGCAACGGGCTGGTCGTCCTCGACCACGACGAGCACATGCGCCCCGGCACCACGGCGGACTCCCTGGCCTCGCTCAAGCCGTCGTTCGCGGCGATCGGAGAGATGGGCGGCTTCGACGCCGTCGCGCTGCAGGAGTACCACTGGGTCGAGAAGATCGACCATGTCCACCACGCCGGCAACTCCTCCGGCATCGTGGACGGCGCCTCGCTCGTCGCGATCGGCTCCAAGGCGGTCGGAGAGCGCTACGGGCTCCGGCCCCGCGCCCGGATCGTGTCCGCAGCGGTCTCCGGTTCCGAGCCGACCATCATGCTCACCGGGCCGGCGCCCGCCACCCGCAAGGCCCTGGCGAAGGCCGGGCTGACCATCGACGACATCGACCTGGTCGAGATCAACGAGGCGTTCGCCGCCGTCGTCCTGCGCTTTGTCGAGGACATGGGGCTCTCCCTCGACAAGGTCAACGTCAACGGCGGAGCGATCGCTCTCGGCCACCCCCTGGGCGCCACCGGGGCGATGATCCTCGGCACGCTCATCGACGAGCTGGAGCGCCAGGACAAGCGCTACGGCCTGGCCACGCTGTGCGTCGGCGGCGGTATGGGCATCGCCACCATCGTCGAGCGCCTCTGAGCGCCCCGCCCCCTTCCGTCACCTGACCGTTCCCGCATACGGAGAAGCAGCAATGACCGCAACGCCGACGAGCTCCACCATCCGCTGGGAGCAGGACGAGACCGGTGTCGTCACCCTCGTGCTCGACGACCCCAACCAGTCCGCCAACACCATGAACCGGGCCTTCCAGGAATCCATCGCGGCCATCGCCGACCGCGCGGAGGCCGAGCAGGACTCGATCCGCGGCATCATCGTCACCTCCGCCAAGAAGACCTTCTTCGCGGGCGGCGACCTCAAGGACATGATCCAGGTCGGTCCCGAGCACGCGCAGGAGACTTTCGACCGCGGTATGGGCATCAAGCACGCCCTGCGCCGTATCGAGACCCTGGGTAAGCCGGTCGTCGCCGCCATCAACGGCAGCGCGCTGGGTGGCGGTTACGAGATCGCCCTCGCCTGCCACCACCGCATCGCGCTCGACGCGCCCGGATCCAAGATCGGCCTGCCCGAGGTCACCCTCGGACTGCTTCCGGCCGGCGGTGGCGTCACCCGCACCGTGCGTCTCATGGGCATCGCCGACGCGCTGCTCAAGGTGCTCCTCCAGGGCACCCAGTACAACCCCGCGCGCGCCCTGGAGAACGGCCTCGTCCACGAGGTCGCCGCCACACCCGAAGAGATGCTGGCCAAGGCACACGCCTTCATCGACACCCACCCCGAGTCGCAGCAGCCCTGGGACGTCAAGGGCTACAAGATCCCCGGCGGTACGCCGTCGAACCCGAAGTTCGCCGCCAATCTGCCCGCCTTCCCGGCCAACCTGAAGAAGCAGCTGAACGGCGCCCCCTACCCGGCCCCGCGCAACATCCTCGCCGCCGCGGTCGAGGGCTCCCAGGTCGACTTCGAGAACGCCCAGGTCATCGAGGCGCGCTACTTCACCGAACTGCTCACCGGGCAGACCGCGAAGAACATGATCCAGGCGTTCTTCTTCGACCTCCAGGCCGTCAACTCAGGTGCCAGCCGTCCCAAGGGCATCGAGTCGCGCAAGGTCCGCAAGGTGGCCGTGCTCGGCGCCGGGATGATGGGCGCGGGCATTGCGTACTCCTGTGCCAGGGCCGGGATCGAGGTCGTCCTCAAGGACGTGAGTGTCGAGGCCGCGCAGCGCGGCAAGGACTACTCGGTGAAGTTGCTCGACAAGGCGCTGAGCCGGGGACGCACCACCGAGGCCAAGCGCGACGCTTTGCTCGCCCGGATCACCCCGACCGGCGACCCTGCCCACCTCGCGGGCTGCGACGCCGTGATCGAGGCGGTCTTCGAGGACTCGGCGCTCAAGCACAAGGTGTTCCAGGAGATCCAGGACGTCGTGGAGCCGGACGCCCTGCTCTGCTCCAACACCTCCACGCTGCCGATCACTCTGCTCGCGGAAGGTGTGGACCGCCCGGTCGACTTCATCGGGCTGCACTTCTTCTCGCCCGTCGACAAGATGCCGCTGGTCGAGATCATCAAGGGTGAGCGGACCGGCGACGAGGCACTGGCCCGCGCCTTCGACCTGGTGCGTCAGATCAACAAGACCCCTATCGTCGTCAACGACTCACGCGGCTTCTTCACCTCGCGGGTCATCGGCCAGTTCATCAACGAGGGCGTGGCGATGGTCGGCGAGGGCGTCGAGCCCGCGTCGATCGAGCAGGCCGCAGCGCAGGCCGGATACCCGGCCAAGGTGCTGTCGCTGATGGACGAGCTGACGCTGACGCTGCCGCGCAAGATCCGCAACGAGTCGAAGCGGGCCGTCGAGGAGGCCGGGGGCACCTGGACCGGTCATCCCGCGGACGCCGTGATCGACCGCCTGGTCGACGAGTTCGGCCGCACCGGCCGCAGCGGCGGGGCGGGGTTCTACGACTACGTCGAAGGCAAGCGCGCCGGGCTGTGGCCCGGGCTGCGTGAGCACTTCGGCAAGCCGGGGGCGGATGTCCCGTTCGAGGACATGAAGGAGCGGATGCTCTTCTCCGAGGCGCTGGACACCGTCCGCTGCCTGGAGGAAGGCGTGCTGATCACGGTCGCCGACGCCAACATCGGCTCGATCATGGGCATCGGCTTCCCGGCATGGACGGGCGGAGTGCTCCAGTACATCAACGGCTACGAGGGCGGTCTGCCGGGCTTCGTCGCCCGGGCCCGCGAGCTCGCGGCCACGTACGGCGAGCGCTTCGAACCGCCTGCGCTGCTGGTGGAGAAGGCGGAGAAGGGCGAGACCTTCGCCGACGCCTGACAACGCTGACGCGATGCGTCACGAGGGACGGGCCCGGCTGCACCGGGGCCCGTCCCTCGCCCCGTAGACGGAACGTGCCTCAGGGAGCGGGACCGGGATCCGCATCCGGTATGCGCTCCAGGAGTTCAGCGAGGACATCCAGTCGGAGCGCCGCGCGATGCACGTCGGTGGGCGTGACGCTGCCCGCCGGGGGCGGCGGGCGGCACCACGCCGAGATAGCCGACGCGCCGCTCGGGGTCCGCCCTGCGGGCGTCATCGGCCACCTCGTAGGACCACAGCTGCTGGTTCCACCGCCACAGACACCGGGACGAACCGATCCGGATCAGGGTCAGTTCCCAGTCCGGACGGTACGTCCGCATGAGCCCACCGGGCCTCAGCTGAGCGAACCGCATGATGCTCCCCCTGGACCGACCTGGTGCCGCCTCGGTCGGCGGCCGTCGCTCACAACGCTGGACGCCACCCCTGACATCGATGCTGATACTCAGGTTCCGGTGGTCGTGGCCCTGCCACTGACTGACGCCCTGCTGGGCTGTCCACAAGCTGTTCCGTCAGCGGGCCCGGCCCCATCCGAGCGGTCCGGTTCGGCGTCGAACACCTCGCGCAGTTCCTGTCGCAGCGTGCGCTGGAAGGCAGTCACCAGGGCCTGGACCACCATCGGCTGCATATGCGCCGACAGCGATTTCATCGCGGCGACATGATCGTGGCCGGGGTCCGACTCCCGCTCCCGGTATGGGCTCCACACCTCGTCCTGGAAGATGCGGCTCATCTCGTGCGCGGCGGCGCGGGCGTGTTCGAGCAGCGCCGCACGGGCGGCCAGCAGCGTCTCATGGGGGATGGGTACGTCCAGCAGCTCGATCCCGAGCCTCAGTAGCCCGCCGTCCAGCCGGTACACCTCGGGATCCGGCGTCCGGTCCAGCACCCCCATCGCCGCCAGCCGGCCGATGTCCTGGCTCGACAGGGCCCGCCCGGCGCGCTCTTCCAGATCCCCCCGGCGCACTTCATCGGCGGACTCCGGCCCCCAGGACGCCACCAGCGCCCGGTGGATGGCCAGATCACGCGCACTCAGATCGGACGGCAGCTGCTCGACGTAGCGTTCGATCGCCGCGAGCGTCATCCCCTGGTGCTGGAGCTCCTCGATCAGGGCCAGCCGGGAGAGATGGGTGGACCCGTAGTGACCGACGCGGCGTGCACCGATCACCGGCGGCTGCAGCAGCCCGCGGGTGCTGTAGAACCGGATGGTGCGTACGGTGACCCCGGCGCGGGCGGCCAGTTCGTCGACGGTGAGCGTCGGCTCGTCGGGCTCGGTCGCCATGGTCTCCCTCGTTCCGTGCACGTTCCGATGCGGGCAGGCGGCGACGCGTGGTGGACGCGGTGGATCGCAGCGAACCGCAGTGGAACAGTATTGCTGTCTCACCAGTCTTGTGAAAGTGCGGGGAACGAGCAGATCTTGTCATGGCTACGCCAATCCCCGAGTGGGTCTCGGTCCCGAGCGGGGGCGCCGCTCCCGGCCGGTAGACCTCGCCCGGTCCGGCGCCGCCGGGCGCGGTCGGCCGGTTCTGAACCCAAGGCCCCCGATTCGGCCGCGGGCTCGCGGGTGGTTCATGGGCGAGGTGGAGCCGATCATCGAGCGGCGCCTCCTGGCACGGGACATCGCCGTGACCCTCCACGACCGCGAGGCTCGAGTGCCGCTACTGCTGCGGCCGGACGTCGTGAGCCGGTGAACCTGTCCGGTCACAGCGCTAGAGTGCGGTGCTTGTTCGAACGGGCGCGAAGGGGGAGACGGCAATTGAGCGCGCATCTGAGAGAGACCGCGTCGGAGTTGGCCGACGTGCTGTGGCGGGAGCACACGGTGTACAGGGACCGGGCGGGGGGTGTGGTCATCCGGGGGGACCACGTCCAGCGCTGGATCAGCCTGGCGCCAAGCGGCGGACGCGACGAGATACTCCTGCGCGCCGGACGGATCCTGGACGGTGGCACCACCGCGCCCGCGCGTTCGGAAGCGGTCGCCAGTCGCGCTGCGGGGACGGCCGAGCTGGCCGCGGTATGCCGCAGGCTGCTGGCCGAAGCGGCGCCTGAAGCCGTGCCTCCACTGCCGCTCGGCAAGCGGCCCGCACGCATCAGGAACCGGAGCCGTCGACGACACACCAGCATCGGCTGCTGGGTGGTTCTGGGATGTGTCTTCGCCGCTGTCGGGTACTACGTGTACAGCGTGGCGCAGGCCTACCGGTAGCTGCGCCCGCCCGGTCCCGCAACCGGCGATCGCCTCTCCCGCGCCCGCGCGGGAGAGGCGATTTCGCCCGGCGTGCCGATGGCGTTCCGGGCGGTCATCGACGGACTACGAGGCGGACCCGGTCACCGGGTAGTGGTCCGACAGGTTGCTGTACGTGTAGTCCTTGCCCCAGCTGGTGACCGTCCAGGGCGTGGTCTGCTCCTTGACGACGTCGTTCTTCCAGCCGGACGGCTTGGCATGGCCCGCTCGGTGCAGCACGTAGTCCAGGTCCTCTCGCGGGTCGTCCGGGTAGCGGTCGGCCGCGATGGAGTTGTCCCGGGTGTCGAAGGAGTACGGGTGGCCGGTGCGGGCATCGGCGGTGGTCAGCCCGGCGTCGCCGAGCATGGTGCCGTACTCGGGGGTGCGGAAGTCCACGTTGAAGTCACCGGCCACGATGACCTGCTCGGACGCCGGTATGTTCTTGCCGTCGAGGAAGGCGTCCATCGCCTTGAACTGACGGCTGCGCATCGTGGCCGCCTCGCCGGACGAGCAGCCCGGGTCGGTGGACTGCGCGTGCGTGCCGACCACGTGCACCTTCGCGCCGTTGACGTTCAGGACGACGTAGACGAAGCCCTTGTTGGACCACCAGTCGGCACCGCACGCGTCCTTGTAGACGTATTGCTCCTTGCGCAGGATCGGCCACTTGCTCAGGATCGTGACACCGCCGTCCTCCGGCGTCACGGACGAGTACGAACCGCCGGTCGCGTCCCAGCCGCTCTTGGAACGGCCCAGCACCGGGGTCTGGTACGGGTACTGCGCCGCCGCGTTCCGCATCAGAGCCTCGGAGGAGGAGTTGTCGAACGCCTCCTGGAGGACGACGACATCGTGGCCCCGGAAGAAGGACGCCGCGGGTATCGCCTTGGCACGGTGGTCCTGGCCCCAGTTCGGGTACAGGGTCTTGCTGAACAGGAAGGCGTTGTACGTCAGCACCTTCATGGCAGGCGTCGCGTCGGCGGCGGCTTCGGCGGAGGGGGTTGCCGCGGCCAGTGCGACGGCCGTGAGAGCCGTGGAGAGAGCAGCGCCGCAGGCACGGCGAAGCGAGGAATGCGCCACATGAACTCCCGGTTGTGGGGTGGGTTCTCGGCTGGAATCAGGCCAGCGGGCACATCAAAGCAGCGGCGGTTACTTCGGGGTAGCCTCCAGACGCCGCTTTCCTTGCGGAAGCATCTCCATCGGGCGAACTTCGTCCTGACGTCCGCGGACAGTCCTCAGCGGCGGCTGCCCGCATCTTGTGATCGCATACTGGGATCGGAAGGCAGGGGCCTCGAGCCTGCCCGACGACAGCGACGACAGCGACGACAGCGACGACAGCGACTCAGGGAGGCCGGGATGCGCGGAGCGGACGACCCGGTGCCACCGCCCGTCGGCGGGATGCTGTGGAGCCTCACGGGGGACATCCGCGGTCTGCTGATGCTGCCGGCGGCCCTGACCATGCAGGTCGCCCACCCCGCCGTGGGCGCCGGAGTCGACGAGCACTCCGTCTTCCGTACCGACCCGTGGGGGCGTGGAGAGCGCTCCCTGCGCTCACTCCAGCTGTGGGTGTACGGCGGTTCGGCGGCGGTCGACGAGGGCCGGCGGCTGCGCGCGCTGCACCGGAACATTCAGGGCACCGACAGCCGAGGCCGCCGTTACCACGCGCTCGCTCCGGAGAACTACGCGTGGGTCCACGCCACCGGCTTCCCCGTCTACCAGTACGCCTGCCGCTACCTGTACCGCCCGCTCACCAGCCGGCAGGAGCGGCAGCTCTACGCGGAGTGGCTCCAGGTGGGCCGGATCCTCGGAATCCACGACCGGGACATGCCGGGCACCATCGAAGAGTTCTGGCCGTACTACCGCCAAATCCTTGCCGACGAGCTCGAAGCCACCGCCGTGGTCCGGGACCTCGTGTCCGTCGACCTGCCCGTTCCGGAACCTGACCGGGGACCGCTCCCGCTTCGGCTGCTGCTGAAGTGGTGCTGGCCGGTGCTGATGCCGTTGTTCGTACGCTTCCGGCGCTTCGTCACCATCGGGCTGATGCCGCCCGACGCTCGTACGGCGATAGGGCTGCCGTGGACGAACCGGCAGGAGCGGCGCCTGCGCCGACTCGGTCGCGTCGTACGGGCCGTGGTCCCCCTGCTCCCCGAGCGGCTGAGGTATCTCCCGCTTGCCCGCGCGGCACGCGCTGCGGCTCGCAAGCCACCGGGACCGGTGCACCCGCACGGGCACAGGGTGCCGTGAAGGGAGGCCCCGGTCCCGTGGCCGATGCTGTCGGCCCGGACCGGGCCGACAGCGGCTGAGTGCCCCGATCAGCGGCCGCGCTGCTCGCCTGCATGCTCGTGGACCGTGTCGGTCCGGGCGATCTGCTTCCATGACCTGGGCTCGCGCACCGCGCCCGCGTCCGTACGGGCCGCTCGTGCCGAGGTGGTGCCGCCTGTCGGCTGGGCGGGCTTGGACGGCTGGAACAACCAGGTGTCGAAGAGCGCGGCGAGCGGCTTCCCCGAGATCTCTTCGGCGTACTCCACGAAGTCGCCGACCTCGGCGTTCCCGTCCGCCCTGGCCGCGGGCCAGCTCTTGAGAAGGGCGAAGAAGTCCTCGTCGCCGATCTCGACCCGCAGGGCCTGGAGGGCCGCCGCGCCGCGGTCGTACACGGCGAGGTCGAACTGCTTGTCGGGACCCGGGTCGCCCGGCTTCACCTTCCAGAACGGGTCGTCCGCCGGGTGCTGGGCGTAGACGTAGTCCGCCAGCTCCTGAGCAGTGCCCTCGCCCTCCTTCTCCGACCACAGCCACTGGCTGTAGCGCGCGAAGCCCTCGTTGACCCAGATGTCCTTCCATCCCTTGACCGACACACTGTCCCCGTACCACTGGTGTGCCAGCTCGTGCACCACCACCGAGACGTTCGCGCCGTTCGCGAACTGGCGCGGGCTGTAGAAGGGGCGGGTCTGGGTCTCCAGGGCGTATCCGGTGGGCACGTTCGGCACATAGCCGCCGAGGGCGTTGAACGGGTAAGGGCCGAAGACCTCCTCCAGCCACTCCGCCGCCTCGATCGTGCGCTCGATACTCGCGCGGGCCGCTCCCGCGGTGTCGCCGAGGTCGAGGCTGTAGGCGTTGAGGACCGGAAGGCCCTTCGCGGTCTTGTCGGTCGTGATGTCGAACTTGCCGACGGCGAGTGTGGCCAGATACGTCGCCTGTGGCTTGTTCGAGCGCCAGTTGAAGCGGGTCCAGCCCAGCCGTGAGGACCGGGACAGCAGAACGCCGTTGCTGATGGCCTGCGTCCCGTCCGGTACGGACACGGAGATGTCGTACGTCGCCTTGTCCAGCGGGTGGTCGTTGGAGGGGAACCACCACACGGCCGACTCCGGCTCACCCGCGGCGACACCGCCGTCGGGGGTGCGCAGCCACGCGGTGTAGCCGTCGATCTTCAGCTCCGACGGCTTCCCCGCGTACTTCACCACCACCGAGAGGGGGGCGCCCTTCGCGAGCGGTGCGGCAGGGGTGACCTCCAGCTCGTGCGCGCCGGTGGCGGCGAAGGTTGCCTTCTTCCCGTTGACCCTGACCTCGCCGACCTTTAGGCCGAAGTCCAGATTGAACCGGGACAGATCCTGCCGCGCCGTGGCGAGCAGGGTGGCCGTGCCCTCCAACAGGTCCGTCTGCGGCTGGTACTTCAGCCGCAGATCGTAGTGCGAGACGTCGTACCCGCCATTGCCGCTGGCCGGGTAGTAGGGGTCTCCCATTCCCGGCGCCCCGGGTGCCGAATCGGCCGCCGATGCCGGGACAGCCAGCACCAGGGTGGCGGCGAGTGCGCTCGGGAGGAGGATTCTGCGCTGCACGAAGTGCTCCAAGTCGTCGGGGCCGGTGATCTCTTCGGATGCCTCGGACCCTATTCACGCGGTGCGGGCGCAGTCGTGTCCATGGCCCCTGATGTCACACGAATGCCATCCGGCCGACATCCTCATCCCGGTTCGGGCGGTTCGGGCGACCGGCGGGTCCCGGACCGTCCCGGTACGCCCAGGCCGGGTCCCGGCGGCTTCCAGCCGGTCCGGCACGCAGGGTCCGTCCCAGTCCGGCCGGGAACCGCCGTGCTGCCCAATCGCACCCTGTCGCGCAGGAGTTGCCCGGCGTACCGTGCGCCCATGCCGATACCCGCCCGGTACAGCCGCGTCCTGCCCGCCGTCCTGGCCCTCTGCGCCGGGCTCGCCGCACCCATGGTGGGTCCCACCGCCCACGCGGCACCCATCGCCCGGACGGCGCAACCGCGTACAGGTTTCGAGGAGTCCCAGGGAGCGCGCTGGACCAGCCAGGCGGAGGAGGCGGCCTTCCTCGCGGGCGTCGACCGGGTCGGCGGGCGGCTGTCGATGCGTACCGTCGGTACCACCGGGCAAGGGCGCCCGCTCCGGCTGGTGCGGATCGGGAGCGGCCATCCCACCGCGAACACGATGCTGCTGATCTGCAGTCAGCACGGCGACGAGCCGTCCGGACGCGAAGCCTGCCTCATCACCATCCGCGACCTCGCCATGGCCGGCGACAGCGCCACCCGGCGATTCCTGGATCGCACCACCGTGCTCGTCATCCCCACGGCCAACCCGGACGGCCGCGCCGCCGACACCCGGGGCAACGCCGACGGCGTCGACATCAACCGGGACCACATCGCCCTCGGAACCGCCGAAGGACGGGCCATGGCCGCCGTCATCCGGGACGAGCAGCCGGATGTCGTCTACGACCTGCACGAGTACGGGGCGACCCCGCGGTACTACGACAAGGACCTGCTCGCCCTGTGGCCGCGCAACCTCAACACCGACTCGGCGGTCCACGGTGAGGCGCGCACCCTCTCCGAGACCTATGTGCGCCCCGCGGCCCACGAGGAGGGGTACAGCAGCGGCACCTACGGGATCTGGACCGATCCCGTCACCGGCGAGCCGGTGAAGCAGGTCGCCGGAGACGGGCAGGAACGCATCCTGCGCAACGCCGCGGGCATCAAGCACTCCATCGGCCTACTCGTGGAGACCCGGGTGGACGCCCGCACCGACGCCGAGGAGCAGGATCCGGCCCTGAACAGCAGGCGCCGGGTGGACAGCCAGCTCACAGCACTGGACGGCGCCTTCCGCTTCGTGGCC
Source organism: Streptomyces sp. SCSIO 30461 (assembly GCF_037023745.1). NCBI lineage: Bacteria > Bacillati > Actinomycetota > Actinomycetes > Kitasatosporales > Streptomycetaceae > Streptomyces > Streptomyces sp. SCSIO 30461. The sequence continues at coordinate 3,198,737 of NZ_CP146101.1, forward strand.
GAGCGGCGCACCCGCGTCGAGGCCGCCACGGGACGTGCCCGGCTCGCGGGCTTCACCGACCGGGGACCGGTGTATCTCGGCGGAGCCGACAACGATCCGGCGACGCCCGACCAGACATTGGCCGACCCGCCCTGCGGCTACCGGTTGTCCGCGGCGCAGTACGCGGACGTACGGGACGAGCTGGCTCTGCACGGAGTCGTGTCCCTGCCGCTGGGGCCGAGGGGCCTGGACGGAGCGTATGTGCCCCTGCGGCAGTCCCAGCGTCAGCTCGTCGCGCTGCTGCTCGACGGACGGGCCGCCTACCACCTCACCGAGGGGCAGCCGCGCACGCGGTGCTGACACCGGGCCCGGCGCTGCGGCACGGTGCGTGACGCGACACCCACAGCGTGTCGAGCGAGTGGGCGTCGGCGCACCGGGGTCCGCTGGGACCCCATAGAATCGGCCTCCTCATGAGTGCAACCCTCGTCGCCAAGGACCTCTCCGCCGGGCACGGCGAACGATCACTGTTCTCCGGACTCGACCTCGTGGTCGCACCTGGTGACGTGATCGGTCTCGTCGGTGTCAACGGCGCCGGAAAGTCCACGCTCCTCAAGCTGCTCGCCGGGATCGAGAAGCCCGAACAGGGCACCCTGCGTCTGTCGCCGCCCACCGCCTCCGTCGGCCACCTCCCCCAGGAACCGGAGCGGCGCGACGGCGAGACCGTCCGGGACTTCCTCGCCCGGCGCACCGGTGTCGCCGCCGCCCAGTCCGCGATGGACGAGGCGACCCAGGGCCTGGTCGACGGCACGCCCGGTGCGGACGACGCGTACGCGGCGAGCCTGGAGCGCTGGCTCGCGCTCGGCGGAGCCGACCTCGACGAGCGTGCCGACGAGGTCGCCGACTCGCTCGGGCTGTCCGTCGGGCTCGACCAGCCCATGACCTCCCTGTCCGGAGGCCAGGCCGCACGCGCCGGCCTCGCCTCACTGCTGCTGTCCCGCTATGACGTGTTCCTCCTCGACGAGCCCACCAACGACCTGGACCTGGACGGTCTGGAGCGGCTGGAGAAGTTCGTCCGGAGCCTGCGCGCCGGCACCGTGGTCATCAGCCATGACCGCGAGTTCCTCGCCCGCACCGTCACCAAGGTCCTCGAACTGGACCTCGCCCAGCAGCAGATCGCCCTCTACGGCGGTGGATACGAGGCGTACCTGGAGGAACGCGACACGGCACGTCGCCACGCCCGCGAGGAGTACGAGGAGTACGCCGACAAGCGGGCCGCGCTGGAGGACCGTGCCCAGACCCAGCGCTCCTGGATGGACAAGGGCGTCAAGAACGCCCGCCGCAAGGCGGGCGACAACGACAAGATCGGGCGCAAGTTCCGCAGCGAGTCCAGCGAGAAGCAGGCCGCCAAGGCGCGCCAGACCCAGCGGATGATCGAACGCCTCGACGTGGTGGAGGAGCCCCGCAAGGAGTGGGAGCTTCGGATGGAGATCGCCACCGCACCCCGCTCCGGGTCCGTGGTCGCCACCCTGCGCGACGCCGAGTTGCGGCGGGGCGACTTCCACTTCGGGCCGGTCTCCCTCCGGATCGACTGGGCCGACCGGGTCGCCATCACCGGCGCCAACGGCGCTGGTAAAACGACCCTGCTCGCGACCCTGCTCGGCCGGCTGCCGCTGGACGCGGGACACGCTGCGCTGGGTTCCGGGGTCGTCGTCGGGGAGGTCGACCAGGCGCGGAAGCTGTTCCATGGCACGCAGTCGCTGCTGGACGCCTTCTGCGCGGCGGTTCCCGACACAGAACCCGCCGATGTGCGTACGCTGCTCGCCAAGTTCGGGCTCAAAGCCGCCCATGTGCTGCGCCCCGCGGTGAGCCTGTCTCCTGGGGAGCGCACCCGGGCGGCCCTCGCCCTGCTCCAGGGCCGCGGAGTCAACCTCCTCGTCCTCGACGAGCCCACCAACCACCTGGACCTGCCGGCCATCGAGCAGTTGGAGTCCGCGCTGGACTCGTACGGCGGCACGCTGCTGCTGGTCACGCACGACCGGCGGATGTTGGACGCGGTCCGTACGACGCGCCGCGTCGAGGTCGCGGACGGAAAGGTGACCGAATCCTGATGACCGGCGAGGAAGGTACGGCGGGTATGGCGGACATGCCGGACGGGGCCGACCGGGACGACGTGCTGTCCCGGCTGTTCGCGCTCGTGGACGACCTCGACGCCGATGTCGACGAGACCATCGACCTGGCCGACGAGATCGCGGCGTCCGGTGACGCGGCTCTGCTGCCGCGCCTGGAGGCGCGGCTCGACCGTGGTGTCGGCGAACGGAACTCCTACGCCCGCGAGCTGCTCGGCGGGGTCATCGCGGCGATCGGAGGCGTACCCGCCCTGCCGGTGCTGCTGCGCGCGTCCGCCGTGGACCTCGGCGACGACCAGGACGGGCTCGCGGCGGAGATCGTGGACCTCGTCCATGCCGACCCGCCCGCGGCCCGCGCCCTGCTGGAGCCGCTGACGAAGGACGACGACCCCGCCGTACGCGACCGCGCGGAATGGGCGCTGAGGTTCGCCCCCTGATCAACTGAGGTCCGCACGCTGGTCGGTTGCCGCCCCCATGCGTGCCGCATCCCTGTGGGTACCGCGCGGGCTCGTCGGCGCGGACCTGCGTACACGGCCGCCGCGGTGGGCCGCCGTCACCGGACCGAAGGCCATCGGGTGGCGCCGTGCGGCGTTCGGTGGAGAATGCGTTCATGCGCATCCGAGCCGTACGCCTCGACGAACTGCCTGTTCTCCAGGACATCGAGAGGGCCGCCGGGCAGTGCTTCCGCGACATCGGCATGCCGGAGATCGCCGAGGACGAGCCGCTCACGCTCGCCGAGCTCGCCGGCTACCACCACGCCGGCCTGGCCTGGGTGGTGTCGGCCGGCGGCTCCGACACCCCGGTCGCTTACCTGATCGCCGACCGCGTCGACGGCAACCTCCATGTCGAGCAGCTCTCGGTGCACCCGGACAGTGCGCGCCGCGGTGTCGGCCGGTCGCTGCTGGACCACCTGGCGGCCCATGCCACGAGCGAGGACGCCCGTGCCCTGACGCTCACCACGTTCGCCGATGTTCCGTGGAACGCCCCGTACTACCTGCGCTGCGGTTTCCAGCTCCTGGACGACGACAGGCTCACCCCTGGTCTGCGGACGATCCGTGAGCGCGAGTCGGAGCACGGACTGGACCGGTGGCCGCGGGTCTGCATGCGCCGGACGCTGTGACACCGCGGAGCCTGCCGGTGCCGGGGGATCCCGCAGCCTGTCGGGTGGGACCCCGGGGTGCGGCGGTAAGCCGTGCCGCACCCCGGGCTGTCGAGCCGCTGCCTACTTGCCGCGGCCCTTGTTCGGCCCGAGCAGACCCGCCTTGCGCAGGGCGTCCGCCATTGCGCTGTTCGCCGGTGCCGGGTGGCCGCTGTTGCCGCCACCGCCGCTGCGCCCCGTACCGCCCTGGCGCTGCTGGGGCGGGCGACCGCCCTGGCCGCGCTCACGGCGCTGGCCGCCCGCGCCGCCACCGCCACCCGGGGTCTTCTGAGCCGCCTCGTCCTCCAGCCGCAGCGTCAGCGAGATCCGCTTGCGCGGGATGTCGATGTCGAGGACCTTCACCTTCACCACGTCGCCCGGCTTCACCACGTCCCGCGGGTCCTTGACGAAAGTCCGGGACATCGCCGACACATGCACCAGACCGTCCTGGTGGACGCCGATGTCCACGAACGCGCCGAACGCGGCCACATTGGTGACGACACCCTCCAGCACCATCCCCGGCGCCAGGTCCGCGAGCTTCTCGACGCCTTCCTTGAAGGTCGCGGTCTTGAAAGCCGGCCGCGGGTCGCGGCCCGGCTTCTCCAACTCCCGCAGGATGTCGCCGATCGTCGGCAGACCGAACTTCTCGTCCACGAAGTCATCCGGGCGCAGCGAGCGCAGCACCGCCGTGTTGCCGATCAGCCCGGCCACGTCGCTGCCCGTGTCCTTCACCATCCGGCGCACCACCGGGTACGCCTCGGGGTGCACGCTGGACGTGTCCAGCGGGTCGTCGCCACCGCGGATCCGCAGGAAGCCCGCGCACTGCTCGTACGCCTTGGGGCCCAGCCGGGCAACGTTCTTCAGCTCCTTCCGGGAGCGGAACGGGCCGTTGGCGTCGCGGTGCGACACGATGTTCTCGGCCAGTCCGGTCCCGATGCCGGACACCCGCGAAAGCAGCGGGGCGGACGCCGTGTTGACGTCGACGCCGACACCGTTCACACAGTCCTCGACCACCGCGTCCAGCGAACGGGACAGCTTCACCTCGGACAGGTCGTGCTGGTACTGGCCGACACCGATCGACTTGGGGTCGATCTTCACCAGCTCGGCCAGCGGGTCCTGGAGTCGACGCGCGATCGACACCGCTCCGCGCAGCGAGACGTCGAGTCCCGGCAGCTCCTGGGAGGCGAACGCGGAGGCCGAGTACACGGACGCGCCCGCCTCGGACACCATCACCTTGGTCAGCTGCAGTTCGGGGTGCTTGGCGATCAGCTCGGTGGCGAGCTTGTCCGTCTCGCGGGACGCGGTGCCGTTACCGATCGCCACCAGTTCGACGGAGTGCTGCTTGGCCAGTCGCGCCAGCTTCGCCAGTGATTCGTCCCACTTGTTCGCCGGGACGTGCGGATAGATCGTGTCCGTGGCGACGACCTTGCCGGTCGCGTCCACGACGGCGACCTTCACACCGGTACGGAAACCGGGGTCGAGACCCAGGGTCGCCCGGGTGCCGGCCGGGGCGGCGAGCAGCAGGTCCCGCAGGTTGGCCGCGAAGACCCGCACCGCCTCGTCCTCCGCCGCGGTCCGCAGCCGCGTCCTCAGATCGATTCCGAGATGCACGAGGATCCTGGTGCGCCAAGCCCAGCGCACGGTGTCCCCGAGCCACTTGTCGGCCGGCCGGCCCCGGTCGGCCACGTCGAAGCGACGCGCGACCATTCCCTCGTATGTCGAAGGACCGGGCTCTTCCGACGGCTCCTCGGGCTCCAGCACCAGATCGAGGACTTCTTCCTTCTCGCCGCGCAGCATCGCCAGCACCCGGTGCGATGGCAGCGCGGTGAACGGCTCGGCGAAGTCGAAGTAGTCGGCGAACTTGGCGCCCGCCTCCTCCTTGCCTTCGCGTACCTTCGCGGCGAGCCGCCCGCGTGTCCACATCCGCTCACGCAGCTCGCCGATGAGGTCCGCGTCCTCGGAGAAGCGCTCGGTCAGGATCGCCCGGGCACCGTCCAGGGCCGCCGCCGGATCGGCCACGCCCTTGTCCGCGTTCACGAAGGCCGCGGCCGCGGCGAGCGGCTCGACGGAGGGGTCGCCGAGCAGTCCGTCGGCGAGCGGTTCGAGACCGGCCTCGCGGGCGATCTGCGCCTTGGTGCGCCGCTTGGGCTTGAACGGCAGATAGATGTCCTCGAGACGGGCCTTGGTGTCGGCCGCCCGGATCTGCGCCGCAAGCTCGTCCGTGAGTTTGCCCTGCTCGCGTACGGACTCCAGGACCGCGGTGCGCCGCTCCTCGAGCTCCCGCAGATACCGCAGGCGCTCCTCGAGCGTGCGCAGCTGCGCGTCGTCGAGCATCTCGGTGGCTTCCTTGCGGTAGCGCGCGATGAACGGCACGGTGGACCCGCCGTCGAGCAGCTCGACGGCCGCCTTCACCTGTCGCTCGCGTACGCCGAGCTCCTCGGCGATCCTGCCTTCGATGGACGTCGTCACGGTTTCCCGACTCGCCTTCTGATGCTGGCTGTGCCTGGGGGCCCGCGAGGTCTGGTCCGCGCGGCCCCTTTGCCTGCATTCTGCCGGGTGGCCGGGTGTCGTGTCGCGTGCCCCCTCCGGCGCGCGGTGACAGGGGTCAGTCCTTGCCGATCAGATCGGCGGGGAACGCGCCGGAAGCGACCGCCGTGCCCAGGAAGCCGTAGGCGAGTTCGGTGAGGCGTTCGACGGACGCCTGACCGAGGTGCTCGTAGGGTGCGGCGTCGACGCGGTCGGTCCCGTCCTCCAGGTCCTCGCGCAATGCCCTGCCCTCCGCGGTCAGTTCGCCGTCGGCGCCGAGCAGTCCTCGCCCGCGCAGCCGCTCGCGCGCCGCGTCCCAGTCGCCGCGCCGCCAGCCGCGGCTGGCGAGTGCCCAGCGGGGTGACATTCCCTTGCCGCTGGCGGTGTGGCTGGCCATCGCCTCCAGTGGGTCGAGCCCGGCCGACAGCAGCACGGCGAGGTGGCCGTCACCGCGGTGTTCGCGCAGCAGGGTCGCGGCGTGCCAGTAGGCCAGGTGCGGTTCGTCGGGCACCGGCAGATCCGCGTGTGCCGAGTAGAGCGGCCGGGCGTGGCGGGTGCACGCCTCCGCCGCGCGCAGTGCCAGCCCCGCGGCCTCTGCCATCGCATCGGACTCGACCGCCTCCTCGCCGAGGAGCCTGCGCAGTGTCGCGTCGACGGCTCGCAGTCGGGCGGTCAGCACGGCTGAGGGGGACGCTGTCTCCCACACCGAGGGGAAGTGGCGGGAGAGCAGCTCGTGGTTGTAGTTCGAGAACGCCGCCGCGACCGTGCCCGGACCGACTGCGCCCAGCGCGGCGGCCCGCCCGGAGAGCGCGGCGGCGGTGCGGTCCTCGACCCCGATCCCGGCGAAGGCCGCGGGGAGGTCCGGCGAGAAGTACACGAGGGCGTGTGTCGAGTTGAGGGCGCTGGCGCAGCGGCGTGCCGTGCGCGGGGGAAGAGAGCTCATGGCCGCACGTTACCGACTGGTTGGTACGTCCGGAAGTCCGGGCGACCGCAGGGGGCCGGGGCGTCCTCGTGAGCACCGGACTCATGGCAGGAAAGGTGGGTTTCTTGTCATTGCAGCCATAAGGGATGGCGCTGATCATGGAGACATGCCCGAACAGCCCGAGCAAGTGCGGCGCAGCCCGAAGGACGATCGGACCAGGCAGGCCGAGCGAACCGTGCTGGTCGTGCTCTTCGACGGAGTGCAGAGCCTCGATGTCACCGGCCCCCTGGAAGTCTTCGCCGGCGCCGGCAAGGCGCCCGGGGCGCCGTTCGCGTACCGCATCCGTACCGCCTCACTCGACGGGGCATCCGTCCGCACTTCCAGCGGGCTCACCCTGGTGCCCGACCGCGCACTCGGCGACTGCGGACCGCCGCACACCCTGATCGTCCCGGGCGGTGAGGGCACCAGGCACTCCGACGCCCAGCTCATCGAGTGGCTGGTGGCCCATGCCCCGGGTGCGCAGCGCCTCGTCTCGGTGTGCAGCGGCGCCCTGTTGCTGGCCGAGGCAGGTCTGCTGGACGGGCACCGGGCGACGACGCACTGGTCCCTCTGCGACCGTCTCGCCCGCAACCATCCGGAGGTGGCGGTCGATCCGGATCCGATCTTCGTACGGGACGGCAGGATCGCCACATCGGCCGGTGTCACCGCGGGGATCGACCTGGCGCTCGCACTGGTCGAGGAGGACCTGGGCCGGGACATCGCCTTGAATGTGGCCCGCCACCTGGTGGTGTTCCTGCGCCGCCCGGGCAACCAGGCGCAGTTCAGCGCGCAGCTCTCCGCGCAGACCGCCCGCCGTGAGCCGCTGCGCGACGTACAGCAGTGGATCACCGAGCATCCCGGCGGCGACCTTTCGGTCGACGCCCTGGCCGCCCGCGCCCGGCTCTCACCCCGCCAGTTCGCCCGCGCCTTCCGCTCGGAGACCGGAACCACGCCTGGCCGCTACGTCGACCGAGTGCGGCTGGAGCACGCCCGGCGGCTCCTGGAGGACACGGACGACGGCATCGAGCAGATCTCACGCGCCTGCGGCTACGGCACGGCGGAGGCGATGCGGCGCGCCTTCGTCAAGGCCGTCGGCACGGCGCCCGCCGAGTACCGCCGCCGCTTCAGCGCCCCGCCTGCCTCGGCGGGGTCCCACCGCTGACCGTCCTGGCCGCCCTGGCCGCCGCTGACCCTCCTGACCACAGCTGAGCGCACCGGCCACCACCGGCCGTCCTGACCACCGCTCGCTCACCGTTCCGACCGAAGACAGCACCGACGCAGAGGAGTTCCGCATCATGCAGATCGCCATAATGCTCTACGACCGCTTCACCGCACTCGACGCCGTGGGTCCGTTCGAGATGCTCAGCCGGATGCCCGGTGCGCAGACCTTCTTCGTGGCCGCGAGCGCCGGACCGGTGCACAACGACCAGGACAACCTCATCCTGCACGCCGAACGGAGCTTCGCCGATGTGACCGCCGCGGACATCGTCCTCGTGCCCGGTGGCCCCGGATCGCGTGACGCGATGAAGGATCCGGTGCTGCTGGACTGGCTGCGCGCCGTGGACGCCACCAGCACCTGGACCACATCCGTGTGCACCGGGTCCCTCGTGCTGGCGGGTGCCGGACTGCTCGAAGGGCGCCGGGCCACCAGCCACTGGCTGGCACTCGACGCACTGCGGGATCTGGGCGTGGAGCCGACGGGGGAGCGCGTCGTCTTCGACGGCAAGTACGTCACCGCCGCCGGTGTGTCCTCCGGGATCGACATGGCGCTTCATCTGCTCGGCCGGATCGCGGGTGACCGGGTCGCCCAGAGCGTGCAGTTGCTCACCGAGTACGACCCGCAGCCGCCCTACGACGCGGGCTCACCCGAGAAGGCGCCGACGGAGATCGTCGCCCACTGGCGCGGCCTCGGTCGGACGGTGGTCGAGGCCGGCTGACGGCTCGGCGGGACCGAAGCGCCGGGCGGGCGGAACCGGCCGCGCGCCTCACCCCGTCCAGGTGAACCGCGGGGCCCTGCGTTCCAGGAAGGCCGCGATCCCTTCGGCGGAGTCGCCGCTGGAGCGTGCCTGGGCCGTCCAGTGGGCGTCCCGGTCGGTGCGTCCCGCCGCGAACTCCTTCGCCGCCGCCTGGGTCAGTTGTGACCGGCTCACCAGTACCCGCGTAAACTCGGCGACCCGCTTGCCCAGTTCGTTCTCCGGCAGCACCTCGTCCACGAGACCGGTGCGCAGCGCTCGCGCGGACCCGATCAGCTCTCCCGAGAACAGCAGGTACTTCGCCGTCGCGGGCCCGACCAGTCCCACCAGCCGCCGGGTGGAGGATGCCGGGTAGACGATGCCCAGCTTGGCCGGGGTGATGCCGAAGGAGGCGCCTTCCTCGGTGAACCGCAGATCACAGGCGGCGGCCAGCTGGCAGCCCCCGCCCACGCAATAGCCGCGCACCGCGGCGATGGTCGGCTTGGGGAACGCGGCGAGCGCCTCCTCGGCCCGTACGGCGAGACTCTGCGGGTCCTCGTCCGCTCCGGGCGTGTGGGCTCGCAACGAGGAGATGTCGGCGCCTGCGCAGAAAGTGCTCCCCGCGCCGGTCAGCACCAGCACGCGGACGGCGGGGTCCTGTGCGAGTCCTTCGAGTACGGTCGGCAGTGCGGTCCACATCGCGGCGGTCATCGCGTTGCGCTTGCCGGGATTGCCGATGACGACGGTGGCGACCGAGTCCGCCACCACCGAGGAGATCTGCCCCTGCTTCGGCTCCGTTCGGTCCATGACCGGATGCTATCGGGCGCTGCCCGAGCGGAACCGGTCGGGCTCCCGGCAGGATCGGGGCCTGTGCGATCGCGAATCGTCGATATATGTCTCTTTACGGTCGCCGGCCCGGTGTGGACCAGGCCGGCCCAACACTCGGTCGGACACCTGGTCAACAGGTCGCCTGACCGCATCAGGCCAGGCTTCCCGACCACGATCCACGAAGGTGGGTGCGGGCCTATGGAGAGCCCCGGGAGCGTCCCGGCGCGGTCGCTGTCGTACGAAGGCGTCTGGCGGTTCATCACACCGGCGGTCGAGGTCTCGGTGCCCCGGGCGCGGCACGCCGTCCGTGATCTGATCCTGCGCCAGGGCGTGCCCGTGCGGGACGAACTGCTCCAGGGGCTGCTGCTGATCGTCTCCGAGCTGGTGACCAACGCAGTACGGCACGCGGCCCTGCTCTCACCCGAGCTCGCCGTGGAAGTGGCGATCGGCGCCGGCTGGATCCGGGTGGCCGTCGAGGACAACCACCCGTACCGACCCGGGGCGCTGGAGACCGACTACGAGCAGACCGGAGGGCGCGGTCTGCTCCTGGTCAGGGAGGTCACCAGGGAGGCGGGCGGCAGCTGCGACGTGGAGCAGACCACCACAGGCGGCAAGATCATCTGGGCCGCACTTCCCCTTGAGGCCCCCGACCGGTGGGCTACCAGCCGCTGGCCGAACCTGTGAGTTCCTTGATCGCGGGGCGGGCGGCGTCCAGCACCGTCATGAACCATGCGGAGAACGTGTCACCGGCGTGCCGCTCGGTCAGCTCGACTGCCGTGACGAACGCGGTGTCGTCGATCTCCTCGGGGTCGGGCCGCAGCGAACCCTGCACCATGCCCACGAAGAGGTGGTTGTACTCCTGCTCGACCAGGCCGGAGGCCGGGTCCGGGTGGTTGTAGCGGACGGTGCCCGCCTCCGCCATCAGGGACGGCGACACACCGAGCTCCTCGTGCACGCGGCGGGCGGCGGCGGTGAACGGCGCCTCGCCCGGGTACGGGTGCCCGCAGCAGGTGTTCGACCAGACACCGGGGGAGTGGTACTTCCCCAGGGCACGGCGCTGGATCAGCAGCCGTCCTTGCTCGTCGAAGAGGAACACCGAGAAGGCCCGGTGCAGTTGACCGGGTGCCTGATGGGCGGCGAGCTTCTCGGCGGTGCCGATGGTCCGGCCGCTCTCGTCGACGAGTTCGAGCAAGATCGGCTGCATCGTGCCGTTCGGCGAGTTGTTCGCCGCGGTGGCGGGTGTGGTCGGCATAGCCATCCTTCGCTTCGTTCCACGGCACTGGGGCTGACTCAGTCTGCCGCAAAAAGGCGTCTTGTTCGTCATTCGCCGCTCTTGGGGCATGTCCGCGCCTGTGTGCGCGGCACAAAGGCGCGGACCGCGGGTCAGACCCCGAAGGCTTCGGGGTACGTGATCATGCCCCGCGGTACGTCCGTGGAACCTTCGAGGACCAGTGCCATCATCGCCTCGTCGGGTACGTCGAACCCCGGCGCGATTCCCAGTCGCGAGGCCGGGGCGAAGCCGAAGCGCGGATAGAACTCCGGATGCCCGAGCACCACGACCACCTGCTCGCCGCGCTCCCGTGCCGCCTCCAGCAGGGCGTGGATCACCGCGGTGCCCGCACCTCGCCGCTGGAATCGCGGCGCGGTGGCACACGGCGCCAGCGCGAGCGCGGGCGCGCCGCCGACCCGGCAGCGGGTCAGCAGCGCGTGGGCCGCGATCGAGCCGTCCGGCGCCTCCGCCACGTACGACAGGCCGGGCAGCCATGCCGCCTCGTCCTCGCGGAGCGCGTCCACGAGGTCGGCTTCGTGGCGGGTCGGAAACGCCGCCGTGTTCAGCGAGTGGACCGCCGCCCGGTCGCTGGTCGTCTCAGGCCGGGTCCGCCAGTCGGCGCCGGCTTCGAGGTCACTGCGTCGCGTCATGGCATCCACCTTCGCGGGAGGCCGCCGCGGTTCGCAGCCGCCCGTCCGTCCGGCCGTTCAGTGGCACGGCTCAGCTCAGTGGCACAGCCTTGCCTCGTGCTCGGCGTGGCCGCCAGGTTCGAGTTGGAACGTGCAGTGCTCGACGTCGAAATGGGTCCCCAGGCAACCCTGGAGGTCGTGCAGCATCTTCTCGTGGCCGACCGTGTCCAGCACTTCCTGTGCCACCACCACATGGGCCGAGAGCACCGGCATCCCCGAGGTGATGGTCCAGGCGTGCAGGTCATGGACGTCCTCCACACCCGGCAGAGCCGTGATGTGCTCGCGCACCTCCGCCATGTCCACGTTCTTGGGCGCGGCTTCCAGCAGGACGTCCAGTGTCTCCCTGAGCAGCTTGACCGTGCGCGGCACGATCATCAGCCCGATCACCAGCGAGGCGATCGGGTCCGCCGCCTGCCACCCGGTGGCAAGGATGATGCCCGCCGAGACCAGCACCGTCACCGAGCCCAGCGCGTCCGCGAGCACCTCCAGATAGGCGCCGCGCACATTGAGGCTCTCGCGCTGCCCCCGCACCAGCAGGGACAGCGACACGATGTTGGCGATCAGGCCGACCAGGGCGAAGGCGATGGCCAGCCCGCCCTTGGTCTCGGCCGGTGTGATGAACCGCTGCACCGACTCGTACAGCAGGAACCCGCCCACGCCGAGCAGCAGCAGGCAGTTGGCCAGGGCGGCGAGGATCTCGGCGCGGGCGAAGCCGTAGGTCCGGCGGGCGTCCGCCGGGCGGGCGGCGAAATGGATCGCCATCAGTGCCATGGCCAGGCCCAGACCGTCCGTGGCCATGTGTGCCGCATCGGCGATCAGCGCCAGCGAGTCGGCCAGGATGCCGCCCACGATCTCGAGGACCATCACACTCAGCGTGATCGCCAGCGCCACCCGGAGCCGCCCCTTGAAGGCGGCAGTCGTAGTGCCTGTCGGCGGTGCGCCGTGCGAATGGCCGTGGTCGTGCCCAGCCCCCATGTGCCTGCCTCCCGGATTGTCGTCGGACGGGTCGGTCATCGATCTGTCCGATTGGCCGATCATGGCCAGTGAACTACGGGTGGGGGGTATCGGGCAACACGAAGCTGAACACCGTTGTCATATGCGCTGACCTGCGATTATGTCCGCAGGTCAGCGCAGGGGCGGCCCTCAGCGGGCGGCGGCCTCCGGATGCCGCAACAGCCATCCCTCCCAGGCCGACTCGATCATCTCGCGCACCCCGCGCGTGGCCGTCCAGCCCAACTCCTTGCCGATCCGCTCGACCGAGGCGACGGCTCGCGCGGCGTCGCCCGGCCGCCGCGGCGCCACGACCGCAGGGGTGCCGTGCCCCGTCACCTCAGCGACCAGCCGGGCGAGCTCGCGGACCGAGACGCCCTCGCCGCGACCCACGTTCAGGGTGAGATCGCCGGTGTTGTGCTGAGTGGCCAGCCGCCGGGCCACGGTCAGATGGGCGTCGGCCAGGTCAGCGACGTGGATGTAGTCGCGGACACAGGTGCCGTCGGGGGTCGGGTAGTCATCGCCGAAGATCCGCGGGGCCTCACCCTGGGTCATCCGGTCGAAGAACATCGGAATGACGTTGAACACCCCGGTGTCGGCGAGATCGGGGTGTGCCGCGCCGGCCACGTTGAAGTACCGCAGGCAGGCTGTCGCGATTCCGTACGCCTGACCTGCTGCCCTGACCAGCCACTCTCCGGCGAGCTTGGTCTCGCCGTACGGGTTGATCGGAACGGCGGGGGTGTCCTCCGTGATCAGTTCCACGTCGGGCACGCCGTACACGGCGGCGGACGAGGAGAACAGGAAACGGCGGACACCCGCGGCGACCACGGCGTCGAGCAGGACCGTCAGTCCGTGCACATTGGTGTCGTAGTAGCGCAGCGGATGCTCCACGGACTCGCCGACCTGCTTCTTCGCCGCGAGATGCACCACACCCGTGACCGCGTGCTCGGCGAGCGCCCGGTCCAGCACCTCCCGGTCGAGCACCGAGGCCCGAACCAGGGGCACGCCTTCGGGGAGCCGTCCCGGGACCCCGGTCGAGACATCGTCGAGCACGACGACCCGCTCCCCGGCCTCGGCCATGACTCCCGCCACATGGGCGCCGATGTAGCCCGCACCGCCTGTAATCAGCCACGTCATAGCCGCCACCCTACGGGGCGCAGCAGGCGGGCCTTCCCCGCGCGGTTGGCACGCGGTTCGCACGCGGTTTGTCGGTCGGGGTGCCGATCGTTGATGATCTAGCTGGGTGGGGGGGCCGAGGCGACCCCACAGCACCCGAACCTCGGTGAGCCCGGGATTCCGGTCATCCGATAGCCTCAACCGACATGCCGCCGCCCGGGTGCCCGGGTCGGGCCGCCGTGCAAGACACCCACCAGCGCCAAGGAGTGAGTCCGTCTGTCGACCGCCATCCTCACCGGTCCGCCGGTACCCGGATCGCCGCTCGAAGGCGATCTGAGGTCGCTGGGCTTCGACCTTCGCACGGCCACCGATGCTGACGAGACCGCCGCGCTCGTCGCCGCGGCCCCGGCAGGCGAACGCGTCGCCGTCGTGGACCCGCGGCTCGTCGGTCATGTGCACGCCCTGCGCCTCGGGCTGACCGACCCCCGCTTCCCGACAGCTGCCGTGCCGGGCGCGGTGATGGCTCAGCCCGAGGCGCGCACGGTGCTCCTGGACGCCCTACGCGCAGTGGCCGGGGGAGCGCCCGCCGCCGACCGCGCTGGAACCGCCGGTGAGTGTGTCGCCACGCCGGGGCAGGCCGCCGCGCCCCTTGCAGACCGGGTCGCCGACGCGCTCGCCGCGGAGGGCGCCGCGCCGCACCGCCCCGAACTCGGCTCGCTCGTGGCGACCGTGCCACGTGACCCGCGCGCCCGCGACGAGGCCCGGCAGGCCGTCGAAGCCGTGGACGACGAAGCCGTACGGCTTCGCTCCGCCGTGAAGTCCCGTGACGGCTTCTTCACCACCTTCTGTATCAGCCCGTACTCGCGCTACATCGCCCGCTGGTGCGCCCGCCGCGGACTGACTCCGAACCATGTCACCACCGCTTCGCTGCTCACCGCGCTGATAGCGGCGGGAGCCGCCGCCACGGGTACCCGTGGCGGCTATGTCGCCGCGGGTGCCCTGCTCCTCTTCTCCTTCGTGCTGGACTGCGCCGACGGGCAGCTCGCCCGCTACGCCCTGAAGTACTCCACGATGGGCGCCTGGCTCGACGCCACTTTCGACCGGGTCAAGGAGTACGCCTTCTACGCCGGCCTCGCCCTGGGCGCGGCTGGGAACGGCGACGACGTCTGGGCCCTGGCCCTCGGCGCGATGGTGCTCCAGACCTGCCGGCATGTCGTGGACTTCTCGTTCAACGAGGCCAATCACGACGCGACCGCCAACACCAGCCCCACCGCGGCGCTCTCCGACCGGCTCGACAGCGTCGGCTGGACGGTCTGGGTACGCCGCATGATCGTGCTGCCGATCGGCGAGCGCTGGGCCATGATCGCCGTGCTGACGGCGCTCACCACGCCCCGGATCGTGTTCTACGCCCTGCTCGTCGGCTGTTCCTTCGCGGCCCTGTACACCACGGCCGGCCGTGTGCTGCGTTCGGTGACCCGCAAGGCGCACCGGACCGACCGCGCCGCCCAGGCACTCGCCGACCTCACGGATTCGGGTCTGCTCGCCGACAGCTTCGCGGTGGCCTTCGCCGCAGTCGTCCGGCGCCTGCCCGCGATCGCACCCCTGCTGGCCGCGGCGGCCGGAGGGGCCGTGGTGGTGAGCGCGGCCGCCTTCACCGCCCCCGGCAGCTGGTGGCCGGTCGCCGCAGCCGCGCTGTATGTCGCGACGTCCGGTTTCGCCGTCGCCCGGCCGCTGAAGGGCGCGCTCGACTGGCTCGTCCCCCCGGTCTTCCGCGCCACCGAGTACGGCGTGATCCTGCTGCTCGCCGCCCGGTCGGGTGTGGAGGGGGCCCTGCCCGCGGCTTTCGGGCTGGTCGCGGCAGTCGCCTACCATCACTACGACACGGTCTACCGCATCCGCGGTGGCACCGGCGCGCCGCCCGCCTGGCTGGTGCGCGCGATCGGCGGCCACGAGGGCCGCACGCTCGCGGTGGCGGTACTCGCCGCCGTACTGGTGGCCCACGGCTCGGGATTCACCGTCGCGATCACCGCGCTCGCGGTGGCCGTGGCCGTGGTGGTGCTCGTGGAGTCCATCCGCTTCTGGGTCTCCGCAGGAGCACCCGCCGTACATGACGAAGGAGAACCTGCATGATCGGCCTCGTATTGGCAGCCGGTGCCGGACGGCGTCTGCGTCCGTACACCGACACGCTTCCGAAGGCCCTCGTGCCCGTGAACGGGGACCTGTCGGTCCTCGACCTCACGCTGAAGAACTTCCGGGAGGTCGGTCTCACCGAGGCCGCCGTCGTCGTCGGCTACCGCAAGGAGGCCGTGTACGCGCGCAAGGACGAGCTGGAGGCCGCGTACGGCCTGAAGCTCACCCTGATCGACAACGACAAGGCTGAGGAGTGGAACAACGCCTACTCCCTGTGGTGCGCCCGTGAGGTGCTCAAGCGGGGCGTGATCCTCGCCAACGGCGACACCGTGCACCCGGTGTCCGTGGAGCGGACCCTGCTCGCCGCACGCGGTGGCGGCCAGAAGATCATCCTTGCCCTCGACTCGGTGAAGCAGCTCGCCGACGAGGAGATGAAGGTGATCACCGCCGACGGCGAGGGCGTGCGGAGGATCACCAAGCTGATGGACCCGGCCACCGCCACCGGCGAGTACATCGGCGTCACCCTGATCGAGCCGGAGGCCGCCGTAGAGCTCGCCGACGCGCTGAAGACCACTTTCGAGCGCGACCCCGACCTCTACTACGAGGACGGCTACCAGGAGCTGGTCGACCGCGGCTTCACCATCGACGTGGCACCGATCGGCGACGTCAAGTGGGTCGAGATCGACAACCACGACGACCTCGCGAAGGGCCGTGAGATCGCGTGCCAGTACTGACCCGGCTCATCCCGTCGCCGGTCGTCGTCGACATCGGCCGCGGGGCGATGGACGATCTGGCCGGCCTGCTGGCCGACCAGAGGATCTCCGCGTCCGGCGAGCTGGCGTTCGCGATCAGCGGCGGCTCGGGCCAGGCGTTGCGCGAGCGGCTCGCCCCGGTGCTGCCGGGCGCCGACTGGTATGAGGTCGCCGACGGCACCATCGACTCGGCGGTCAGGCTGGCCGACGCGGTCAAGGGCAAGCGGCGCTACGACGCGGTCGTCGGCCTCGGCGGCGGCAAGATCATCGACGTGGCGAAGTACGCCGCTGCGCGGGTCGGCCTGCCCTTGGTGGCCGTCGCCACCAACCTGGCCCACGACGGCCTGTGCTCCCCGATCTCCATCCTGGACAACGACAACGGGCGCGGCTCGTACGGTGTCCCCTCGCCGATCGCCATGGTGATCGACCTCGACGTGGTGCGCGCCGCCCCGGTCAGATTCGTCCGCTCGGGCATCGGCGACGTGATCTCCAACATCTCGGCGATCGCCGACTGGGAGCTGTCCCACAAGGTCACCGGGGAGGCCGTGGACGGCCTTGCCGCCGCCATGGCCCGCACCGCGGGCGAGGCGGTGCTCCGCCACCCCGGCGGTGTCGGCGACGACGAGTTCCTCACGGTGCTGGCGGAGGCGCTGGTGCTCTCCGGAATCGCCATGTCGATCAGCGGTGACTCCCGGCCTTCGTCCGGCGCCTGCCATGAGATCAGCCACGCTTTCGACCTGCTCCACCCCAGGCGGGCCGCCAGCCACGGCGAGCAGGTCGGCCTCGGTGCCGCCTTCGCGATGCATCTGCGCGGCGCCCACGAGCAGTCCGCGCTGTTCGCCGAGGTGCTCCGCAGGCACGGGCTGCCGGTGCTGCCCGAAGAGATGGGCTTCTCTCCCGAGGAGTTCGTCCGCGCCGTCGAGTACGCGCCGCGGACCCGGCCAGGGCGCTTCACCATCCTCGAACACCTCGACCTGTCCACCGACCAGATCAGGGACGCGTACGCCGACTATGCCAAGACCATCCGTAGCTGAACTCCGCCCGGTGGTGCACCCGGCGGGTGTGAAGGACCGGCGCAGCGGTGAGCACTGGGGCGGCCGCCTCTACATGCGGGAGATCTCGCTGCGCATCACCCGTGTCCTGGTCACCACCAAGGTCACGCCCAACCAGCTGACCTACCTGATGACCCTGGCCGGTGTGCTGGCCCTGCCCGCCCTGCTGGTGCCGGGCATCTGGGGCGCCGTGCTCGGCGTCGTGATGGTCCAGCTCTACCTGCTGCTGGACTGCGTGGACGGCGAGGTCGCCCGCTGGAAGAAGCAGTACTCCCTGTCCGGCGTGTACCTGGACCGGGTCGGCGCGTATCTGTGCGACGCCGCGGTGCTGACCGGCTTCGGGCTGCGCGCGGCCGACCTGTGGGGAGGTGGGCAGATCGACTGGCTGTGGGCCTTCCTCGGCACCCTGGCCGCGCTCGGTGCCATCCTGATCAAGGCCGAGACCGACCTGGTCGGTGTTGCCCGCCACCAGGCCGGGATGGAACCGGTGAAGGAAGCTGCGGCGGAGCCGCGCTCCTCCGGGATGGCGCTCGCCAGGCGGGCCGCGGCCGCGCTGAAGTTCCACCGGCTGGTGCTCGGCATCGAGGCGTCGCTGCTCATCCTGGTGCTCGCCATCGCCGACCAGATCCGGGGCGACCTGTTCTTCACCCGCCTCGGCGTCGCCGTGCTCGCGGGTATCGCGCTGCTCCAGACCGTGCTGCACCTCGTGTCGATCCTCGTCTCCAGCAGGCTGAGGTGAGCGGGGCCATGACCAGTGACAGCACGACCGACGGCATGAAGCTCGGTGCCGTCATCATCACGATGGGCAACCGCCCCGACGATCTGCGCGCCCTGCTCGACTCCGTCACCAAGCAGGAGGGCGAGCCGGTCGAGGTGGTCGTGGTCGGCAACGGCGCCCCCGTGACCGGTGTGGACGGCTTCCCGTTCGTACGGACCGTCGATCTGCCCGAGAACCTGGGGATCCCGGGCGGGCGCAACGTCGGCATCGAGGCATTCGGGCCCGCCGGTACGCAAGTCGACGCGCTGCTGTTCCTCGACGACGACGGTCTGCTGCCCGACAACGACACCGCGGAACGGGTGCGCCGGGCCTTCGCCGACGATCCGAGCCTGGGCATCGTCAGCTTCCGGATCGCCGACCCGGAGACCGGTGCCACCCAGCGCCGCCATGTGCCGCGGCTGAGGGCGTCCGACCCGATGCGCTCCTCGCGTGTGACGACCTTCCTGGGCGGCGCCAACGCCGTCCGCACCGAGGTCATCGCGCAGGTCGGCGGGCTCCCGGACGACTTCTTCTACGCCCACGAGGAGACCGATCTCGCCTGGCGGGCGCTGGACGCCGGCTGGATGATCGACTACCGCTCCGACATGGTGCTGCACCACCCCACCACCCCGCCGTCGCGGCATGCGGTCTACCACCGCATGGTGGCTCGCAACCGAGTGTGGCTGGCTCGTCGCAATCTGCCTGCGCCCCTGGTGCCGCTGTATCTCGGCGTGTGGATTCTTCTCACACTCGCCAGGCGTCCTTCGACGTCGGCGCTCAAGGCGTGGTTCGGTGGATTCAAGGAAGGCTGGACGACTCCGTGCGGACCCCGTAGGCCCATGAAGTGGCGTACGGTGTGGCGGCTGACAAGGCTGGGCCGACCACCGGTCGTATGACCGGCCGTGGTCTGAGAGCATCGGGCGTAATCCGGGTCCTGGCCGCCACCTGAGCGCCCAAACTGACGCGCATCTTGAACACGAAAGTTTCAACTTGTGAGTGACACAACCCATGACGGAGCGATCGTGACGACCGCTCTGCCATCTCCCGACGCCGGGCTGAAGCCGGCGGAGCTGGCCGCCAAGTACGGCCTCTCGGTGAGCGGTGCCCGACCGGGGCTCTTCGAGTACGTCGGGCAGCTCTGGGGCCGCCGGAACTTCATCCTCGCGTTCTCGTCGGCGAAGGTCACGGCCCAGTACAGCCAGGCCAAACTCGGTCAGCTGTGGCAGGTGGCGACGCCACTGCTGAACGCGTTCGTCTACTACCTGATCTTCGGGCTCATCCTCGGCGCGGGTCGCGGGATGTCCAAGGAGGTCTACATCCCGTTCCTGGTGACGGGTGTGTTCGTGTTCGCCTTCACCCAGACCTCGGTGACCGCCGGGGTGCGGGCCATCTCCGGCAACCTGGGCCTGGTGCGGGCCCTGCACTTCCCGCGCGCCTCGCTGCCGATCTCGTTCGCGCTCCAGCAGCTCCAGCAGCTGCTGTTCTCGATGATCGTGCTGGTGCTCGTCGCGGTCGGGTTCGGCAGCTACCCCTCGCTCAGCTGGCTGCTGGTCGTCCCGGCGCTGGCGCTCCAGTTCGTGTTCAACGCCGGACTCGCGCTGATCATGGCGCGCTGGGGCAGCAGCACCCCCGACCTGGCCCAGCTGATGCCGTTCATCATGCGCACATGGATGTACGGCTCCGGCGTGATGTTCTCGATCAAGGAAATGCTCGCGGACAAGCCGGCCTGGATCGCCGAGGTCCTGATGTACAACCCGGCGGCCGTCTACATGGACCTCATCCGCTTCGCCCTGATCGACGGGTACGACAGGTCGAACCTGCCCACGCATGTCTGGTTCGCTGCCCTGGCCTGGGCGGTCCTACTGGGCGTGGTCGGCTTCGTGTACTTCTGGAAGGCGGAGGAGCGTTATGGCCGTGGCTGACGACATCAGGGACATCGGCGACATCGGGACGCGGAGTGACGCTCGTGTGCCCACCGTCATCGCCGACGATGTCCATGTCGTGTACCGCGTCAACGGGGCGAGCAGCGGCAAAGGCAGCGCCACCGCCGCCCTGAGCCGGATCCTCAAGCGCGACCGCGGCGAAGAGGTACGCGGGGTCCGCAAGGTGCACGCCGTGCGCGGTGTCACCTTCACCGCCTACCGCGGCGAGGCAATCGGCCTCATCGGTACCAACGGTTCCGGCAAGTCGACCCTGCTGCGTGCCATCGCAGGACTGCTGCCCACCGAGAGCGGCAAGGTCTACACCGACGGTCAGCCCTCGCTGCTGGGAGTGAACGCCGCGCTGATGGGCGATTTGACTGGTGAGCGCAACGTCATCCTCGGCGGTTTCGCCATGGGTATGTCGAAGGAGGAGATCCGCGAGCGGTACCAGGGCATCGTCGACTTCTCCGGCATCAACGAGAAGGGCGACTTCATCACGCTGCCGATGCGCACGTACTCGTCCGGTATGGGTGCTCGGCTGCGGTTCGCCATCGCCGCCGCCAAGGACCACGACGTCCTCATGATCGACGAGGCGCTGGCCACGGGCGACCGGAAGTTCCAGATCCGCTCGGAAGAGCGCATCCGCGAGCTGCGCAAGCACGCGGGCACGGTGTTCCTGGTGAGCCACAGCCTGGGCTCCATCCGGGACACCTGCGACCGGGTGCTCTGGCTGGAGAAGGGCGAGCTGCTGATGGACGGACCGACCGCCGAGGTGCTCAAGGCGTACGAGCGGGAGACCGGGAAGTAGCGGGAGACCGGGAAGTAGGCGTCCCGGTCCCGGCGGCAGGCGATTGCGGCGGCTGGGGCCCACCGGAGCGACCGGTCGGGCCCGCCGCCGGGTGCGGTCGGGCCCCGCTGGGGGTGCGGCTGCGGTGCGGCGGACGGGTGCAGCGCGCAGGTATGTCGATCGGTCGTCAATCCCTGTGCCACCTGAGGTGGTTGGTCACGGATCGCAGTGCTCTTGTGACGCTCGCAGTACCCCGCCATGGACCTCGGGGCTGTACAACGTAAGCTGTGCCGGTGCTGATTCACGGCGGCGTGTCCGAAATAGGATGTATTGGGTCGGCAGTGTAGAACGGGAGATGTGACGGCTATGACGGAAGATCTCCAGCTCCGCGCGCGCGGTGCCGTCCCCGCAGCGGGCAGCCCGACGTGATGGGAACCCGGCAGGTGCGCCCCGACGCCTCCCCGCGCACCACACTGGACAAGGCTGCGGACGAGAACTTTCCCGTGGCCCCCTTCTTCCTGCCGAGGTCCTGGCGCGACGACCTGATGGCGGTGTACGGGTACGCCCGGCTCGTCGACGACATCGGCGACGGTGACCTCGCATCCGGTGGCGCGGACGCCGTCCACTTCGGGCTTGACCCCGCCCAGGCCGCGGACCGGTTGGTGATGCTCGACGCGTTCGAGGCCGATCTGCGGCGGGTCTTCCCCGACCCGGCCGCGGACGCCGACGGCCGCGTGGACGGGCACCCGGGCGAGGAGAGCACCCCGCACCATCCGCTGCTCCGCGCCCTGGCGTCCACGGTGCGCCGTCACTCGCTCACCCCCGAGCCGTTCATCGGGCTGATCGAGGCCAACCGCCAGGACCAGCTCGTCAGCCGCTACGAGACCTACGGGGACCTCGTCGCCTACTGCGCGTTGTCCGCCGATCCCGTGGGCCGGCTCGTGCTCGCCGTCACCGGCAGCACCAGTCCCGAGCGGGTGCGCCTGTCGGACTCCGTATGCACCGCGCTCCAGATCATCGAGCACCTCCAGGATGTCGCGGAGGACCTGGCGGCCGACCGGATCTACCTCCCCGCCGAGGACATGGAACGCTTCCGGGTGACCGAGGCGGATCTCGCCGCCCCGACCGCCGACGCTCAGGTGCGCGCGCTGGTCGCCTTCGAGGCGGACCGTGCGGGACGGCTGCTCGGTGACGGTCTTCCTCTCGTGGGCAGCGTGCACGGCAGGCTCAGGCTGCTGCTCGCCGGTTTCGTGGCGGGTGGGCGCGCCGCCATCGCGGCGATCGAGGCCGCCGGGTATGACGTACTCCCCGGACCACCCAGACCGACCAGGGCGGGACTGATGCGCGAAGTGGGAGTTGTCTTGCGTAGAGCCGGTAGAGAGGGGTGAGTCGCGGTATGCAGGGGCACTCGCCCGTGTCCGCGCCGGTGCGGGCCGCTTACAGCTACTGCGAGGCGGTCACCGGGCAGCAGGCGCGCAACTTCGCGTACGGGATCCGGCTGCTGCCGACGGACAAGCGGCAGGCCATGTCCGCGCTGTACGCGTTCTCCCGCAGGGTCGACGACATCGGTGACGGTGGTCTCGGCGCGTCGGCCAAGCGCGAGCGGCTCGAATCGACCCGTGAACTGCTCAGCCGGATCCGCGGCGACAAGGTCGACGAGGACGACACCGATCCCGTGGCCGTGGCGCTCGCCGACGCCGCGCGACGCTTCCCGATCCCGCTCGGTGGACTCGACGAGCTGATCGACGGTGTCCTCATGGACGTCCGCGGCGAGACGTACGAGACCTGGGACGACCTGAAGGTCTACTGCCGGTGTGTCGCGGGCGCCATCGGCCGGCTCTCGCTCGGAGTGTTCGGTACGCAGCACGGTGCGCGGGGCGCCGACCGTGCCTCCGAGTACGCCGACACCCTGGGGCTCGCCCTCCAGCTCACCAACATCCTCCGCGACATCCGCGAGGACGCGGCGGGCGGTCGCACCTATCTGCCGTCCGACGACCTCGCCAAGTTCGGCTGCTCCACGGGTCTCACCGACCCGGTGCTGCCCGAGGGCGCGGACTTCGACGGCCTCGTCCACTTCGAAGTGCGGCGTGCCCGGGGCTTGTTCGTGGAGGGCTACCGGCTGCTTCCCATGCTCGACCGGCGAAGCGGTGCCTGTGTCGCGGCCATGGCCGGGATCTACCGGCGGCTGCTCGACCGCATCGAGCGCGACCCCGGCGCTGTGCTGCGCGGCCGGGTCTCGCTGCCGGGCCATGAGAAGGCCTATGTCGCCATGCGCGGTCTGTCGGGGTTCGACGCCCGGCATGTCTCCCGGCATGTCATCCCGCAGGCCGTCAGGAGGCGCACCTGATGCGGTTCGGTACCACCTGCTCCTCCCGTTCGTCCCCCGCTGCCGAAAGGTCCCGTACGCTCCGTACTCCCGAGAGTCGTCCCCGCCGTGCCCGATGTGATCGCTGTGACTGCCGTGCTCTGAGTGTTCACGGTGTCGCCCGTTGTGTACCGTGTCCTCCGGGCATCCGTAACCGGTGTGCAACCCTCCGCGACATCGCCGCGTCTGTGACCATGGCGGAGGGCGGTAGCGCGGGGGACACGCAAGCCAGTGCGGCGCCGGCGTACCTGCCGTGCTTCGAGGCCGGGGAGGGTCCATGACGGCACACGGCGCCACAAGGGCGCAGCCGCACGCGGTGGTCGTCGGTGGGGGACTCGCCGGTGTCACCGCGGCCATGCGCCTCGCCGATTCCGGACTGCGTGTCACCCTGGTCGAGAACCGGCCGCGTCTCGGCGGTCTCGCCTTCTCGTTCCGACGCGGTGAGCTGAGCGTCGACAACGGTCAGCACGTGTATCTGCGCTGCTGTACCGCCTACCGCTGGTTCCTCGACCGCGTCGAGGGTACGCGGCTGGCCCCGCTCCAGGACCGGCTGGACGTCCCCGTGCTCGATGTCGCCGACCCGCGCCGCCCGCGGCTCGGGCATCTGCGCCGAGCCGCGCTGCCGGTGCCGCTGCACCTCGCCGGTACCCTGGCCGGGTATCCGCATCTGTCGCTCGCCGAGCGGGCGGCCGTGGGGCGTGCCGCGCTGGCACTCGCGCGCCTCGACCTCGCCGACCCCGCCCTGGACGCCGTGGACTTCGCAGGCTGGCTCGGTCGGCACGGCCAGTCCCGGCGCGCCATCGAGGCGCTCTGGGACCTCGTGGGGGTGGCGACCCTCAATGCCACGGCTGACCAGGCGTCACTGGGCCTGGCCGCGATGGTGTTCAAGACCGGGCTGCTCTCCACGCCCGGTGCCGCCGACATCGGCTGGGCCCGTGTCCCGCTCGGCGACCTCCACGACACGCTGGCCCGCAAGGCTCTCGACTGCGCCGGGGTCCGCACCGAACTACGGACACGTGCCAGTGCGGTCACCCGCACCGACGACGGCCGCTGGAACGTCACAGCAGGCACACTGCGCCTCGACGCGGACACCGTCGTCCTGGCCGTCCCCCAGCGCGAGACCCACGCCCTGCTGCCGGAAGGCGCGCTCGACCAGCCGGACCGGCTGCTGGGCATCGGCACCGCGCCCATTCTCAACATCCATGTGGTCTACGACCGCAAGGTGCTGCGAAAGCCGTTCTTCGCCGCGCTGGGCAGCCCCGTCCAGTGGGTGTTCGACCGCACGGACGCCTCCGGGCTCACCGAAGGGCAGTACCTGGCCCTGTCCCAGTCCGCCGCTCACGACGAGATCGACACCTCGGTCACCGTACTGCGTGAACGCTATCTCCCCGAGCTCGAGCGGCTGCTGCCGGCCGCGCACGGTGCGGAGGTGCGCGACTTCTTCGTCACCCGGGAGCGCACCGCCACCTTCGCCCCCACCCCAGGCGTGGGCAGGCTCCGGCCTGCCGCTCGCACTCTTGCGTCCGGCCTCTATCTGGCCGGCTCGTGGACCGCCACCGGCTGGCCCGCGACCATGGAGGGCGCCGTGCGCAGCGGTATCAGCGCCGCTGCCGCCGCGCTGACCGATCTCGGCCGCCCCCATGAACATCCGCTCAAGGAGGCGGCATGACACCGAGCAGTGGAACCAGAGGAGAGAAAGTGCCGACTGCGCCCTCGGCGAACCCGGCTGTTGACACCGTGGACGTCACCGCGCTGCTCGAGCGCGGGCGGACGCTGTCCACCCCGGTGCTGCGTGCCGCCGTGGACCGGCTCGCGCCGCCCATGGACACCGTCGCCGCCTACCACTTCGGCTGGATCGACGCCCACGGGCGTCCCGCCGACGGCGACGGCGGCAAGGCGGTACGGCCCGCCCTGACCGTGCTGTCCGCCGAGGTCGCCGGGGCAGCCCCCGAAGTAGGTGTTCCCGGCGCCGTCGCCGTCGAACTGGTGCACAACTTCTCGCTGCTCCACGACGATCTGATGGACGGTGACGAGCAGCGCCGCCACCGCGACACGGTGTGGAAGGTGCACGGCCCCGCCCAGGCCATTCTGGTCGGGGACGCGCTCTTCGCCCTGGCCAACGAGGTCCTGCTGGAACTCGGCACGGCCGAGGCCGGCCGCGCCACCCGCAGGCTGACCGCCGCCACCCGCAAGCTCATCGACGGCCAGGCCCAGGACATCTCCTTCGAGCACCGCGAGCGGGTCACCGTCGAGGAATGCCTGGAGATGGAGGGCAACAAGACCGGCGCGCTGCTCGCCTGCGCCGTGTCCATCGGTGCGGTACTCGGCGGCGCCGACGACCGCACCGCGGACACCCTGGAGGCCTACGGCTACCACCTCGGTCTCGCCTTCCAGGCCGTGGACGATCTGCTCGGCATCTGGGGTGATCCCGTGTCGACCGGCAAGCAGACCTGGAGCGACCTGCGCCAGCGCAAGAAGTCGCTTCCGGTCGTCGCCGCGCTCGCGGCCGGCGGCTCCGCCTCCGAGCGGCTCGGTGAGCTGCTCGCCGCGGATGCGAAGAGCAGCGACTTCGACAGCTTCTCCGAGGAGGAGTTCGCCACCCGGGCAGCGCTGATCGAGGAGGCCGGCGGTCGGCAGTGGACCGCCGACGAGGCCCGTCGGCAGCACGCGATCGCCGTGGACGCGCTGGACCGGATCGAGATGCCCGACCGGGTGAGGGCCCAGCTCGTCGCGCTCGCCGACTTCGTGGTCGTACGCGAGAGATGACCGTGGCGGTACGGAGCGCCGGGCGCGCGGTCGGTCGCGGAGCCGACGACACGGCCGGTCGCGGAGTCGATCAGGCGAGAGGGAAGACCGCGCGAGAGATGATCACGCCCAACCGCATATGAGCTCGCAGTCGCCGGCCGGTACCTCTGACGGTACCGGCCGACGGCAGACCCGCAGCAGCAGAGATTCCGACTGCATGAAGGGGAAGCCATGACAGCGACGACCGACGGAAGCTCCGGGACTCCAGGACCCCGCGCAGCCGTGGCCGGCGAACCGATCGACGCAACCGCCGACCCGGCTCCACCGGCCGGTCCACCTCCCGGCGCGGCCGCAGCCCCATCGGAGCCGACCGAGTCCGGTCCGACGGGTGAGGTGCTCTTCGCCGCCGAACGCGCGGCGCAGCGGTCCGCCGAGTATCTGCTCGGCCTGCAGGACTCCGCAGGCTGGTGGAAGGGCGACCTCGAGACCAACGTCACGATGGACGCCGAAGACCTGATGCTCCGCCAGTTCCTCGGCATCCAGGACGAGAAGACCACGCTGGCCGCTGCCCGCTTCATCCGCGGCCTGCAGCGCGGCGACGGCGCCTGGGCCACCTTCCACGGCGGTCCTGGGGAGCTCTCCGCCACCGTCGAGGCCTATGTGGCGCTGCGCCTCGCAGGTGACCGGCCCGGCGACCCGCACATGGACCTGGCCGCGGCCTGGATCCGCGGGCAGGGAGGGATCGCGGCGAGCCGGGTGTTCACCCGCATCTGGCTGGCGCTCTTCGGCTGGTGGAAGTGGGAGGACCTGCCCGAGCTGCCGCCCGAACTGATCTTCCTGCCCTCGTGGTTCCCGCTGAACATCTACGACTTCGGCTGCTGGGCCCGTCAGACCATCGTCCCGCTCACCATCGTCTCCGCCAAGCGACCCGTACGCCCCGCGCCATTCCCGCTCGACGAGTTGCACACCGACCGGCACCGTCCCTGCCCTGCACGACCACTGGCACCGGCAGCGAGTTGGGACGGGCTCTTCCAGCGTCTCGACAAGGCCCTGCACGGTTACCGCAGGATCGCGCCGCGCCCGCTGCGCCGTGCGGCGATGAACGCCGCTGCCCGCTGGATCGTCGAGCGGCAGGAGAACGACGGCTGCTGGGGCGGCATCCAACCGCCCGCCGTCTACTCGCTGATCGCGCTCCACCTGCTCGGATACGACCTCCGGCACCCGGTGATGCGTTCGGGCCTCGAGTCGCTCGACCGCTTCGCCGTCTGGCGGGACGAGGCGACGGAACGGGACGGCGGGCACACCGGTGGTCCGGTGCGCATGATCGAGGCATGCCAGTCCCCGGTCTGGGACACCTGCCTCGCCACCATCGCGCTCGCCGACGCCGGACTGCCGGGGGACCATCCGGCGCTGGTGAAGGCCGCCGACTGGATGCTCGCCGAAGAGGTCGTCAAACGCGGGGACTGGGCCGTACGCAGACCCCGGCTCGCCCCCGGTGGCTGGGCCTTCGAGTTCCACAACGACAACTACCCCGACATCGACGACACCGCCGAGGTCATCCTGGCCCTGCGCAGGGTCGGACACCCCGATCCGGAACGGATCGAAGGGGCGATCGCCCGGGCGGGCAACTGGACGCTCGGGATGCAGTCGAAGAACGGCGCCTGGGCCGCGTTCGACGCCGACAACACCAGCCCGCTGCCCAACCGGCTGCCGTTCTGCGACTTCGGCGAGGTCATCGACCCGCCGTCCGCGGATGTCACGGCGCATGTCGTGGAGATGCTCGCGTACGAAGGCCGGGCCCACCACCCCCGTACCCGAGCGGCCGTCGAGTGGCTCCTCAGCGAACAGGAGCCGAACGGTGCCTGGTTCGGGCGTTGGGGTGTCAACTACCTCTATGGAACAGGCTCGGTGGTGCCCGCCCTCACCGCAGCGGGGCTGCCCGCCGGGCACCCGGCCATCCGGCGGGCCGTCCGCTGGCTCGACTCCGTGCAGAACGGCGACGGCGGCTGGGGCGAGGATCTGCGTTCCTACCGGGACACCGGGTCCGTCGGCAAGGGCGTCTCCACCGCGTCGCAGACCGCCTGGGCTCTGCTCGCCCTGCTGGCAGCGGGGGAACGGGACGGAAAGGCGGTCGAGCGGGGCATCGCCTTCCTCGGTGAAACGCAGCTCCCGGACGGTTCCTGGGACGAGCCGTACTTCACCGGCACCGGCTTTCCCTGGGACTTCTCCATCAACTACCACCTCTACCGGCAGGTCTTCCCGCTCACGGCGCTCGGCCGCTATGTGCACGGCGAGCCCTCCGCCCGCCGGAACAGGATCTGAGCGTGGACGCCCGGGATTCCGGCACCCCGGACTCCGACGCACCCACCGCGCGGTCCGATGGTGGGATGCCCGAGTTGCTGATCGCCTGTGCCCTCGGCATCGAGCGGCTCGCCCTGCGCGGCGGGCGCAGGGGCCATGCCGACGCGCCGGGGCCGGTGACCGTGCTCCGCACGGGGATGGGCCCGGCGAACGCGCGGCGCGCCGTCGATCGCGCGCTCCTCGCCCCTCGGCTGCGTGACGCCGCTGTCCTGGCATCGGGCTTCTGCGCCGGGCTGGTCCCGGGAATGCATCCCGGCGACCTGGTCGTAGCCGTCGAGACCCGCGGCCCCTGGGGCGCCACTCCCTGCGACGATGCCCCGCTGCTCGTCCGGGAACTGGCCCGCGTCCTGCCGCCCGGACACACAGTCCACTGCGGCCCGCTCGCCGGGACCGACCATGTGGTGCGCGGCCAGGAACGGACGGCGCTCGGCGCCACCGGCGCGATCGCGGCGGACATGGAGTCCGCCGCCACGCTCCACAGCGCTCTGAGCGCCGGTGTGCGCCCCGTTGCGGCCGTCCGGGTGGTCGTGGACGCTCCAGAGCATGAACTGGTCCGCATTGGCACGGTCCGCGGTGGAATATCGGCAATCCGTGTCCTGCGTGCCGTCCTTCCTGCTTTCCATGAATGGCACCGTTCTTCGCTGCTCCCCAGGAGGTGAGCCAGATGGCCATGCCGCTTCGCCAATCCATCAGGGTCGGGACCTACCTCTTCGAACAGAAGCTCCGCAAGCGGGAGAAGTTTCCGCTGATCGTGGAGCTGGAGCCGCTGTTCGCGTGCAATCTGAAGTGCGAGGGCTGCGGGAAGATCCAGCATCCGGCAGGCGTGCTCAAGCAGCGCATGCCCGTCGCCCAGGCGGTCGGAGCTGTGCTGGAGTCCGGGGCGCCGATGGTGTCCATCGCCGGTGGCGAGCCATTGATGCACCCTCAGATCGACGAGATCGTGAAGCAGTTGGTGGACCGGAAGAAGTACGTCTTCCTGTGCACCAACGCGATGCTGCTGCGCAAGAAGATGGACGCCTTCACCCCGTCGCCGTACTTCGCCTTCGCCGTCCATATCGACGGCCTGCGCGAACGGCATGACGAGTCCGTCGCGAAAGAGGGCGTCTTCGACGAGGCGGTGGCGGCCATCAAGGAGGCCAAGCAGCGCGGCTTCCGGGTCACCACCAATTCCACCTTCTTCAACACCGACACACCCCAGACCATTATCGAGGTGCTGAACTACCTCAACGACGAGCTCGAGGTGGACGAGATGATGATCTCGCCCGCCTACGCCTATGAGAAGGCGCCCGACCAGGAGCATTTCCTCGGAGTCGAGCAGACCCGGGAGCTCTTCCGGAAAGCCTTCGCGGGAGGCAACCGAAAGCGCTGGCGGCTGAACCACTCACCCCTCTTCCTGGACTTCCTGGAAGGCCGGGTCGACTTCCCGTGCACGGCGTGGGCCATCCCGAACTACTCGCTCTTCGGCTGGCAGCGGCCGTGCTATCTGATGAGCGACGGCTACGTACCGACGTACCGTCAACTGGTCGAAGAGACCGACTGGAGCAAGTACGGCCGGGGCAAGGATCCGCGCTGCGCCAACTGCATGGCGCACTGCGGCTATGAGCCCACCGCGGTACTCGCCACCATGGGCTCTCTCAAGGAGTCGCTGAGGGCTGCCCGGGAGACCATGTCCGGCAACCGCTGACTGGGAGAGAGCGAGGGGCGCGGGCGATGAGCGAGGGTTTCGACCTCGGACGGCTGCTGAGGGAGCGCGGCGGCGAGCGCTATGAGCTGCACAGCCGGTACCTCAACCACCAGCTGCCGCGCATGCTGCACACCATCGGGTTCGACAAAGTGTACGAGCGCGGTGAGGGCGCGTACTTCTGGGACACGGACGGAGCCGACTACCTGGACATGCTCGCCGGATTCGGTGTCATGGGCCTCGGTCGGCACCATCCGGTCGTGCGCAGGGCGCTGCACGACGTCCTCGACGCCTCACTCGCCGACCTCACCCGCTTCGACTGCTCGCCACTGCCCGGGCTGCTGGCCGAGAGGCTGCTGACCCACAGTCCGCACCTGGACCGGGTGTACTTCGGCAACAGCGGTACGGAGGCCGTCGAGGCGGCCCTGAAGTTCGCCAGGTACGCCACCGGCAGGCCCAGGGTGCTCTATTGCGCGCACGCCTTCCACGGGCTGACCACCGGCTCGCTCTCGATCAACGGAGAGGCGGGCTTCCGTGACGGCTTCGCCCCGCTGCTTCCCGACACGGCCGTCGAGCTCGGAGATCTGGCGGCCCTGGAACGTGAGCTGGGGCGCGGAGACGTTGCGGCCTTCGTCGTGGAACCCATCCAGGGCAAGGGCGTGCACGAGGCTCCGCCCGGGTTCCTGGGCGCGGCGCAGGAACTGCTGCGCCGCAACGGCGCCCTGCTGATCGCCGACGAGGTGCAGACCGGCCTCGGCAGGACCGGTGACTTCTACGCCTACCAGCACGAGGAGGGGGTGGAGCCCGACCTGGTGTGCGTCGCCAAGGCTCTCTCGGGCGGCTACGTCCCGGTCAGTGCGACGCTCTGCCGGGATTGGATCTTCAAGAAGGTGTACTCGTCCATGGACCGGGTGCTGGTGCACTCGGCGAGCTTCGGAGCGAACGCGCAGGCGATGGCCGCCGGGCTCGCGGTGCTGGCGGTCCTGGAGGACGAGCGGCTCGTCGCCAACGCGCGAACCACCGGCGAACTGCTGAAGTCCCGGCTCGCGGCGCTCGTGGACCGCTATGAGCTGCTGAAAGAGGTCCGGGGCCGGGGCCTGATGATCGGCATCGAGTTCGGCAGGCCGTCATCGCTGAGACTGCGCGGCCGGTGGACCATGTTGCAAGCCGCTCGCAAGGGGCTTTTCGCGCAGATGGTGGTGTCGCCGTTGCTTGAGAAGCACCGCATCCTCACTCAGGTCTCGGGGGACCACATGGAGGTGATCAAGTTGATTCCCCCGCTGGTCATCGGGGCGGCGGAGGTCGACCGGTTCGTCGCCGCGTTCACCGCTGTGATGGACGAGGCGCACGGCGGCGGGCTGATGTGGGACTTCGGCAGGACTCTGGTGAAGCAGGCCGTGGCCCAGCGATAGGCTTGCTGATTTGCCCCAGAGGCAAAGAGTTTGCCTCTGGGGAAAGACCCTGGCGCAATGGACGCATGAGCCTTTCCGCCTCAGGCCCCGCAGAGCAGTCGGAGCACCCGGGCCGGCCGTCGGACGACCTGCCCGACATGGCCCCCCGCCTGCGGGCCCTGCGCCGCCGTCGCGGCCTCACCCTGGAGGCCGCCGCCCAGCGGGCGGGCCTGTCGCCCGCGCATCTGTCCCGGCTGGAGACCGGTCGGCGGCAGCCTTCGCTGCCGATGCTGCTCACCCTCGCGAGGGTCTACGGCACGACCGTCGCCGAACTGCTCGGCGAGCACCCACCGGAACGCGACTCCGTCATCCGCGGCGGCAGGATGGGTCCCGCGGAAGCCGACGGCTGGAGCTACCGGCAGGCCGGCGGGCGGGGGCGCGCCATGCAGGCCCTCAGGGTGCGGGTGCCTTACGGAGCCCAGGGCGATCTCGTGCGGGTCCACCCGGGCGAGGAGTGGCTGCACGTACTGGAGGGACGACTGCGGCTCGGCCTCGGCGACACCGTGCACGAACTCGACCCGGGGGACAGCGCCCATTTCGACTCGCTCACACCGCACCGTATCGCCGCAGCCACGCCAGGCGGCGTGGAACTGATGTTCGTCCACACCCTGCTGCAGAGCCCCGATCCGCATGCCCGCCCGCACACCCGAGGAGAAGCGTGATGACTGAAAAGCGTGGAAAGTCGCGATCGAGCGATCAGAGGTTCCCGCTCGGACTGGCTGTCCGTCTTTTCGCCTATCTCGTCGCGGGGCACCTGTTCGCGGCGTTCCTCTATCTGCTGTTCACCGTCGGCGGGCAGTGAGTCCCGAGCGGGCAGGTGCTCAGACCGATCCGTCCAGCAGGCGGTCGCGCAGCCGCTCCCGGGTTGCGGAGGTGAGGCCGAGTCCCTCGGTCAGATAGCGCTCAGTGCCGCCCCAGGTCTCCTCGATGGTGTCGAAGGCGGCCGCCAGGTACTCCGCACGCGCGTCGAAGAGCGGTCGCAGCAGCTCCATGACCTCAGGGGACATTCCGGCCGGTGATGTGTCGCTGCGGCGCACCCTGTAGCGGCGGTGGGGGTCGTTCGACTTCAGATAGTCGGCCTCGATGGCGTCCCGCTCGACGCCGACCGCGAGCAGTGAGATCGCGATCGACAGGCCCGCGCGGTCCTTGCCCGCAGCACAGTGCATCAGTGCGGGGACGCTGTCCTCGGCCAGGGAGTGCAGGACCCGGCTGTGCTCGTCCGTCCGTTCGCGGACCATCTTCCGGTACGAATCGGACATCCGGTCGGCGGCCTTGCCCTCGGAGAGGATCGAGCGCAGCTGCTCCAGATCGCCGTCATGCACCATCCTCCAGAACTCGGCGCCGTCGGCGGGGTCGCTGAGCGGGATGTTCACGTTCCGCACCCCGGGCAGCTCGACATCGGGCCCCTCCAGCCTGTGGTCGGCGGAGTTGCGGAAGTCGAAGATCGTGTGGAGTGCGAGGGAAGTCAGGAACGCTGCGTCGTCGGCGGTGGCATGGGCGAGGTGCCCGCTGCGGAACAGCCTGCCGTGTCGCACCCGGCGCCCGTCCACGGTCGGCAGTCCACCCACGTCCCGGAAGTTGCGCACGCCCGAGAGTTCGGGCTCGGTCGAGGGGGCCTGGGGCAGCTGCTGTGTCACGGGGGCTCCTCCGTGTCTGCGGTGGGTGTCGCACGCCGACGGCGGTGTGCACCCGACCATACGACATGGATTCCCCAAAAAATCACCCCGCCCGATGCGCTCCTCTCTGGGTTGAATGCGGCTTGTGTCCGTTTTAGTTGATTAAGGCAGAGTGCACCCATTGGTAATGGGATGGTATTCCCGTCGTGAGCGGGATCATATTCGTGACGGTCCGTCGCCGTGTCTCCCCATCAAAACCCTTTGCCTATAAGGCGATCAAAGATCCGTAATCCACGCAGAGTGACCGTAAAATCCCCGTTGATATCGCGCGGGCGAATGCCGACTGAATAGCACTGCTTGTACGGCTCGTCCGACTCGCCTACGGTCACCGCAATCCGGTCGGACCGCCGAATCCTGCCGCCGACCGGAATTCCGCACACACCCACGCGTGGCAGGAGCGGGGGACCCAGGTAAGCCGCCGTCCCGGGATTCCGGACGGCTAGGGGTGTAGTCGCGCCTTCGCGCGGCCGGGCAGCTCCAGCCCGAATCCGACAGCTCACCTCGCAGGCGCCGGAGAGGAATTCGCCATGCCCGGACGGGGTAAGCACCGCCGACCGAAGACCAGCCCGCTCGCCCGCGGATTCGTTGCCGCGGGTACGGGTGGCGCCGCCATCGCACTACCGCTCATCGGCGCCGCGGGTGCGGCGCACGCCACGGGGCAGTCCGCTCCCACGGTCACCGCCGAACGCACCGCCGCCATCCGCCAGGCCGCAGTCCCACAGGCCGTCGCCGCACCGAAGTCGCCCAAGACCTACACGGTCGCGCCCGGCGACCACCTCTCCAAGATCGCCGTCGAACAGCGGGTTCGTGGCGGCTGGCAGAAGCTGTACGCCGACAACCGCGAGGCTGTCGGTGAGAATCCCTCGCTGATCCACCCGGGCCTCAAGCTCGCCCTCGGCGCCCCGGCGAGGGCCGCGGCCCCGGCGGAGCGCCCCGCCCAGGCGCCGGCGCGGCCGGACCGGGCCTCGCGCTCGGCCGACCGTACCGCCGACGCCCCCAAGACGGCCCCGACCGCCCCGCAGATCAAGTCCGAGGCCAAGGCCAAGGGTGAGTCCGCGGTCAAGGCCAAGGTCGAGGCTGCCGCGGCTCCCGAGGTCCCGGCCCCGCAGGACAAGGCGTCCTTCTACTCCGCCCCGGTCACCGGAGGTGTCAGCACCGCGTACCGCACCCCGGGTGCCCTGTGGTCCAGCGGCTACCACACCGGTCTCGACTTCATCGCCTCCACGGGCACCTCGGTCAAGTCCGTCGGTCCCGGCTCTGTCGTCTCGGCCGGTTGGGCGGGAGCGTATGGGAACCAGGTCGTCATCCGGCACACCGACGGCACCTACGCCCAGTACGCTCACCTCTCCGTCCTGTCCGTCTCGGCCGGACAGGACGTGAGCGGCGGACAGCAGATCGGCCTCTCCGGCTCCACCGGCAACTCCACGGGTCCGCACCTCCACTTCGAGATCCGCACCGCACCCGGCTACGGCTCCGACATAGATCCGCTGGCCTACCTCCGGAAGCACGGCGTCCGCCTCTGAACCACCTCTCCGACTGAGGCGACGTCTAGGTGACTGGTGTTAAGCGGGTCGTCCTGGGCGTGCGGTGTCGCCGTTGGGGGTGTCAGGGTCGTGGTTGCTGGCTGGTGGTCGGGCGGCGTGTGGGCGGTTCGTGGCCGTCGTGGGGGCTGTTGAGGGCTTGGCACGGCCGCGTGCGGGTCGTTTGCATGGTCCAGGGCGCCCTCGGGACGGTCAGCCGGCGGCGACCGCCCACTTGTCACTGCCTGTGGACATGATTCCGAGCACGCCGAGCCGCGCGACGTTGACGGCGGCGGCCAGCAAGGAGAAGTCGGCGGCGATCTTGGCCCGGCCCCGCACCCGGGCGCGGCGTCCGCCGTGTCGCCGCCGCATCAGGTGGGCGATCTTGCGTTCGACCTTGGGGCGGGTGGCCCGGTAGGCGGCCAGCCAGACGGGGTCCGCACTGCGAGCCCGGCCCCGGGCCAGGTGTTCTTCGTGAGGGCCGATGGTGATGACGCG
Organism: Streptomyces sp. SCSIO 30461; assembly: GCF_037023745.1. Taxonomy (NCBI): domain Bacteria; kingdom Bacillati; phylum Actinomycetota; class Actinomycetes; order Kitasatosporales; family Streptomycetaceae; genus Streptomyces; species Streptomyces sp. SCSIO 30461. The sequence goes on from NZ_CP146101.1 coordinate 3,234,009, forward strand.
TCCGTTCCTGGCGGTAGTGCACTGCGCCGCAAGGGGGCAGGCGGCGCAGGCGGTCTTGAAGCAGGCCGTCCCACCGCCATCAGACTTCGGGCGGATCGCGGCGGTCACCTGGTTCGGGCAGGTGACCTGCCCTGCCTCCAGATCGATGGTGAAGGCGTCCTTGGAGAACCGCCCACCGGGCGCGTTGGCCGCCTGCACCTTGACCATCACCCGGGCGCCCGCGTCGTCCAGCTCGGCCAGCAGCGGCCCGGTCCCGTAAGCGGCGTCGCCGTAGACTTCGGCCCGCGCCTGGTCTGCCTGCTCGGCGGCAGGTGGTTGGAGAACGTCGGCGAGCAGGTCGGCGGCGGGCTCGGCATCGCCGGCGTTGCCCGCCGTGACCTCGGTCGCGGTGATGACCTCGCTGTCGGGTTCCTCGGCCACATGACCCTTGTAACCGTCGAAGGACCGGCGGACGGTCTTGTGGCCGTGCCGGGCCTCGGGATCAACCGTGGAGATGACCCGGTCCGCGGCCACCTTGCGGGCGATCTTGAAGACGCCCCCGTCCTGCTCCAGGTCCTGGCCCAGCACGGTGGCCAGCAACCGCGCGGCCTGGCCCACATCCCCGGGCACGGCCCGGCCGTCCAGCACGGTCAGCAGCGCGAACCCGTCACGGGCCCGCGAATCGATGAGGGCTTCCCGCTCGGCCGCGTCCGTCCAGTCGATGACCGGCTTGTCCGTGCTGGTGTAGGCGTCCCCGCTGGAGATCACCGCCCGCAGCTCGGCCCGCAGCACGTGATCGGCCGCCCGCAGCAGGCCGCGGATGGCCGAACGGATCAGCGTGATGGTGTCCTGCGTGGCCACCGCGTCATAGATCGGTGCCGAGTCCAGCACCCTCCTGCGGCCGACCAGTCCGGCTTGTGCAGCAACCTCTACCGTCCGCTCGAAGATCCGGTTCGGCCGGGCGGAAGCGGCAAGCCTCGCCCGCATGTCGACCAGCACGGTGTGCACGAACCCCGGATGGTCGAAGTCCAGCCCGCCGGCGGCGTACTTCCAGCGCACATCGAACGCGAACCGCTCGACCGCCTCGCGATCGGACAAACCCTCCAGACGCTGCAGGACCATCACGACCGCCACGATCATCGGCGGCACCGACCTGCGGCCGTCCTCGGCGAACAGATCGGCGAACATCTCATCGGGGAACAACGCCCGGCACTCGCGGTGCAGCACCGCGTAGATCGAGTTCGGCGCCAGCCGACCCTCGCAGAAACCCACTGTGGAGGAGAGCAACCCCGGCTGCATCGGAGTCCGGCCCACTGCCATCGCTCAACCTCTCCCCACACCCAGCGACCAACACCCCGCAGCCTGACACAGGACGAAGACCCAGCGCGAGCTCACACGATTAACACCAGTCACCTAGAGACCTCCGCCGCTCCCCACCTGACGGGGGGAGCGGCGGACGCATGTGCGGTGCCGCTATTCCCGTCCGCCGGGAGCCGGCTCGGTGGTCTATGTCACGCCCCGTCAACCCCTCCTACGGTGGCGTAGGTCACTTCCGGCCGTGAATGATGTCGTGACGTGGCAGACGATTCGAGATCGACAACAGACACGGCATTCGGGTCGTACGCGGCGATCGGTGACAGCTTCACCGAGGGCGTGGGGGATCCGGGGCCCGACGAGCAGTTCGTCGGCTGGGCAGACCGCCTCGCCGTGCTGCTCGACGACCGTGTACCGGAGCACACCTTCCGTTACGCCAACCTCGCCGTGCGCGGCAGGCTTCTCGACCAGATCGTGGCGGAGCAGGTCCCCCGAGCGAAGGAACTCGCCCCCGACCTGGTGACCTTCTGCGCGGGGGGCAACGACATCATCCGGCCCGGCACCGACCCCGACGACGTCGCCGAGCGCTTCGAGCGCGCCGTGGCCGACCTCCGCGCATCCGTCGGCACCGTCATGGTGACCACCGGGTTCGACACCCGTGGCGTGCCCGTACTCCGCCATCTGCGCGGCAAGATCGCCACGTACACCGCGCACGTACGGGCCATCGCCGACCGCCATGGCTGCCCGGTGCTCGATCTCTGGTCGCTCAGGTCCGTCCAGGACCGCCGCGCCTGGGACGACGACCGGCTCCACCTCTCACCGGAAGGCCACACCCGCGTCGCCCTGCGTGCCGCCCAGGTGCTCGGCATCGAGGTCCCCGCCGACCCGGACCAGGAGTGGCCCCCGCTGCCGCCCCGCAACACGCTGGATGTCCGCCGCGACGACATCAACTGGGCCAGGGAGTACTTGGTCCCGTGGATCGGCAGGCGGTTGCGAGGTGAGTCCTCGGGCGACCATGTGGAGCCGAAGCGTCCCGATCTGCTGCCTCTCTGAGGCGTGCACCGCGCCCTACGGGGACCGCTCGGTGTGTTCGCGGGCGGGGATCCGCTCCAGGACCCCGCCCGCGAACACGTCGTACAGCGGCAGCGACTCCAGATGGATACGGCCGACACGGCAGTCGCAGACAGCACTCGCCCGTGCGGCACCAGCCTGGTCAGCTCGGCGGCGGTGAGGAAGGTCGGGATGCCCCCACCGAAGGCCGCCGCGGTGAACCGCACCGGACGTCCCCCAGGGTTTCCCGGACCGCCGTGCCTACGGGGTCTGCCGGGTGAGCGCCCCGCGTTCGAGATCCAGCTCGCGGGCCAGTGCCTCGTCCGTCCAGGCCAGCATCGCGGCCCGGGTGAGCGTGCCGCCATAAGCGGTCATCTGTACGGCCAGGCCGTCCAGCAGGGCCGTGAGCCGCCAGGCGGCGGAGGCGGGGTCGGAGCAGTGGAACTCGCCCGCTGCCGTGCCTTCGGCGATGACCGCGGTCATCGCGGCCTTCCACTGCTGGTCGAGGTCGCGCGCGACCACGCGCAGCGCGGGGTCGCGCAGCGAAGACGCCCAGCCTTCGATCCACAGCCGCCAGCCCTTGGCCTTGCCCGTGGGGGCGTACCAGCGAACAGCGGCGCGCAGTCGGCGCAGCGCGGAGGTACGGCGGCCCAGAATGCGGCGGAGACGGGACAGGTCAGCGTCGGCGGCGTGCGCGAAGGCGGCGGCGACCAGCTTTTCCTTGGTCTCGAAGTGGTACAGGACCAGCGCGTTGCTGACTCCGAGCGACGCGGCGACATCGGCGACGCGTACGGCCGTCACACCGCGGGCCTCGATCTGTGCCACGGCGGCGCGCAGCAGTTCCTCGCGCCGTTCGGCCACGCTCAACCGGACTCTCGCCACGCGGTCACCCTACACACGCGTGTACGAGCCGGACGGGGCTTCGCCACGGATGCCCTCAGCCGTACCAGCCATAGCGTTCCGTGATCACCGGCAGTCGTTCGGCGGCGATCGCGTGCGCGGCGGCACGGGGGGTGGTGGCGTCCGCCTCGGCGCGGGCGAGCATCTGGTCGACCAGGGCGCGCATGGAACGGCGGGTGTGGGCGAAGGCCTCGTCCGCGTCGGCGGCGATGTCGCCGAAGAGGGTCCACCACCACCAGGCGTTGGTGCCCGAGTTCACGACCACATCAGGCAGCACCGTCACCCCGCGGGCGGCGAGGAGGCGTTCGGCGTCGGGAAGCACCGGCATATTGGCCGCCTCGACGATCCAGCGGGCCCGCACCCCGGCCTGGTTGGCCGGGTCGACGGCATAGGAGACGGCGGCGGGGACCAGCACATCCGCGTCGGCCGAGAGCCAGGCTTCACCCGGCAGTTCGGTGTCGTGCGACCGCAGCGCGCTGCGATCCACCGTGCCGTACGCGTCCCGCGCGGCGAGGAGGGACTCCACGTCCAGGCCGTCGGGGTTGGCGATGGTGCCCTTGACATCCGCCACGGCGACGATACGCAGGCCTGCCCGGGACAGGAACCGCGCGGTGGCTCCACCCATCGTGCCGAACCCCTGCACGGAGACCCGGGCTCCGGCCCGGACGGTGCCGGCGCGGTCGAGAGCGGTGAGCACCGACTCGGCGACACCGCAGCCGCCGACCAACTCGTCGAGGCCGATGCCGTCGACCTCGATGGCGAAGGCGTCCGCGAGCCGCCTCCGTGCCGCCGACTCGTCGTCGAGCAGTCGGAACACAGCCTGCACGGACGAGACGAGTCCCGCCTCCGCGGCTGCCCGGTCGACCAGGTCCTGACTGAGCCCCAGGTCCTCCCCTGTGGTCCAGCAACTCTCGATGTAGGGACGCATCGCGCGCAGATAGCGGACGAGTACGCCGTAGGCCTCCGGGTCCCGCGGGTCGCAGTCGATCCCGCCCTTCGCGCCACCGAGCGGTACATAGCGAGCGGTCGGGTCGTCCGCGTGGAAGTGCAGGGCCTCCTTCATGGTCATACCGCGCGCCAGCCCGGCGACCTCGTCCAGGGTGCATCCCGCGCGCATCCGCAGTCCGCCGCTGGCCACCCCGCGTACGAGACGGTCGACCACCAGATGGCCCTGTCGCCCCGTCACCTGGTCGGTCCAGGTGAGCGAGATGAGCGGAGCGGCGGTGGTGTCCACGGCGGACATGGAGCCTCCAGCGGGGTGACGGACTGAACCGTCGGTCAGTATCTGGAGACCGCGGACTCGTGTCAACGCGATATCCGCGCAGGCCGGAGGCAGCAACACGGCCGGTCCGTACGCCATGGCACCCGCCGACCTGATGTGACATGCCTCATCGTCGGGAATCAGCCGCCCCACGGGCGCGTTCCCGCACTGTCGTACCCCCGCACATAATGGAAGTCCCGCAAGGAAGACTTCCGGACCCCAGGAGGCCCAGTGGCCGGCGCCGCAACCCCGAGTTCCCTGCGCTCCAGGCTGCGGTCCCTGCGCCCAGCCGCGTTCGGGGCCGACCCGGACGGGGAGCGGATGGAGCGGATCCGCCGCTCGCCCAACTTCGCGGACGGGGTCTTCCGGAACCCGGTGGATGCCAGGACCAGGCCGTCCGGCTCCACGTTCGAGTTCGCGAAGATCTACTTCGAGCGGGAGGCCCGCCGGCTGCGTACGCCCGCCGCGCCCATTCCGCTGTACCTCGACGCCCTCGCGGATCTGGCGGCGCCGCCCGCCACGGGACTCCGGCTCACCTGGACGGGTCATTCGAGCGTCCTGGCCGAGATCGACGGCCGCCGGGTGCTCTTCGACCCGGTGTGGGGCTCGCGCTGCTCGCCGTTCGCGTTCGCCGGCCCCAAGCGGTTGCATCCCGTGCCCGTACCGCTCACCGCACTCGGTCCGGTGGACGTCGTGGTGATCTCGCACGACCACTACGACCATCTGGACATGCCCACGATCCGCGCCCTGGCGTCCACGGACAGCGTGTTCGTGGCACCTCTCGGCGTGGGCGCGCACCTGGAGCGCTGGGGTGTGTCCGAGACCCGGCTGCGTGAGCTCGACTGGGGCGAGTCGGCTGAGATCGCGGGGCTGCGGCTGACCGCCACCCCGGCCCGCCACTTCTGCGGGCGCGGGTTGCGCAACCAGCAGCACACGCTCTGGGCCTCCTGGGCGGTGCTCGGGCTGTCCGGCGGCCACCGCCTCTTCCACAGCGGTGACACCGGCTACTTCCCGGGCTTCAAGGAGATCGGCGCCGAACACGGCCCGTTCGAGGCGACCATGATCCAGATCGGTGCCTACAGCGAGTACTGGCCAGACATACACATGACCCCGGCCGAAGGCCTGCAGGCCCACCGGGACCTCCAGGGCGGCCGGCCGACCGGGGTGATGCTGCCGATCCACTGGGCGACGTTCAACCTCGCGCCGCATCCGTGGGACGAGCCCGGCGAGGGCTGTGTCAGCGCCGCGGCGGCGAGCGGAGCGCAGCTCGCTCTGCCGCTGCCGGGGCAGCCCTTCGAGCCCACCGCGCCCGGTGTCCCCGCCACGCCCTGGTGGCGCCCGATCTCAGCGTCCCCCTCGGCTGCGCCGGCAACGGCCACCGCCCCGGCGCCGGGGGGTTCCGCGCCGCGGAGCCCCGGAGCCGGTGCGAGCGGCACCGACGCGGAGGCTCCCGAGGCTGCCCCGGCGGGCTGAGACGCGTACCACTGCGAGCGAATGGGGTTCATCCTGCCGTGACCTGATGGGTCCTCACCGGCTCGCGCCTTCCCTGAGCCTGGCCTGGGAGGTGCCCCGGCACGGCTGAGTTCCATCGTCACGTCGTCGTGCGGGTGTGCGGCGAAGAGCGCCGCCGCGGCGTCCAGGAGTTGGCGAGGGGCGGCGCGGCATCTCCCGGGCTCGCCGGGTCCGACGCCTCGGTGAGTCATGGAGGGCGTGACGCCTGGGGAATGTGACCCGGTGCGGGCTTGGCGGGGAGGGGGAAGGGCCTCCCGTCAAGCGCGTACCCGGCTCGCTCCCCGCAGGTGCTGGTCGTCCAGGCGCCCGTGGCCGCGTCACCGTCGTCAGCGACGGAAGGGAGAGGTCCCTGTTTGAGCGCGGTGGGATTTCGTTCTGCCGTACGAAGGCTCATACCAGAGACGGACCCTTCCCGGGCAAGTTTGTCAACTGCCCACCGCAGATGAACGGTTGACGACTACCGTGTGTGTCCGGTGATCAACGGTGGGCTCACGTCGTCTTGTGGTGCCCGTCCGCTGAGCCGCAGCTGAACACCCGTAGTACGGCCACGTACCAAGGACGCTGATGTCTCAACTTCGCGCACCCGCCGCGCGGCCGGAGCGCCGCGAGGGCGGCGGACGCCACGGTCGGTCGGGCTCACGCACCCCCGCCGCAGGCCCCCGTTCCCCCCGCACTCCTCCCTCAGGCAGGCAGCAGCCCAGACCGGCATCGGCACCGGAGTCCCGGATACGTCCCCGACTGCTGCGCAGCGCGGTCATCCCCGCCGTGGTCGCCACGCTCAGCGGCGCCGCCGCGGTGCTCTTCACCATCCGGTCGACCGCACTGCGGCCATCGATCGCCCTCTGGCTCGCCCTGCTGGGCTCAGCAGCCCTGGCCATCGCGGCCGTGGTTGCCGCGGTCCTCAGCGCGAACCGGACCGCGAGGTCCGTCGCCGACCGCTGCGACAGGCTGCGCCGCTCGACCGCCCGCAGCCAGGCGGAGCTCCGCACGGTCATGGAGGGACTGCGCCGAGGTGAGCGCCCGGGGCCCCGCTGCGATATAGCGGTCCCCGACGGAGAAGCTGACGAATTCGAGCTGCTCGCCCATGAGCTCAACCGGTCCCATGACGCCGCCGTCGCCGCGGTGGTCCAGGCATCCCGGCTCGCCGGCGCCGGCAGCGATCAGAGGGTAGAGGTCTTCGTCAACCTGGCTCGCAGACTGCAGTCCCTTGTCCATCGTGAGATCCAGCTGCTCGACGAGCTGGAGAACGAGGTCGAGGACCCCGAGCTGCTCAAGGGCCTCTTCCATGTCGACCACCTCGCCACCCGGATTCGCCGCCACGCGGAGAACCTCGCCGTGCTCGGTGGTGCCATCTCCCGCCGTCAGTGGTCGAATCCGGTCACGATGACCGAAGTGCTTCGTTCCTCGATCGCCGAGGTCGAACAGTACCCGCGAGTGAAACTCGTGCCGCCGATCGACGGCACCCTACGCGGCCACGCCGTGGCCGATGTCATCCATCTGCTCGCCGAACTGGTCGAGAACGCCACGCTGTTCTCAGCCCCGCACACCCAGGTCCTGCTGCGTGCCTCCCATGTCACGGCCGGCCTCGCCGTCGAGGTGGAGGACCGGGGCCTCGGCATGTCCGCCGATGAGCAGCACCGGATGAACTCCCTGCTCGCCGACCCCGACCAGGCCAACGTGGCCAAGATGCTGCAGGACGGCCGCATCGGGCTGTTCGTGGTGTCCGCTCTCGCGCGTCGGCACGGTGTCGCGGTGCGCCTCCAGTCCAATATCTACGGTGGCATCCAGGCCGTACTCGTACTGCCGAAGGGCCTGCTCGGTGAGGAGGCCGACGCCGCCCCGCAGACGGGACAGACTCCGGTGTACGAGCCCGACCGGATCGGCCCGAACTCCGTCGTGCCGCCTCCGGTGCACAACGCCCCCGCACCCGCCACGGCTTCCGCACCCGTCACCGACCCGCCGCCCACGACCACCCCGGTCGGCGGCCCGCAGCGCTCACTCACCTACGTCACCACGGGTCCCGGCATCCCGCACCAGCCACCTCAGCGACCGGCTCATCCCCCGCGGCCGGCGCAGCGACCGGACGCCACCGCCCACAGCCCGCTCCCGACACCCGGTGCGACCGGCCCGCGCCCCACGCTCCCCAAGCGCCGCGCCCAGGAACACCTGGCGCCGCAACTGCGCCACGATCCGGTCCCGCGGCCCGCAGAGGAGCAGGCGATCCACGACCCGGGCCTGATAGCCGCCTTCCAGCGCGGTATCGGCCTCGCACAGAACCAGAGTCCCCCGACCGCCCCCCACGAACCGCACCTTCGGGGCGACACCCACAAGGAGTAGATGCACCATGGCGAGCGATACGCCGACCGGTCATTCATCGGATCTCGACTGGCTGCTCAGCGGACTGGTCCAGAGAGTGCCGTACACCCACAACGCGGTGCTGCTTTCCTGTGACGGCCTGGTGAAGTCCGTGCACGGCCTCGACGCCGACAGCGCCGACCACATGGCCGCGTTGGCATCCGGGCTGTACTCACTCGGCCGCAGCGCAGGTGCCCGGTTCGGTGACGGCGGCGAGGTCCGCCAGGTCGTGGTCGAACTCGACTCGACCCTGCTCTTCGTGTCCACCGCGGGTTCGGGCACCTGCCTGGCCGTGCTCGCCGGGCGCGAGGCGGACGCCGCGGTCCTCGGATACGAGATGGCGATGCTCGTCAAGAGCGTGCGGCCCTATCTGGTCACCCCGGCGAGACAGCCGGCCGGAGCGCCCACCATCACGGGCCACTGACCGTGCCCGCCCCGCAGGACGGGCCCTGGCTCGACGACGCGGCCGGGCGCCTCATCCGTCCGTACACGGTGAGCGGCGGCAGGACCCGTCCGACGGCCGCACTCGACCTGCTCTCGCTGGTGATGGCGACCGGCTCGGCGCCGCAGTCCCATCTGGGCCCCGAGCACACCCTGGCGCTCGGGCTGTGTGACGGACCCACATCGGTGGCGGAGATCTCCGCGCATCTGCGGCTCCCGGCGGTCGTCACCAAAGTGCTCCTGTCCGATCTCGTGGAGTGCGGCGCCGTCACCGCGCGGGCGCCCCGCTTCCAGGAGGCCCCTACCGACCGCTCTCTGCTGGAGGCAGTGCTCGATGGCCTACGACGACGGCTCTGAAATCCGCAGCCTCCCGGGACGTTCGGCCGCTGACCGCTTCCCCTCCGCGTTGAAGATCCTGGTCGCGGGGGGATTCGGGGTCGGCAAGACGACCTTCGTCGGAGCGGTGAGCGAGATCGAGCCGCTGAGCACGGAGGAACTGCTGACCACGGTCGGTGAGGCGACGGACCGGCTCGACGGGGTCGAGTCCAAGACCACCACGACCGTCGCCATGGACTTCGGCCGTATCACCCTCGACGAACACCATGTGCTGTACCTCTTCGGCACGCCGGGCCAGGAGCGCTTCTGGTTCATGTGGGACGAACTCTCCGAAGGAGCACTGGGTGCCGTCGTGCTGGCCGACACCCGCCGCCTGGAGGAGTCCTTCGCCGCTGTCGACTTCTTCGAACGGCGGGGTATCGGGTTCGTCGTCGCCGTCAACGAGTTCGACGGTGCCCACCGATATGAGCCGGATGAGGTGCGGGCCGCCATCGACCTCAAACCGGAGATACCCGTCGTGCTGTGCGACGCCCGTATCGGCAGTTCCGGGATACGGACCCTGGTCACCCTCGTCCAGTATCTGCTGACCACCACACCGGCACCCGCGGCGGTGCCGAGCTACGGAGCACACTGATGACGTACGACCCCACCGGGCACCTGCTGCTCACCCCCATCGACCGCGACGCGCCGATACGGGTGGGCAGGCTGCGCCAACTAGGGCTGGGGGAGCGGGCGGAGCCGGCCTTCGACGACTTCGCGCACCGCCTTGCCGAAGTGACCCGAGCCCCGTACTCGATGGTCAACTTCATCGATGAGAACCAGCAGTTCTTCGCCGGGCTGCACACTCCGACGGGCAGCCACTCCGGAGAGCAGCTCGACGCGGCGACCGCGGCGACGGGCGCCGACGTGAGCCGCTTCATGGCACGCGACCACGGCTACTGCCCCCATGTGGTGGTGCGGCGCAAGGCACTCGTCCTGGAGGACGTGTGCGACTACCCGCGATTCGCCGGGAATCCGGTCGTCGACGAGATCGGTATCCGGTCCTATCTCGGGGCGCCGTTGATCGACCGTACGGGGATCGCGCTCGGCACGATCTGCGTGGTGGACACGGAGCCGCGCCCCTGGGGCCGGGCCGGGCTCGAGACGATCAAGGCACTGGCCGCCGAACTGGCGGAGCAGATCCACCGCCGTGAGGACGTCGGAATCTGATGGTGTGTCGTGACACCGGGGCGACGGCGGAGCGCACGGTGTGATGTGGTGATGGAATGCCGCGTCGGCACCGAGGGTGGGCAGTGACGCGGGATGCCGCAGGCGTGTGGGACGGAGGGCCGGGACACCGAACGATGACCGCGCCGAAGACGCTTCGTCGGCCGGTCGGCCCCACCCCGTCACAGGGCGGGAGTCAGCCGGGTGACCTCCGAAAGGGTCTGCGACCACTGCCCCTTGGCGGTGCCCAACGCCACCTCACCGAGCCGTAGCAGTTGGACGTCCGAGGTGCCGGCGGGCGCGAAGATGTGGTGGGCGTCTCGCAGATAGCGCTCGATGGGGCGGTCGGTGAAGAGTCCGGCCGCCGCATGGATCTCCATCGCGTTCCGCGCCGAGTCCAGGGCCGATTCGACATTGACCAGCTTCGCGTTCATCAGCTCCGCGTCGCAGGGAATCCCCTGGTCCAGCAGATGAACCGCGTGGTAGGCGGCAAGCCGCGCAGTCATCAGACGTGACTGTAGCTGCCCCAACTTCATCTTGATGGAGGGGAGTTCATGCAGAGGCGCGCCGTAACGTCGGCGTTCCGAGCAGAAGCGCGTGCTCTCCTCCAGGATCGCCTCGTGGATGCCGAGCGCGACCGCGGTGAGGTTCGCCCGTCCGTACAGCACGCTGGAGGAATAGGCGACGGCGAGGCCGTCTCCCTCCGCGCCGAGCCGGTTCGTCACCGGTACCCGGCAGTTGTCGAAGAACAGCTCTCCGAAGCTGAAACCGTGCAGGCCCATGGTCGGCTTCTGTTCACCCGTGCGAAAGCCGGGCCGGCCCGATTCGACCAGGAGGGCGGTCAGGCCCCCTGATCCCGGACCCGTGCGGACCACGACGCCGTGCAGATCGCCGACATGGCTGTTGCCGACGTACACCTTTCGGCCATTGACGACATACTCGTCGCCGTCACGTACGGCGGTGGCGGTCATGCCCAGCACATGACCGCCCGACTCGGGCTCGGTGACCGCGATCGTGGGCAGGCACTCCCCGGCGGCGATCGCCGGAAGCCAGGTCTTCTTCTGCTCTTCGCTGCCGAAGTGGACCACCTTCGCGGCGCCCAGCTGGGAGGCCTGGACCATGGCCCCCATGGCGGCGCTGACCCGGGACAGCTCCTCGATGATGATGGTCTTGGCGAGGTGCCCGGCTCCCATGCCGCCGTACGCCTTGTCGATCGTCGCCCCGAGCCAGCCCCGACGTGCGATCAGCCGCGACAACTCGTGGTGCACCGTCCGGGCCGACTCCATCGCGGCAACCCGGGGGCGGACTTCGTTCTCGGCGAAACGCCTGACGCTCTCCCTGAGCTGATGGTGCGGTCGGCTGGTGAAGTACCCGTCCATGGCGAGCCCTCCTCTGCGAAAACGCCTGCTCGCGCGGGTGTGCGAACTGGTGGTGCATCGGCGCGGTCCCGTGCCGTACGGGCCGGCCACCATGTGGCACCCCATGGTGTTGATCACCGCCAACGGCATCCAGGCAGACTGACAACTATGGCTGAAACCCGGACCGTTGACGTTTGATTGAAGCTGTGCGTTGGGTGGTAGCGGCCCGCCGGTCCTCCCGAAGGGCATTCCCTCCCGGCCGCTCCTTGCCACATGCCAAGGGCAAAGGTTTTGCGGAAGCGCCGGGCGCGTGGTTGTGCCGTCCCGCGCCCCGGTCCGCTCCGGGCGCTGCAGTGTTGCCGCGTCGGCGGCGGCACCCCGCGTTTCGGGCTCGACCGGGGTGGAAAGTATTCGCTCACTGGATGTCAGACAGCTCCCGACTCGGCGAGAACTGGGTTATGTCTACAGGGAGTTGGGGGCCATCAGCGCGCAGTCACTTCGGCGCCGACCCGCGTTTCTGGAAGACGAGAGTCAGGGGTCGAAAGGTTGAGCGAACATATTGTGATGACATTCACCACCATCCCGGCCTGCGGTAACGCATGGTGATGAGTTGCCTACGACTTCAGCACGTACAGTTACGCGTGTGCAGACAGTCGACGAAGGAGACTCATGCGACCGTTCGTACTGAACTTCGTACTTCCGGCCGAGAGTCCAGCGGTCACGATTTCCTACAGCTACGACCCCGCCCTCCAGCTGAACGTGCTGGCGGACGGGCGTCCCGCCGTCGATGACAGGGCGGTGCTGCTGGCGACCGGGACGACCACATCCACGGCCGGTTCCAAGACCCACTTCGACGACTGAACAGACCGGCGCGAGAAATGACCGTGCTCATCCTGACCTGTCGGCAGGACGTGACCGCCGACATGGTGGTCGCCAAGCTGCATGAACGAGGCGTGCCCCTGGTGCGCCTTGATCCCGCCGACGTTCCCGGCGAGGCCGCCATGTCCGCCGAATACGTGCAAGGCGACTTCTACGGCCATCTGTCCACCGAGGGGCGCCTGCTCAGTATGGGCGCCCTGCGCTCGATATGGGTGCGCAGACCGGGGGAACCCGCGGCCCACGCCCCGGCGCCGTCGAAGTGGCTCACCGCCGAAACCGAACAGGCGCTCTACGGGATGCTGTACTCCGCCACCGCGCGGTGGATGAACCATCCCGCCATGTCCGCCCAGGCCCGATGCAAGCCCTGGCAGCTGAGCCTCGCGCACCGCAGCGGTTTCGCCGTGCCACCCACCGTCATCACCACCTTCCCGCGGGTGGCGCGGCAGTTCGCCGCCCAGTACCGGGACATCGTCGTGAAATCGGCTTCCGGGCCGCCGGTCGGTGATCCGCCGGTCGCCCTGCCCACCACCCGGATCAACCAGGACGCCGACTTCTCCTCGGTCGCCGCCGCCCCGACTTTGCTCCAGCAGTACATCGCCAAGCGTGCCGACATCCGGCTCACCGCGGTGGGCGGCAGGCTGTTCGCGGCGCGCAAGCTCGCCGCGTCCGACCAGGTCGACGGGCGCTACGGCAGCACCGGCCACAGCTGGGAAGGTGTGGAGGTGCCCCATCGGATCGCCCGGGCCGTCCGCGACTACGCGGGCGAGGCGGGCCTCGCGTATGCCGCCTTCGACTTCGCGGAGGACGAGGAGGGGGTGTGGTGGTTCCTGGAGTGCAACCAGGGCGGGCAGTTCGGGTTCATCGAACTGGAGACAGGCCAGCCCATCGCGGACGCGGTCGCCGGTTGGCTCGCCGCTGCGCCGAACGGGTCGAGCCGCGTTATGCCGAGAGCGTCCGCGGGGGATGGTCATCGTGTTCTATGACCACCTCCCCCAAGGAGAGACCATGCGTATGCGCACTCTGGTGGCATCGGCCGCGCTGGCCACCGCCGCGGTCCTCGGCGGCGCCGGTGCCGCCGCGGCCCACGACGGCCCCACCGCCATCGGTGTGGTGTCGGGTTCGCCGGGCGTGCTGTCGGGCAACGTGATCCAGATGCCGGTGTACATGCCGTTCACCTTCTGCGGCAACAGCTTCACCGTCATCGGGTTCCTCAATCCGGCGATGGGTGTCTACTGCCTCGCGTAGTCGTCGGGCGGGACGGTACGGCAACAGGCGGCGGGACGCCCTGACGCCTGGGCCCGGTGGATTCTGAACGGGGGAACGTGGCGTAGGACCACCGGGCCCGACCGTGCCCGAGCCGTTACACATCGTGCTCGTCGAGCCGTCTGACGGCCGACCGGGAAACGGTTCGTGACCACCCTGGGAAGTGCGGTATGGTTCTCGTGCGCGATCGGCCGGGGGAAACCCCAGGTCAGACGGGCACCGGGACGTGGCGCAGCTTGGTAGCGCACTTGACTGGGGGTCAAGGGGTCGCAGGTTCAAATCCTGTCGTCCCGACCAGCGAATCCGCCGGTCGGAGGCCGTTTCCTCGTAACAAGAGGAGACGGCCTTTTTCGTTCTCCCCTATCTGTCGCACTGCATGTGTCGTGCCGGAAACGCCGGACTACGGGGATGGTGCTCCAGGTCTGCATCGGGGGCTCCGGATGTGAAGCTCAGTCCCGCCGCGCCACCAGCCGGTAGGCGTTCGCGAGTCCGAGGCGCTCCGCGAACGGCGCGAGAGCACGGTCCGTCAGCGTTGCCGCCAGCAGGGCCGGCAGCCCTGCCAGCAGTACCGAGGTGCGTAGCGCGCGTCTCGCGGCGCCGGGTCTGGCGGGCAGCCAGGGGAGATCGTCCCGCGGCGCCGCCTCGTCCAGCCCCAGCCAGACCGCCGCCACCAGATCGACCGCCTCGTGCGCCGATCCGTGCTGCTGCGCCACCATGGTGAAACCGTGTCCCGCCAGCGCCCGGCGCAGGTTGGCCACCGGCACCAGATGCAGATGCTGCGGCTGGAGCCAGGGGAGCCACCAGCGCCCGAGCAGCCGGGCATAGCGACTGTCCGGGTCCGGCACTTCGATCACCAGATGCCCACCGGGGCGCAGTGCCGCACGTGCCGCCTCCAGCTCCCGCACGGGCTCGGTGCTGTGCTCCAGGTAGTGGAACATGCTCACCACGTCGTATTCGCCGGTCATACCGGGCGCGAGCTCCGTGAAGCCACCGCGGTGACCACGCTCGACCCGCCCCTCGCGGGCGGCGAGCTCGGCGCCGTCGGAGCGGTCGAGCCCATCGAAGACCACGTCCGGCAGCACCTCCCGGGCGACCTCGCAGAAGTGGCCGTGGCCCGTACCCACATCCAGCCACCGCTTTGCCTCGCCGACATAGGGGAGCACCGACTCGGCACGGCGGCGGTACGAGGCGGTGCGCCCGCTGAACATCCCGTCGAGCTGCCGCTCGCCGAGGCCGTCATAGAAGTCCCGGTAGTAGAAGTCGAGCCCCCTGGCGTTGAGCCGGGGGTTCTGGAACAGGTGCCGGCAGGAGTGGCAGCGGTCGATCCGGAACGTGCCGGGCTTGTGCTGGAGAAGGTCGGCTGTGCGCAGCTGCCCGCCGATCCGCGCCGATCCGCACCATGGGCAGGTGTGCCGCATCGGTTCGAAGAAGACCTGCGGCCCGTCGGCGAGCTCGTTCCGGTAGGCGGGTCGCAGCGCGGCCACCAGTTCATGCCGTGACTGCTGGGGACGGGAGCGCTGGGAGCGGGCGGTCATACGGCGTTCTCCTCGGGGGCCCGGGTGCTTGCGGTGTAGGTGTCGTCATCGCGGGCAAGCAGTTCCAGATGGGTGGCGGCGGCCTCGGCGCCGCCCGCGGCACGGAAGGCGGAACCGATCTCCCGCGCTGCGGCCCGGTAGCCGGGCGTGTACAGCACGGCGTCGACGGCCGCACCGATCCTGGCCTCGGTCGCGCGTCCGAAGCGGACCCGTACCCCGGCACCCGCGTCGGCGACCTGCGCGGCGATCACCGGCTGGTCGTCCCTGATCGGTGCCACGACAAGGGGTACGCCGTGCCACAGCGACTCGCACACCGTGTTGTGACCCGCGTGGCAGACCACCGCGTCGACGTGCCTGAGCAGCGCCAGTTGCGGCACCAGGGGGACGCACAGCAGATCCTTGTCCTGGTCCCCGTGCGCGGAACCGGCGTCCACGACGCCCTCGGGGTCCACGATGACGGCCTGCATCCGGTCGGCACGCGCCCGCAGCGCCCGGGCGCACTCGGTGAGGAAGCGCTCACCCACGTCGGTGTTCGCGGTGCCGAGGGTGACGAGGACCTTCGCCCGTTCCGGGTCGAACCACTCCCAGGGAAAGCCGGCCGGGCTGGGTCGCGCGGCCAGCGACGGGCCCACCCAGCGGATCCGGTCCCCGCCGCGGGCGGGCGGACCGGCCAGCTCCTGGGTGGTGAAGGCCAGCACCAGATGGGGTGAGAACCGCGGATCCGCCGTTCCGTCCGGGGCGCCGATACGCCCGCGCAGCTCCTGCAGCAGGGCCTCGTTCCAGGCCGCGACCTTCGGCATCGACGCAAGGACATCGGCGAACTCCGCCGATGTCGTCGCCGACGTCGCCCACCTCACCCGCAGCCGCTCGGCGACGAGTCCGCCCGCAGCGGCCTGCTGGTCCGCGACCAGCACATCGGGACGGAACACCTCCACCGCGTCCCGTACGCCCTCCGCCATCGCGTCGGCGAGCGGCACCAGAAAGCGCTCCCAGAGGAATCGCAGCGCTTCAGGGCCCCGGATGTCCGCGGGCCGTTCCGGACCGTCCGTCCAGGTTGCCGGGGACGGGAACACCCGCGCGTCCTGTCCGGCGAGGCGGTGCACCGCGTCGGGCAGCCCTGCCCAGGCCACCTGGTGTCCACGTCCGGTCAGCGCCGCCGCCACGCCGACCAGCGGATTGATGTGCCCGACGAGCGGCGGGACGACGAACAGGAAGCGGCTCACAGTATGTTCACCTCCATGGGCGCGGCCGGCAGCGGACTGCCGTAACGGTGCGGATGGCGCCCGATCCAGTCCAGTACGAGGTCGCGCACCTGGCCCGGCGCCTCCACCAGCACCGAGTGCTCATGACCCGGCAGCAGTACGGTCCTGCACCGGGGGAGCAGGGCGCGAAGCCACGGAGCCTGCTCGGCGAGGTCGGAGTCCTCGCCGTACACCGCCAGCACCGGGCAGTGCAGAGAACGGAGCTGCTGTTCGCCGACCACCTCGCAGGCGGTGACCTCGGCTGCGATCGCGGTGTCCCGCACCAGCCGTCCCGCCGCCTTCGCCAGCCGTGCCGTGTGGCCGCCGCGGTGCGCGGCGATCCAGTCGAGAGCGTCGCGCTCGTTGGCCGTCATCTCGTGCCGCACCCGGTCCAGCAGGCCGAAGATCTTGCGCGCCCAGGAAGGCGTGGCCGGTTCGGACTCGATGACCGCGATGCTCGCCACCCGCTCGGGGTGCCGCAGGGCGTAGCCGAAGGACACCGTGCCGCCGAAGGAGTTCCCGACCAGATGCACAGGACCGTGGATCTCCAGGCGTGCGAGGAGCGCCCCGAGATCGCCCGTGAACGCGTCGAGGCTGTACCCCGTGGCCGGGCGCTCACTCCGGCCGTGCCCCCGCTGGTCGTACATCACCACATCGAGTCCGGCCGCGGCGAAAGCCGGTGCGACGGTGAAGTAGTAGCTCGCCAGACTGTCGGTCAGCAGACCGTGCAGCAGGACGACGGTGGCCCTGGCCGGGCGCCCGTCGCCGGGACCGAGCCGCTGGACGTGCAGCCGGACACCGCCGGCATCGATGATCGCCATCGGTCAGCCCGCTCCCGCGCTCTTGAGGCAGTGCGCGACGTGTTCCACGAGCCGGCCGACGGTGAGCTCGATGATGTCGTCGAGCTCCATGGACGCCACGAACTCGGCGAAGTTGACCGTCCGCCCGTACCGGTCCTCCAGATGACCGGCCAGGGTGACCAGGTCGATGCTCTCGAACTCCAGATCCCGGCTGAACCGGGTCTCCATCCCGATCTCGGTGTCGTCGAGTCCGTAGTCCTCCAGGACAAGTCCGATCATGGCTCTGATATCGGCGAGGATCTCGTCCTGGTCCGCCCGTAACGGCCCCGCAGGCTGTGTCGTGGTCACTTCCCGTCCTCCTCGTCGCTCGCTGTTCCGGACCGTTCCGGGCCGTTCGCGCTGTTCGGGTCATTCGGGCGGTTCGGTTCACTCGGGCTGCCCGGGCCGGTGGGGGCGGCCGGGCCTCCGGTCCACGCGACGACGTAGGAGCGCTCCGGCAGCCCCGGGGGATTGCTCACCTGCTCGCAGGCGACCCGATGGGTACGCGGCGGTTCACCTGATGCGGTACGCACCTCGACGGTCAGCCGGTCGTGTGCCGCGGCCACCACCGCGAAGTCCCTGGGGCGGCCTGCGAATCCCGTGCCCTCCGCCTTGGCGGCTGCCTCCTTCGCCGCCCAGAAGCGGGTGAACCACAGTGCCTCGGACTCACCGGTGGCTTCTCGGCAGGTGGTCAGCAGCGCACGCTCATCCGGGCCCAGGGCAGCGGTCAGCGTGGTCTCGGGGCGCTCGGTGATCTCCTCGATGTCGATTCCCGGACCGGCACCACCGCCTGCTGCCTGTGCGGTGGCCCGGGGGGTCACGAGGGCGACGGCCGCCTCGGCCCGGTGGGCGATCGAAACGGACAGGGGCGGCAGTGTCCGGCCGTGCCGTCCGCTCACCACGGGCCGGCCGTCCGCTTCGTTGTCCACGCACAGCTCGGCGGGGAAGACCGGGCCCTCACCCTGCCGCCAGAGAACGCCGCGCACCGCGTCCTTGGCGGCGATCCGGCCCAGCAGCCACTGCCGACGCCCGCGCGGTGGCTGCCGTTCGTAGGCCCGGCGCTCGGCGCTGCCCAGCATGTTGCGCATGATCAGGTCACGCGATGCCAGGTCTGGCCAGCGCTCATGGACCAGCGACCAACCACCCGCACGGCTCTCGGACAGGGTGTTGTGCTCGGGGAAGCGCTCGACCGGCCGGGTCTTCGGGTCGTTGTCGAACCGGCGGTCCTGCCAGCCGGACAGCTCGGCCCACACCGTTCCCCCGATGAGCAGCAGCGCGTCGGCTTCGAGGAGGGAACCGGTCAGCGCGGTGACGCGGATGAGGCACTCCAGCGCGGTGCCGGGCGGGGGTGGCGGGCCGAAGAACCGCATTCGCCGCATCCTGACGGGGAACACCACGGTCCGTTCGGTGGCGGTCGCCATGATCCAGTAGCCGAGCACCTGCCCGACGTTGTCCAGCAGCGCACCGGGTGCGGGCGGCACGGTCAGCACGGCGCGTGCATGACGGTCGCCGATTCCGGTCAGCTCGGTCACACCCTGGTAGGCGGGGCCGTGGAACATCCAGCGCTCGTCGTACAACTGGGCCGCCCGGTGTGCCGGTCGGCGCTCGTCGCCGAACGTGCCGCGGTCCCAGACCGGTGGGGGAGGGCCATGGCGTTCGGCGAGCTCGACCGTGGCACGGGCGTGCGGGCCGAAGGACACATCGGCGAGCCCCGGTCCCGACGGGGTGACGGTGACGGTGACGTCCATCGGCTCGGCCGCCGTCAGCCAGCGGTCGAACCGGGCTTCGTGCACGGCGATCGCCCGCAGGCCGGGGGCGCCTCCTTCCGCCGCGTCCATCATGTGGTGGACGATCGTGGTGGCGGGGACCACCGGCCACCGGTCCGCGACGTCGGGCCAGTCCGGACGCTGCCGGAAGAAGCAGTGGTCGAGCAGATAGGGCATGGAGTCCGGCCCCACACGGACCGTGAACGCGGATCCGGCGGGCGCCGGGTCGGTCGGACGGGCCGGAGCCGGTGTGGGCATCGCACGAGCCGTCGGCATCCTGGGCGGCGGCGGTGCGGTGCGGGCGGTCGCGGAGATCAGTTCGGCCGCGACGGCAGCGGTGTCCTGCATCAGCGCGTCGAGTTCGGCGAGTACGGGGAATCGCGCGGCTGCCGCGCCGGTGGTGACCGGGGCCGACGCGGACGGCAGGGACCGGGCCGTCGCGTGCCGGGGAGGTGCCGGGAGCAGCGAGGAGCGCAGCGCGGCGGCGGTGCCGCGGTCCAGCGAGACAAGGGCGCCGCTCAGATCGAGCCGCACCGGCGGCGGCGCCTTCGGCTCTGTGCCGGCGACGCCCGTGGCCGCTGCTGTGGCTGCGGTGGTGGCTGTGATGGTGACTGCGGGGGGGCGGTCGACCGCGTCGGGCCGCACCAGAGCGCCCTCGGCCCACAATGCGACCGCGACCCGCCGCAGCTGTGCGAGACCGGAGCGATGGGGTGAGTTGGCGGCCACCACCAGATGCTCCCGGCCCGCCAGAGTGTCGTCGATCAGCGAGCCCAACTGCCCCGTGCCGACCTGGATGAACGCCCGGAAGCCGGACGCGTACAGAGCTTCGGTCAGTTGCCGGAACCGGACCGGCTCCAGCAGATGGCGTACGAACAGCGCGCGGACACCCGCCTCGTCGTCGGGGAACGGGGCCGCCGTCGTACCCGACCAGACCGGCACCGACGGCCGGTGCAGGGAGAACCGTTCGGCCGCCGCCCGGAACGGTCCGAGGCTGGGCTCCAGCATCGGAGTGTGGAATCCGGACCGGAACGGCAGCACTCTGCAGAGCACCCCGTCGGACCGCAACGCGCCGACGAACTCCTCGACGGCGTCCGGTGGCCCGCACACCATCGACTGGTGTGGTGCGTTGTCATGCGACAGACTCACCGGAAGACCGGAGTGCCGCAGAGCCTCCGACACCTGCAGCGCGGACCTGCCGACCGCGGCGAAGGCGAGGTCGGGCACCGTGACCGTGTCGGGGTCGAGCGAGGCCATGAATTCGTCGACGGCGTGCTCGGCGTACACTCCGGCCGCCGCCATCGCCGTCCACTCACCGATGCTGTGCCCGGCCACCGCCTCCGCCACGACGCCCATCCGGCGCAGCGCCGCGTCCAGCAGCCGCCCCACCGCGACCACACCGAGACCGTGTCGGCCGATGTCGTCCACCTCGGCAGCCGCCGTGCCACTGCCCGCACCAGTGGCCGAAGCCAGGCCGAAGTGCTCGGCCACTCCCTCCACCCGCGGTGCGAAGTCGCCTTCGAGCCCCGGGAAGACAAAGGCCACACGACCGGGACTGGCACCCCCGAGCAGCGGCTCATGAGCGAACCAGACGTCGTTGCGACCGCGCCAGGCCTGGCCCTTGGCGAAGGCGCGCCGGGCCAGCGCCAGCCGTTTCGGGGTGGGCGCGACGATGCCGAGCCGGATCCGGCTCGCCGGCTCCGCGGCAGCGGAAGGTGCGATGCCCATGGCCAGTACGGTGTGGTCGTCGGCGTCCAGCAGGGCGGTCAGCCGCTCCGGGCTGTCGGCCGCGAGCAGCAGCGTCCGTTCGGGCTCGGTGATGGACAGCGACCGCTGCGCCCCGTCAGTCGACCGCGTCGCCCCCGAAGGCCTGGCCGACTGGTGTGGTGCCGGGGCCTGTTCGAGGATCACATGGGCGTTGATCCCGCCGAAGCCGAAGGCGTTCACCGCCGCGCGGCGCCCGCTGCCGCAGGCCGTCTCCCAGGGAACCGGAGCGGTCAGCGGACGGAACCGGGTGTCCGCGAGGGCTGGGTGCGGGACTTCGCAGTGCAGGGTCGGCAGCAGCATCCCGTGATGGACGGCCAGTGCCGCCTTGACGAGACCGGCCACTCCCGCCGCGGGCATGGCGTGGCCGATCATGGACTTCACGGAACCGATGACCGGACGGCCGTTCCCGGGACGGTCACCGCTCTGTCCGCCGTACGGCCCGAACACCTCTGCCAGGGTGCGTAGTTCGGCCGCGTCACCGGCTGGTGTCGCGGTGCCGTGCGCCTCCAGCAGACCGATGGACCCCGGGTCGGCGGGATCGATGCCGGCAGCCTGCCAGGCCTGCCGCACCGCCCTGATCTGTCCCCCCGGATCGGGGTTGACCAGACCGGCCGTACGGCCGTCGCTGCTCACCCCCGTGCCCCGGATCACCGCGTAGACGCGATCGCCGTCCCGCTCGGCGTCCGCCAGCCGTTTGAGTACCACCACCCCAGTGCCCTCGCCGATAAGGATGCCGTCCGCGTCCCGATGGAACGGGCGGACACGCTGGCTCGGCGACAGTGCCCGCAGCTGCGAGAACACACTCCAGAGGGTGATGTCATGGCAGTGGTGCACACCGCCCGCCAGCATCACGTCGCAGCGTCCGGAAGCCAGCTCGCCCACCGCCTGGTCCACCGCCACGAGCGAGGAGGCGCACGCGGCGTCCACGGTGTAGGCGGGTCCGCGCAGATCCAGCCGGTTGGCCATACGCGAGGCGGCGAGGTTGGGCACCAGGCCGATCGCGTTCTCGGGCCGGTCGGGGCCGAGCCGCTCGGTGAACGCAGCGCGCACCCTGTTGAGTTGGGATTCACCGAGCTCCGGCAGCAGTTCGCCGAGTGTGCGCACGAGCTGGCCTGCCGTGCGTACCCGCTGGTCCAGCCGGACCAGGCCGGGGGTCAGATAGCCGCCGCGTCCCAGCACGACCCCGACCCGCTCCCGCACCGGCAACCGTTCCTCGCCGCCCGCGTCGGCGAGCGCCGCGGCCGCCACGTGCAGGGCGATCAGCTGGTCGGGCTCGGTACCGGACACGGAGCTGGGCATGATGCCGTACCGCGTCACATCGACGTCGGTCAGTGTGTCCACGAAACCGCCCCTGCGGCAGTACACCCGGTCCGCGGCAGCGGGACCTGATGCGGAATCCGGCCGGTAGTAGGCCGCGTCCCAACGCCCTTCGGGTACCTCGCTGATGGCATCGAATCCGGTCAGGAGATTGCGCCAGTACGCCGCCAGGTCCGGTGCACCCGGCAGCAGTACGGCCATCCCGGTGATGGCGACGGGCGTGCTGCGGAAGTCGGGACGCGACATCTCACCACTCCGAGGCGGTGTGGACGACGGCCCCGGCCGTCCCGTCGCCCCATGCCAGCTCCCGCAGCAGGGCGAGCGAGCCCTCTTCCGGGTCGATCAGGGTGATCCCGCGCCGCGAATAGGACCTGGCCAGCTCGGGGCCGACCATGCCCGAGTGGATACCGGAGGGCGCCCAGGGCCCCCAGTGAACGGTCAGCACCCGGCGTCCGGTGCGTGCACGCCAGTGCTCGCCGAGGCTCTCCAGCGCGTCGTTCGCCGCGGCGTAGTCCGCCTGACCGCGGTTGCCGAGCACAGCGGAGATACTTCCGAACAGCACGGTGAACGAAGGGCCGTCGGGCAGTTCGTCGAGCGCGGACAGCAAGGATGCGGCGCCCGCCACCTTGGTGCCGTAGACACGCTCGAAGGATTCGGCCGACTTCTCCTCGATCAGGCGGTCCTCGATCACACCGGCGGCGTGGACCACTCCGTCGAGCCGTCCGTGCTCGGCATGGATCTCCTTGACCGCTTGGAGCACGGCTGCGGAGTCACGGCAATCGACACTGCGATAGCGTGCTTCGCTGCCCGCGGATTCCAGAGCCGCGAGCGTGGCGGTGATCTCGCGCTGGGCGAGAATGAGCCCGGCGGCACGGGCGATCTCGGCCGGCGAGGTGTAGCGTCCCCGCGTCGCGAGCACCGCCCGCAGAGCGGCCTCGTCCTCGGCCACCGCCGTCGCCGGGTCTTCGGGACCGGCGGGCGCGGGGGTCCTCCCCAGCAGCTCGATGCGGCAACCGCATGCCCTGGCGAGTGCGACGGCGCAGGCGGCCGTGATGCCGCGGGCTCCGCCCGTCAGCAGCACCACGGCGTCCCGGCCGAGCCCGATGGCCTCGGCTTCGGCCGCTCCTTCGCCCGCAGGGCCCGCGCCGGTCAGCGCGATCGGCCCGAACGGTGCCTCGGCCAGCGCTCGAACGTTACGGCCTTCGCGCCCGCGCAGCACGGCTGGGGCGCCGCCGGGCGCGGTCAGTTCATCGAGTACGGCGGCGGCGACCGCGGCCGGTCGGTCCGTTCCGCCGAGTCCATCCGATCCGTCCGGTCCGTCGGCTCCGTACGGCCCGGATGCCGCGTCCGGCAGTAGATCGATCACCGTAGCCGCCGTGTCCGGGTACTCGCGGGCGATGCTGCGGAACAGACCGCCCAGCCCCGCCGCCCGCTCGCCCACACGACCGTCCTCCGTTGGGCGTACCGCGATAAGCGTCCGTGGGCGGATCCGCAGTGCGGCCTTGACGACGGGGAACGAGCCGGGGAGCACGGGCGGTCCCGAGGCCGCAAGGGAGTCAAGGAGGATGACTCCGTCGAGCGGCCCGTCCTCGTCGGTGAGCAGCCTCCCTGCGGGGAAGCGGACCGCCGTGGCGCCGGTGCCGGCCAGCAGTTCCGTCAACGCCGAAGCGGCACCGGCGTGTTCACCGTCACCGTCGCCGATGAGCGCGAATCGTCGCCCGGTGAGGCGCTCATCGGCTGCGGTGGTCTTCGGCAGGGGCGCGGGACGCAGGAAGAACCGTTTGGGCGCGGCGATCGCAAGAGGGGCGGCGTCCGGTGTCCCGTCGGCCTCGATCCCGTCGGTATCGGTACGGTCGGCACCTGTCCCGGTGGTCCCGGTCTCCGTCGTCTCGGACGCCGTTGTAGTAGACGGCGGGAGCGACACCGGGGGCGCGTCGGCGGATCCTCCGGTCGCGAGTGCGGCGATCCGGGCAGCCAGTGCCTCCGCGGTCCTGGCTTTGGCCAGTTCCTCCATGGCGGCGTCATCCAGGGTCGCGGCGTCTGCCGACACCGCTCCGGCGGCGACCAGTCTCCCCGCCGACTCACCGACGATCTCGGTGCGTTTGATCGAGTCGATGCTGAGGTCGGCCTCGAGGTCGAGACCCGGCTCGACCATGTCCGCCGGATATCCGGTGCGTTCGCTGATGATCTCGACCACCATGCGCAGGACATCCGCGTCGGACAGCACGACGGGCCCGTGGCCCGCCACGGCGCCTTCCACCACGGCGTCCGGCGGACCAGGAACCGAAGCCGGACCAGGAACCGGAACCGGATCGGGCAGCGCGTGCGAGCGGGTCGCCGCGGGAACCACATGCGGCGGCGCCGCGACCGGGCTCGTGCCGTCGACGGCCGGAGCGCCGCCGAAGTAGGTGAGCAGGACATCGCGTTGCGCCGCCACCATGTCCCGGCTGGTCCGCAGGAATTCGGCGATCAGTGCGTCCTGGCGGGCCGCCGCCCCCTCGGCCTCTTGCGCGCCCACGGGGTGATTCGTCGTCACAGTCGTCTCCACGACACGTCGGGCCGGTGCCAGCGCACCGGGCAGCAGCTCACCGGATGCGGTGCGCACCAGATGTCCGTCGACCGTCCAACCCGGCCGCCGTTCGACGACGGCGGCGCGGCCCGGGTCGACGGCGTCCCGCCCCCGGAACATCCAGCCGGTGCGGACCGGCAGCCCGGCCACCGCCAGCCGGGCGAGCGCGTCCAGCAGCCCTGACAGTCCGCTGTCCGGTCGGGGTTCGCAGGCGACGGCGAGGTGCGGCCGGTCGCCGAGTATCTCGGCGACCAACCGGGTCAGCACCCGCCCCGGACCCGCCTCGACGAAGATCCGGGCACCGGCCTCGTACATCGCCTCGATCTGTGCGGCGAACCGCACCGGAGCGCCGATCTGCGCCGCCAGCTCCGCGCGGACGGCATCCGGCCCGTCCTCGTACGGTCGCGCCGTGCGATTGGACCACACGGCGAACTCCGGTTCTCGAAGGCCGTGTTCGGCCAGCGCCCGGGCGAAGCTGTCGGCGGCGCCCGCCACCAGCGGACTGTGGAAGGCACAGGCCACCGGGAGCCGCTTCGCGCCGTGCCCCGCCTCTCGCAGCAGCCGTACGGCGGCCTCGACGGCCGCGGTCGGTCCCGACACCACCGTCTGGCGCGGTGCGTTGTGGTTGGCGATGACCAGGCCCGTCACTCCACCCGCCTCGCGCGCCGGGCCGACGGCCTGTTCGATCTCCGCCGCTGATGCGGACACCGCGGCCATGGCACCCGGGTCGCCTCCGGCTGCCGCCAGGATCACCGCGGCACGCTCCCGGCTCAGCTCCAACAGCGTTTCTGAGTCGAAGGAGCCCGCCGCGCACAGGGCCACCAGCTCCCCGTAGCTGTGGCCCGCTGCCATGTCCGGTTCGACACCGGCCTGGGTGAGCAGAGTGTGCGCGGCGAGGTCCACCATCCCGAGTGCCGGCTGGGCGGCCCTGGTGTCCATGAGGTCGGTGCGCAGCCGCTCGCGCGCACCGTCGGCGAAGGCGGCGGGTGGGAGCAGCGTCGCGGCGGTGCCGCTGTCGCAGGCCAGCAGGTGATGCAGTCCGGGGAAGGAGGTGAACACCTCAGCGAACATCCCAGGGCGCTGGCTGCCCTGCCCAGGAAAGAGGAACGCCACCTTGCCGCGCTCGGCCCCGGTGAGTGCGTCGGATCCGGCCCCCGCCTCGGGGCGGTCGTCGACATGGACGCCTGCCTGAGGCGAGTGCTCCCCGGCCAGCACGCGACGCAGCCGCTCGCGCAGTTCCGCCCGGTCCTTCGCCACGACGGCGAACCGCACCGGGCCGCGTCCCTTGTCAGCGCGCCGGGAGGCGGCCAGAGCCAGATCCCGCAGCCGCCACCGGCCGGGTCCTTCCGCGTCGGCCGACTCCAGGGCCAGCAGCTCTTCGACCGCCCTGCGCGCTGCTTCGGCGTCCGCGCCGCGAAACAGGAACAGCTCGGCCGGCCAGGCGTCACGTCCGTGCGCGGCCGGCGGTGCGCCGTGGTCGTGGGCGCTCAGTACCACGTGGAAGTTCGTGCCGCCGAAGCCGAACGCGCTCAGTCCGGCCAGCCGCCGCCGGGGCGAAGCGGTCCACGGCAGCGCCTCGCGGTGGAACACGAACGGACTCCGGCCCTCCTGCCAGGCGCGGTTGGGTCGTTCCAGATGCAGTGTCGGCGGTCGCACTCCCGTGTGCAGGGCCAGCGCGGTCTTGATCAGACCGGCCAGTCCCGCCGCGCACTTGGTGTGCCCGATCTGCGACTTGACCGAGCCCAGGACGCAGCTCCCCCTGTCCGCACCGGCGGCTTCGAACACCTCGGTGAGGACTTCCAGTTCGGTGCGGTCGCCGACCACCGTGCCGGTGCCGTGCGCCTCCACCAGACCGATGTCGGCGGGTGAGGTCCCGGCATTGCGGTGTGCCCGTTCGAGCGCCCTGCGTTGTCCTTCCGGCCGGGGAGCCGTCAGTCCGAGCGAACGGCCGTCGCTCGAGCTGCCGACACCCTTGATCACTCCGTAGACGCGGTCCCCGTCGCGTTCGGCGTCGGCAAGCCGCTTGAGCACCACACAGGCCACGCCCTCGCCGAGCGCGATTCCGTCGGCACCGCTGTCGAAGGCTCGCGATCTGCCCGTGGGCGAGAGCGCATGCACCGACGAGAACAGCACGTAGTCGTTGATCCCGTTGTGCAGGTCGGCGCCGCCGCACAGCATGATGTCGCTGGTGCCTGCGACAAGCTCCTTGCAGGCCACGTCGACGGCGGCGAGCGACGACGCGCAGGCGGCGTCGACGGTGAAGTTGGGGCCGCCGAGGTCGAGGCGGTTGGCGATCCGCCCGGAGATCACGTTGGAGAGCATCCCGGGGAACGAGTCCTCGGTCAGCGCAGGCAGCTGCCCGTTCAGACCTTCGGGCACAGCGCCGTAGTACGAGGGCAGCACCGCGCGCAGCGTCGCCGCGTTCGACAGGTCGCTGCCCGGCTCGGCGCCGAACACCACACCTGTGCGCGTCCGGTCGAAGTCCCTTCCCCCCGAGCCGATTCCGGCGTCCTCAAGTGCCCGCCGAGCCGCCTCCAGCGCCAGCAGCTGCACGGGTTCGATGCTGCCGAGTGAGGCGGGCGGTATGCCGTAGCGCAGCGGGTCGAATGGTACGGGCGCCAGGAAGCCGCCCCAGCGCGATGCGGACGCACCACTCGCATCGGGACCGTGCACAGCGGGGTCCCAGCGTTCGGGCGGGACCTCGCCGACGGAGTCCACCCCGTCCAGGACGTTTGCCCAGAAGGAGGCGAGGTCGGGTGCTCCCGGGAACATGCATGCCATCCCGACCACGGCCACGTCCAGCGGCCGCGGTGCTTGGGGTTCCGTGCCAGCCTCCCGGTCGGGGCCGAGCCCGGGGCGTGTCCGCAGCGCGGCCCTGCGCTCGCCGATGTAGCGTGCGGCGGCGTCGCTGACCGCGGTGTGCAGTTCCGCCACCGTGGTGGTGGCGGACCGCAGTACGGCGACCTCGCCGGCCATGAACATGCCCTCGGTCAGCTGCCGTTCCTCGTCCACGGCGGAGAGTGCCCCGCCGTCGGAGCGCTCCAGACCCTTGGCGGCCATCCGGAGGCGTCCGACGTTGAGCCGTTCGAGCCGCTCCCAGACCTCGCGATCACCGAGCCCCTCGCGACGCAGGTCGTCGCCCAGCGCCCGGAAGGCCTCGCTGAACGGGCTCGGCACACAGCGGGTGGCATGGCCGGGCGCGGTCTCCAGGAGTGCCGTGCGTTCCGCCGCCACGACCCGACGCTGGAAGAGCGGCCGGACCGCGCCGCATGTCACGGCTTCCTCGGTGAACAGATACGCCGTGCCCATGAGCACCCCGACGGCGCAGCCGCGTGCGGTGAGCGGGGCGGCGAGCGCGGCGGCCATCGCGGCGGACCGTTCGTCATGGATACCGCCGGCGAGCAGCACCTCGATCCGTGCGGTGTTCCGCTGCGCCTCGGGTCCGGTCTCGCCCGTGCGATCCCCCGCGCCGTCCGGCCCGTGTCGGCCGTGCCTGCCGTCCAGGAAATCCTGCAGAACGCCGAGTTGGGCCTCCCACAACGGGAAGCTGTTGCGCGGCCCGACATGCCCACCGCATTCGGCACCCTCGAAGACGAACCGGCGCGCACCCGCGTCCAGGAACTGCCGCAGCAGACCGGGCGACGGCACATGCAGGAAGGCCTTGATCCCTGCCTCCTCCAGGACGTGTGCCTGCGAGGGCCGCCCCCCGGCGACGATGGCGTGCGTCGGGCGGGCGTCGATCACCGCCTCCAACTGGGCGGACCGGGTCTCCTCCGGAGCGAATCCGAGGATTCCGACCCCCCACGGCCTTTCGGCGAGGGCGTCCCGTACCTCCGCGAGCATCGTCCGTGACTGCTCGGCTCCGGCGAGCGCCAGGGCGATGAAGGGGAGGGCGCCTTCGGCGGCGACGGCTTCGGCGAAGTCCGCACGGTCGCTGACCCGGGTCATCGGCCCCTGGGCGATCGGCAGGCGGGTGCCCAGCGCCCCGCTCATCGCGGAGCCCACTGTGAGGCTTCGCTCGGCGGTGTCCTCGCGGACGGCGGCGTGTACGGCATCGCTGACGGCACGTAGCGCACGGCCGGTGTCTCCCCAACGTTCGGCGAACCGGGCCGCGAGGAACCCGTCCTGACCGACCGGCAGTGGTTCAACCGCCGCGCCGTGCTGCGGCGATCCGAGGCGACGCAGGGTCCGCAGGCCGGCCACTACACGAGTCTCCGAGCCGTCCATCGTCCGGAGCACCGCCGCGATGTGTTCGGGCGTCTCCGACTCGGCCAGCAGCGCCAGTTGGGTGTCCAGCACCACTCCGGTAGCGCCACCGACGACAGCCGCCGCC
Source organism: Streptomyces sp. SCSIO 30461 (assembly GCF_037023745.1). Classification (NCBI taxonomy): domain Bacteria; kingdom Bacillati; phylum Actinomycetota; class Actinomycetes; order Kitasatosporales; family Streptomycetaceae; genus Streptomyces; species Streptomyces sp. SCSIO 30461. The sequence goes on from NZ_CP146101.1 coordinate 3,263,227, forward strand.
GCGGTCCCCGGTGCGATCCCTCCACAGGCCCACACCGGGATACCCGATAGCTCCCCGGCACTGAGGAGCTGTTGGAGGAGGACAAAGGTACTGAGCTCACCGACCGGGCCGCCGCACTCATTGCCGCGGGCGATCAGCCCGTCGGCCCGCGACCGTGCGGCGGCGCGTGCCGAGTCGAGGTCGGTGACCTCGACCAGCACGCGGTGGCCGGGCGGTACGTCCCCAGGCGCCCAGGTGGATCCGGGGGCCAGCACCACGGTGCCGGGTCGGGATGGGCGGGCCCGCACGGAGCCGGTTTCGGCGCTGCGGGCCCGATCGGGCCCGAGCTCGTCCGGGCCGAGCCGGCACCGTGGGCCGACCCGGATTCCGTAGTGGCCGGGAGCCCAGCGACGCAGTGCCGCAAGGGCATCCCGGGCTCTTCGGTCGCCGGTCCCCAGGTCGAGCACTCCGAGCCCGCCGGAGCGGCTGACCGCTGCGGCGAGTCGGGCGTCCGGCTCACCGAAGGGGGTGATTCCGATGACCAGGTCCACGATGTGCTCTGCCGACGTCATAATTCTCCGAATAAGCGTTGGCGTTGCCCGGAGGTTAAATTTCGGTCAATCAGAAGCTCAAGACGTACAGGGTCTTGCATGGCCCGGAGGAATGAAATTCGGGCCTTCTGCGGAACGGCTTGAAGATAGCGTCGGGTTACTCAACGGTCAACCATCGCAGGATGGCCAAATGACCTTGTTCATCAGCAGGTTGGGAGGCGGTGCGGTAAACGGGCATGGCGGAATCGGGCGGCGAGTGTGAGAACTCCCGGCCCATGACCGCCAAGGAATTGAGCGAAGAAAGGGTGTAGGGGAAGGCGCGAGGGGAAGAGGTGGGGGATTCCGGCGGCGCGGCCAGTCATCGTTTCGCGTTGGCGGTGGACTGTCAACAAGGTCGCCGGAGGTCATCTGACGGTTCATCAGTCAACTGGCGGTCATTGATTGAGCGATCAATGAACCGGGGGATTCCGTGTCGTCCGTCTCCGGGATCCGGGAGAGGCCCTCAGCCCTGACCCTCCTTGGCGGCTTTGAGTTTCCGCCATACGGAGCTCAGGGCCTCCAGGTCCTCCTGGTCGAGCAGGTCGGTGAAGACCGGGGCGAGGCTGGCCCGTCGCGTGTCGTCCGCTTCCGCGAACAGTCGGTGGCCTTCCGGTGTGAGCGCCACCTCCACGGATCGCGCGTCCCGCGTCGACGGGGTGCGGGTGACCAGGCCTCGCGCCTGGAGCGCATCGATGACCCGGGACACCTGGCTGCGACTGAGCATCGTGCTGTTGCCGAGCACCGAAGCGGGCACCGGCTCGGGGTTGGATGCCAGCCACAGCATCACCTCGAACCATGAGACGGGGAGGTCGTGGGCCTTGCCGAGCGCTCGGTCGACGCGCTCCGTGAGCACGGTGCCGGCCCAGACGAGGCCGTAGAAGGCGTGGTCGGCGACGGGCATCTCGGCCTGCGTGAGCTTCCTTTTCGGCATAGCCTGAGTCTACGGGTTGTGTGTGCGCACACATAATGGTTATGGTGTGTGTACACGCACAGATGTGCGTCGTGTTTGCCGCTTTGCCATCGAAAGGCCTCGCCATGTCCTCTCAGTCTGTTGAGTCCTCACCCGTCGTCCTGATCACCGGCACCTCATCCGGGATCGGCCTCGCCGCCGCGGTCGCCGCGGCGCAGGCCGGCTGGCGCACCGTGGCGACCCTGCGCGACACCAGTCGCTCCGACGCGCTGCGCGAGGCCGCAGCGGAAGCGGGGGTGGAGCTCGACATCCGGCAGCTCGACGTCACCGACGCCGCGTCCGTCACCGCTGCGATCGACAGTGTGGTGGCGGACCACGGCCGACTTGATGCTCTGGTCAACAATGCCGGGGCCGGCCACCTCGGCACCCTGGAGAACGAGACCGTCGATGACGTCCGCAAGGTCATGGAGGTCAACTTCTTCGGCGTGCTGGCCGCTTCCAAGGCCGCCCTGCCCCATCTGCGTGCTTCGGGCGGTCGGCTGATCACCGTCACCAGTGTCGGCGGAATCATCGGCCAGCCCTTCAACGAGGCCTACTGCGCTGCCAAGTTCGCCGTCGAGGGCTACATGGAGAGCCTGGCCCCGGTGGCGGCCACCCTCGGTGTGAAGGTGTCGGTCATCGAACCGGGAGCCGTGGCCACCGAGTTCGTCAGCAACATCGGGGTGGACCTCGAAGGAGTGGTCGCCGAGGCCGGTGTGTACGCCCCGGCCCTCCAGGCGTACATCAACCGCACCGTCGGGCAGTTCCTCAACGGTGCCCAGACCCCGGCCCAGGTCGCCGAGTCGGTCATGGAGGCGCTCACCGCCGAGAGCCCCGCGTTCCGCATCCAGACCTCCGACTGGGCCCGCGGCTTCACCGGCACCAAGATCGCCGACCTGGACGGTTCCGCGGTGCTCGGACTCACCAGTACCTGGGTCGCCTGACCGATCCGCCGTCTACTCGCGGTACGACGCCGGGCCGACCGCTCACGATCTCGTCAGGTGGGCGCCGGTCCGGCGTCCGTCGGCAGGGAGCCGGCGCGACCACCCGCCCACGCGCCCAGCGCGGTGGCGAGCTGGGCACGGGACCTGACATCCAGCTTCTGGTAGATCCGCGTCAGCCGTGCCTCGACCGTCTTCACACTCAGATACAGCCGGGCAGCCGCCTCCTGGTTGCTGGCACCCTGTCCCACCATCTGCGCAAGCCGCAGCTCCGCCTCCGTCAAGGACGACAGCGCACCGCCGCGAGAGGCCGGGGCCGGCTCGGGGGCGCCTGCCGGTGTCTCCTTCGCGAGCGCCAGCCAGGGCGCCGCGCCCGCCCGCTCGAAGACCGAGGCCGCGGTGTGCAGTGCGTGCTGTGCGGCCGAACGCCGCCGCCTGCGCCGTTCCACGCGGGACAGCGCCACCAGCGCCCGGCCCTGTTCGAGAGGTAGCCCGGCCGTCGCGAAGCGCTCCGCCGTACGGGTCAGCAGGGCGGCAGCCTCGTCAGGCTTACCGCCCGCGGCCAACAAAAGCGCTTCGGCGCGATCGCATCCCAGCAGCACCGAGCGGCGGCCGAGGCGCTCCGCGACCGGTCGCACATCGGCGAGCAGGGCGGACGCCTCATCGAGGGAGTCGCTCGCGACGAGCGCCTCCGCCAGCTCTTCGTGCCAGCGCAGCATGGACGGATCGACGGCCGCCTGAGCCCGCTCACCGGCCTGCACCCGGCGCAGCGTCTCCAGGGAGTTGCTGACATCACCCATGATCAGCTGGACGCGGCCGAGCGCGTACAGGCTCCGGGAGAGGAAGACGTTGTCGCCCTCCTCGTCCGACGCCTGGGCGCTTCGACGCGCGTAGCTCGCCGCGCGGGCGAAGCTGCCGCCCGCCGTCTCGGCGAGCGCCAGGGCGTACCAGGCGGGGCCGGGGGACAGTCCCGCCTCCAGGGTCAGCGCGAGCGACCGCCCGGCGTGGGACAGCGCTGCAGCGCACTGGCCCTGCCGGGCCTCGACCTCGGCCAGCGTACGGAACAGCTCGATGGCGTCCTCGACCGAACCGCGCCGTTCGACCAGCGGCAGCAGCGCGTTCATCTCGTCGCGCGCGTCCAGGAGCCGGTCATCGAACAGCGCGTGGCGGATGGTGAGGATCTGCGCGGCGTTGCGGATGCCGAGCGGCCGGTCGACCATCTCCAGCTCCCGCGCCTCCTGGAGCACCCGCTCCTCGTCCGGTGAGCCGAGTACGCGTTCCATCCGGGCCTGGACCGTCAGCGCCTTCGCCGCGGTCATACGGTCGCCGACCGAAGCGGCGAGAGCCGCCGAGTCGATCGCGGCCGCCCGGGAGCGGACCGGGTCGCCGTCGGCCAGGACGTACTTCACCGCCAGGCGCAGTTGTACGGCGGCCCGCAGCGCCGTGTCGCCCTCCGAGTCCTCCATCGCGTGGGCGTAGATCTCGTCCAGACCGGTCAGTCCCTGACCGGCCGTGTCCAGCACCGCGAGCCTGGCCCGTACCCGCTCGCCGGGCGATGCGTCACGTGCCAGCAGGTCCGTCGCCGCGCGCATCGCCAGATCGGCGCGGGCCGCGCGGGCTGCCTCCTCCGCCGCGTCCACGAGGCGGGCGATGCGCTGGGTGCCGTTGCGTCCGGGCGTGGACTCGGCGGCGAGAAGGGCGAGTTCGGCAGCCAGAGCGGTGTTGCCGCGCCGCCGGGCGCTGTCAGCGGCAGCCGCGACCTCGGCGGCCAGCTCCTCGTCCGGGATGTCGGTGGCCAGTGCCCGGTGCCTGACCTCCTCGACAGGGTCGTCCACGACCCGGGCGAGCGCCGCGTGCCCCTCGCTGCGGTCGGTCCAGCAGGCGTCGTGGACCAGGGTCGAAGGGAGGATGCCGGCCCGGAAGGCCACCGTCCCGTCCTCGGTGAGCAGCACGAGACCGGCCCGTTCGGCAGCCGCCAGGTCGGCCTCGGCCGTGGGTCGGCCCGCGCGGCGGATGAGCGATGCGGTGGGGCGCAGGGCGAGGGCCGCGAGGAGCAGGGTGTCCCGGACCGCGGGCGAGACCAGCCCCAGCAGCTGCCGCGACAGATCGCGCGCCCGCCCGGAGAGCGACAGCGCCTCAGCGTGGTGCACCGGTGTGCGCGCGTCCGCGAGCGAGCGGCCGACGGCGAGCGCCAGCCGCGGATTGCCGCCGCTGGCCTTGTGGATGCGCCCGGCCATCCGGGACGGAAGCCGGTGGTGGATGAGGAGCTCGGCGATGTCGTCGGCGTGAAGCGGCGGCACGAGCAGTACATCGGCCTCGGAGGGCACCCAGAGCTGCTCGGGCCCGGTGGTGCCGGCGTCCGGGTCGTGCGCCTCCGGGGTCTCGATCGCGATCACCCGCAGCGTCGGCGGTGCCAGATGGAGGGCGAAGCGCAGCAGATCGGCGCTGTCCGGGTCGATCCGCTGTACGCCGTCGACCACGAGCAGCACCGGCCGGTGCCCGGCCAGGGAACGAAGGATCTGCGCCAGGGCCAGCCGCAGGGCGATGGGGTCCCAGCCGCCCTCGGGAGCCGGGGCCTCGCGGCAGAGCATGGCGACGGCGTCCCGCTGGGGGCCCGGCAGCCCTTCGCGGACGTCGTACGGCGCGCTCGGCGCGGTGGCCGCGCCGGGCAGGCCGGACGCGCCGGGCGGACCCGCCGACCCCGAGGGTCCGGCGGACGGGGCGTCGGCGGGCCGGGTCACATCGGCCGCGGCGCGCACGAGGGCGTCGACGCCGGTGGCTCCTTCGGCGCCGTTCGGCCCGAGCTGCCCGGCCGGGGACAGGGTCGCGGACACGGAGGCGACGAGCGCGGCGGCGGTGGCACCGGGGATGGCGTGGTCACCGGGGAGGGTCGCGAGCCACAGCACGGTCTCGCCGCGCGCCTGGGCGCGGGCGGAGATGGCCAGGGCGACCTCGGTCTTGCCGACCCCCGCCGAACCGGTGAGCAGGGCGCGCCCGCGCGCTTGCAGCACCCTTTCGAGGCGTTCGATGACTTCTGCCCGGCCGACGGGCGCAGTGCGCTTCTGAGCGGACGACACGCACCCACCACCCCCTTCCGGCCTGCGAGCCCCCTGCCCGTCCGTGCGCGTGTGCAGTGAGGATACGAAGCCCATCGTCCCAGTCCATGCCCGTTGTCCGGCATGCGGACAGGACTGTACCCGGAAAGCGGCGGGGCGCGCCCGTGGCCCAAGCCCACGAACGCGCCCCTGACCTGCGATTATGACCTCAAAGAGGCTGTCTCAGAAGGTGAGGCTCCAGCTGTCGATGTAGCCGGTGTCACCCGAGGCGGCATCGCGGACCTGGAGCTTCCAGGTGCCGTTGGCGACTTCGCTGGACGCGTCGACCGTGTACGTCGTGAGGACGTTGTCGGCGCTGTCGGAGCCCGAGAAGGTCTTGAGGCCGCGCACCGTGCCGTCCGGGGCGATCAGGTCGATGATCAGGTCCCCTCGCCAGGTGTGCTTGATGTCCACGGCGACCTTGAGGGCGGAGGGTGCGTTGCCGGTGCGGCCGGTGACGGTGATCGACGACGACACGGTGGCGTTGTCGTTGATCGTCACATTGGTGCTGTTGGTGAAGGTCGCGCCGGAACCGGTGTCGGTGCCGAGGACGGCGTTGACGGTCTTGGCCGCATCCGCGATGCCGGAGCCGCAGCCACCGGAGCAGGTGCCGGGAAGCGTGCGGGCGTTCGCCTTGATGGCGGCTTCGATCTCGGCCGGGGTCAGCGAGGACTTCGCGGACTTCAGCAGCGCCGCGAGGCCGGCGATGTGCGGGGCGGCCATCGACGTGCCCTGGTACGGCTCGTAGTTCTCGGCAGACTGGGTGGTGTCACCGGAGTTCAGCGTCGAGAGGATGCCGTTCTCGGGCGTGGTGATGGTGCCGGGGGTGTCGGTCGAGCGACGGGTCTCGCCACCGGGCGCCGAGACGTCGACCGCGCTGCCGTAGTTGGAGTAGAACGAGCGGTTGCCCTCACGGCTGGTGGACGCCACGGTGATGACGTTGGGGCAGTTCGCCGGGGTGGAGCTGGAGGCGCTGGAGTTCTCGTTGCCCGCCGCGACCACGACCGTCGTGCCGCGGGAGACGGCGCCGTTGATCGCGTTCCTGTAGACGCTCGGGCAGGTGGAGCTGGAGCCGCCGAGGCTGAGGTTCAGCACCTTCGCCGGGGTCGGGTTCGCGGCGACCCCCGGGACGCTGCCGCCGGAGGCCCAGGTGATCGCGTCGGCGATGTCGGACGACGAGCCGCCGCACTTGCCGAGCACACGCACGGGCTGGATCTTCGCGTTGTACGCGATACCCGCGATGCCCTTGTTGTTGCCGGCCGCCGCGGCGATGGTGCCCGCGACATGCGTGCCGTGCCAGGAGGAGTCACCGGCCGTCGAGCCGAGGCCGCACTCGCCGTCGGTGGCGTTCCAGTCGCCCTCGTCCTTGGGGTTGCTGTCCCGTCCGCTGCCGTCGCGAGCGTCGGCCGAGTCGGAGATGAAGTCGTAACCGGAGACGATGTTCGCGGCCAGGTCCGAGTGGGTGGCGTAGCCGGTGTCGATGACGGCGACCGTGACACCGCTGCCGGTGGTCTTGTCCCAGGCGGTCGGCACATTCATGCCGCCGGTGCTCTCGAAGAGGTCCCACTGGGCGGCGTACTGGGTGTCGTTGGGCGTGATCGCCATCGGGTAGGCGCGGATGTCCGGCTCCACCGAGGCGACCGAGGGGTCGGCGCGGAAGGCGGCCATGACCTCGCCGAGGTCCTGCTTGGATGCGGCGCCACCCAGGTCCACCAGCGCGGCACCGCCGGCGAGGCGGCGCTCGAAGACGAGCTTCTCACCGGTCTCGGTGGCCTTCGTGGCGGCGTCGGTCTTGGCGGCGGTGTTCGAACTCGCCTCTGTGGCCTGCGCCTTGTAGGTCACGATGACCTTCTCGACCGGCGCGGTCGGCAGCTGCGGCAGCGACTGCGCGGCAGGTGCGGCCTGCGGTGACGAGTTCGCCGGGGCGGCGGCAAACGCCACGGCGGAAGTGGCGGCGACACCGACGATGGTGGCGGTCGCGGCCACGACGGATATGAGTCTCCGTCCGGAACCGTTCAAGGTGTTCCCTTTCCGAGAAACTGGGGATCGGACGAACGGCGCGGAACCGCGGTTCGCTGTGGGGGTGCGACCCGTGGTTCCCGGGCTCCTTCGCCCGCTGCGCCGCCGCCGGCACGACGGCTCCTGGTCAAGAGCCGCCACCGGACGAAACGCCGCGTTCACATGATGTTTACATGAACCTGACATGTGCACTCAGGGGCAGTGAATCGCCGGTTCGGCAGACAGTAGGGAAAGGCGAGATGAACCCGATACGGGGAAAACCCTTGCCTCGTAGGGGGCTCACAGCGGGGGCTCCCGAGAGGGCCCGCAGTGTCGGAGCGGGTGAGCCTTCGCGACACCCCGGTCGCCGGTGCGGCCCGGTCCCGTGGAGGCCGGTCAACCGGAATCCCGCCGGGGGTGCCGTCGCCGGAGGTCACAGCGGATACCCCGGTGCCGGTCGGACCGGGGTGCGGGTGCCCGCCGTCACCCGCGCTCGCCCGCGGCGAAACGAGTGGCCGCCGCCGAGTAGCGACACGCAGGCTCGGCGGAGCGCACCACCCGACGGCTTTTCCGGACGCCCGAGTTCACCCCCCGTGTCTCCTGAACACCACGGCACATATCCCGGCGACGACCTTCAACGGACTCGCCGTCGGCGTCCTCTGCCCAAGCGGAGACCGGCTCGCGGGAGTCCGGTTCGGGGCAGTCCGGTGCGGTTGGGCTCGCCCGGAGCCGGTGTGCCTGGTGTGGCGTAGCGCCCCGCCTTGCCGACCGCGCGGACGCCACGCCGGAGGAACCCGACGCGGTCGACAGTGTCGTCACGGGCTGCGCGCTCGCCATCGCCGAAACCGGCACCATCGTGCTGGACGGCGGCCCCGACCAGGGCCGACGGCGGATCAGCCTCATCCCCGACCATCACATCTGCGTGGTACGAGCCCCCGAGCAGGTCGTCGCGGCCGTGCCCCAGGCGCTGCCCCGGCCGGACCCGGTCCGCCCGATGACATGGATCTCCGGACCATCGGCCACCAGCGGCATCGAACTCGACCGGGTCGAGGGTGTGCACGGCCCACGGACCCTGGAAGTCGTGATCGTCACCGGCTGAGCCGCAGCCGCGGAGCACGCTCCGCCGCCGGGACGGCGGCTCCGTCCCGGCGCAGCTCCCGCGCCAGTTCGCCTGCCCAGCCGACGAGCCCTGTCACATCGACGCCATACAGGCCCGCGGGCGGAGCGGAAGCCGCGTAGGACGCCACCGACTCCGCTCCACGGGTCAGCAGCGCCGCGCCGCCCCTCGTGTTGCCGCGGGCGGCGTGCGTCAGCCCGACCGCGAGCTGCGCAAGCCCCCGCCACAACGCCCGCTCCTCATCGGGCCCGGACTTCCAGGCGTCCTCCAGCACCTCATGGGCGTGGAAAGGCATCCCCGCGTCCAGCAGACGCTGGGCCTCGCCCAGCGTCTCCCGCGGTGCGCGCACCAGCCCCTCCGGTTGCCGGGGCACTCCCTCCGCCCCGTAGGGCAAGGGGCGCCCGAGCCCGTCACGCGGGCGCGCGTTGCGTGCCCGGCCCTCGGGATCGCGGTCTCTCGGCGTCATGTCCACGCCTCGATTGTCACTCGCGCGGCGGGGCCTGCCGGAACCGTGTCCGCCATCGCCGCGACAGGACTACTCTCAGCCATCTGACACCTCGTGGGGAGGGGAGGTCGCCCATGCCGTACCGGGCGCAACACCATGAACGTATTGCGCTCTTGGAGCGCGAACCGGAAGTCGCCGCGGCCGCGCGCGCCGTCGAGGCACTGCGTTCGGAACGCGCCACCGGCGGCCTGCTGATCTACAGCGGCGAGGCGGGCCTCGGAAAGACCTCCCTCCTCGCGGAGGTGAGCGGCATCGCCACGGCCCGCGGTTGCACCGTCCGCACCGCGCGCGGCAGCGAGACCGCGACCTCCGTACCCTTCCACGTCGTGCGGCAACTGCTCCAGCCGGCGCTCGGCGGCATGGCACCGGACGAGGCGCGAGAGCTGTTCGGCGACTGGTACGACATCACCGCGCCCGCACTCGGCATCGCGGCGCCGTCCGGCCCGCCCGCCGACCCCCAAGGCGTACGCGACGGCCTCGACCGAGTCGTCACCGCCCTGTCCGAACGTCTCCGCAAGCGCCCTCTCGTGGTACTCGTCGACGACGCCCACTGGTCGGACGGAGAGTCGCTCGGCTGGCTCGTTTCCTTCGCCACCCGGCTCAGTACGCTCCCGCTCCTCATCGTCATCGCCCACCGCCCGGAAGACGCGTCGGACACGTCGTCCGCCCTCCTGAACACCGCGGGGACCGCTGCGCGCCTGCGCATCCCGCTGCGCGAGCTGACCGCCGAGGCCGTGTCGGAGCTCGTCCGGGCCACCGTCGGCGAGGGGGCCGACGACGCGTTCTGCCGCGAAGTGTGGACCGTCACCCACGGCAACCCGTACGAGGCGGTCGAGCTCATCGCCAAGGTGCAGGACCACAGCCTCGAACCCGTCGGGCCCCGCACCCGTGAGCTGCGAGCCCTGGGCGCCACCGCGCGCGGCAGCGGGCTGGTCTCCCGGCTCGAAGGGCTGGGGCCCGACGCCACCAGATTCGCCTGGGCCGCCGCCGTACTCGGCACGGACATCTCCCTCGGACTCGCCGCCTCCCTCGCCGGAATGCCCCCGGCCAAGGCCGCCGCCTGCGCGGAGCGGCTGCGTGAGGCGCGTATCGTCACCGGGCCCGACCCGCTCGAATTCGTCCACCCCCTCATCGCCACCGCCGTCTACCGGGCCATTCCACCGGCCCTGTGCACCGCCATGCACGGTCGTGCGGCCTGGGCCGTCACCGAAGCCGGACTCGGCTCCGCCGCGGCATCCCGCCATCTGCTCGAAGTGCACCCAGACGACGACCAGGAGGTCGTCCGGCAGCTGAGGGAGGCGGCCAGGGACCATCTGGCGGTCGGTGCGCCGGAGGCGGCCTGCCGCTGTCTCGAGCGGGCGCTCCAGGAGCCGCCGCGCAGCGGCGTCCGCGCGCAGGTGCTGTACGAACTCGGCTGCGCCACGCTGCTGACCTCGCCGCCGACCACCATCCGGCATCTGCGCCAGGCCCTCGACCTGCCCGGACTCGACCGAGGACTCCGCGTCGACGCCACCTATCGCCTGGCACAGGCGCTCGCCCACAACGACCAGCTCAGCGAAGCGGCCGTGGCCCTCGCAACCGAGGCCGGCGACACCCCGCCCGGCCCGGCCCGGATGCGGCTCCAGGCCGCTCAGTTCCTGTGGGAGGGCACCCAGGCCAGGGAGAACGACGGGCCGGCGCGCTCACGCCGGCTCGCGGAACTCGCCGACCGGCTGCCGGGCCGCGACAACGCCGAGCGGGCCCTGCTCACCATCAGGGCCTTCGACGCGATGCTGCGTGGTGAGGACGCCGAACTCGTCGTCGAGCTGTGCGACCGGGCCCTGGTCGACGGGCGCCCGGCGCCCGGTCTCGGCTGGACCGACACCGAGTGGGGCTTCGAACCACCCGCACTCGCCGGGATCAGCTACGCGTTCACCGACCGGCTCGACCACGCGGAGGAGCTCTTCACCGAGGCGGTCCGGGCGTACGAGATCTCCGGCTGGAGCGGTGCCCACCTGGCCTTCGCACACACTCTGCTCGGCCTTGTCCACCGCCGCAGGGGCAATCTCCCCGAGGCCGAGTCGTTCCTGCGCGAAGGACTGCGGCTCGCCGATCGCATAGGGAGCGGCCTGCCCGTGCACTGGATCTCGGTGGGCCTGCTCATCGACACACTGCTGGCGCGCGGCGACACGTCCGAGGCCGAGACGGTGGCGGAGCGCTATGCCTTCCGGCCGCCCTATCCCAACGCCATCGTCATTCCCGACGGCCCGAGCGTACGTGGAAGGCTGCTGCTGGCCACCGGTCACACCAAGGAAGGGGTGGCCGAACTTGAGGCAGGCGGGGGCGACTTGGAGGTCCGTGGACGCCACAACGGCGTCTGGGCTCCGTGGTCCGTCGACCTGGCTCGAGCCATCGCCGCCGAATCCCCGGCTCGCGCCGCCCAGCTGACCACCCGTGCCCGTGCTCATGCCGAGCGCTTCGGCACGGGCACGGCCATCGGGGAAGCCCTTCGCTGTGCCGCCGCACTCGCCCCCGAACCCGAAGCGGTCCCACTGCTCGCCCGGGCGGTACGCCACTTGGAGGCGTCCCCCTCCGGGTATGAGCACGCACGGGCCCGCTATGAGTACGGTCTCGCCCTCCGCTCCTCGCACGAGCTCACTCGTGCCGCCGATCTGGCCGCCACCTGCGGCGCCACCACTCTCGCGGCACGCGCCCGGGAGGCGTGCGTGACCATCCTGGCCATGGAGTGAGGTAACCTTGTTCCGCGCGCACAGCCGGGGCCCAGCCCCGACGAAGGCGCATCGGGACGTGGCGCAGCTTGGTAGCGCACTTGACTGGGGGTCAAGGGGTCGCAGGTTCAAATCCTGTCGTCCCGACTTTGCGAAGTCGCAGGTCAGGGGCCGTTTTTTCAGAGCGAGACTGAAAAAACGGCCCCTTGATCATTTTGGGGACCGGTTGGGGACCGATTCGCGTCGACCGGCTCAACGCACTGCCACGAACGGGATCGGCATCCGGCGAGCTCGCTTGCCCTTTGTGGCCTTGTCGACGAGGCCGCCGGGAGCCGATGTGGTCTGGCGCCGGACGGTCCGGATCCAGTTGGTGGTGTCGCTGTCCCCGATTCTGCAGCCGGAAACCTCGCCGATGCGCGCGGACGTGCACGCGGCGGAGAGGGCGACCTCGCCCCCACACTGATACCCGTCGTGGGAAGCGCATACAAGGGCGTCGGCCGGCTCGACGAGTGCCTCCCGGTCGGGAAGTGCCGGCGTGCGCGGGTCGAGAAGCTCGTCCTCTGCGTGCTTGTAGAGCCATTGCCGGCCTGCCACGCGGGGCGTCAGCCCGCGGCGAGGGTCGCCTCCAGCCCCGTGGCGAACGGCGTGGTGGTCCATCCCAGGTGGGTGCGCGCGGCGCTGGCGTCGGGCACCGAGTGCGAGCGCAGGAAGTGCAGTTCGCCGAACGACAGCAGCGGCGGGCGCCGGGTGATCCGGGACACCCCTTCGCCCAGCGCGGCCACCGCCAGGGCGATCGGCGCGGGCATGCTCGGCGGGACTTTGGCCCCGGGGGCGGCGGCTGCCACGGCCTGGGCGATCTCGCGCATCGTCAGATAGGTGTCGGACAGGATCCATCGAGAGCCGACCGGCGCGTTCGCCGCCAGGACCTGCCCCTTGGCCACGTCGTCGGCGAAGACGACCGGCATACCGCCCGGCGGCAGCATCGGCACCTTGTTGCGGGCCAGGTGAGCCAAGGCGAGGTTCAGCGTCGCGTCGGCGCGCCCGGGCCCGTACACCGCGGAGGGGTGGACGAACCGCGCGGGCAGGCCGCGCTCGGCCACGGCGGCGGCGACCAGGCGGTCGGCATCCTGCTTGGTGCGCTCATAGGCGGTACCGAGCGCCCGGCTCGCCAGCCGTGTCTCGTCGAACGGACGGCCCGGAATGCGCTCGAAGACATCGATGGTGCTGGTGTGCACGAAGCACTCCACGCCGACGGCAAGGGCCGCGTCCACCAGGTGCCGAGTGCCCCCGACGTTGACTCGCTCGAAGACCGACGGGTCGGCCAGCCACTGTTCGGCGAGCCCGCCGGTGTGGAACACCGTGTCGCATCCTTCGAGAGCCGCGCTCAGTGAGTCGGGATCGGTGAGGTCGCCGCGTACCGGGACCACTCCCGCGGGCAGCGCCTGGCTGTCCCGTTCGGGCGAGCGCAGCAACGCGATCACGCGGTGGCCGGAGGCGGCCAGCAGACGTACCAGCGGTCCCCCCACGGTTCCGGTTGCTCCGGTGACCAGTACCTGCCGCACCACTGCCTCCTCGATGTCTCCACAGCGTCGTACGGCCCGATTATCACAGCGACCCCTCGTCGGCGCACGAATCCCGCGCCTCGCCAATGCTCAGGAGTAACTGATCGTTCATCCAAGTGCTCTGCGTGCAGCGGCGTAGCCACCGGGCGCCGTCCTTTCAGCACAGGCGGTCAAGGGAGTGCCCATGCTGTTCAGGCGAGCCGGTTGCCGCTGCCCGGCAGTGGGCACGCCTGTAGTGCGATCCATCACACGTGCGTACGTGCGTGGACTTGCCCGCACCTACCAGACCGCCGGCGGCGGCCGGACGGAGTCGGTGCGCTGCGGCATCCGGCGCATGCACCTGAGTCCGCTCCATGGGGCGGTCGGCGATCCGGGGTCACTCCACGTCCAATTCCGGAGGCACCATGACGTTTCGTGCTCGCAGGGCCTCCCGCCGGCGCGATCGATGTGCGAAGATCTTCACGCCTTGGGGGAGGCGGGGGCGGCGCGCTCGACTGGTGCGCCGAGAGGCGATTCTTCATCTCTTAGTTGCCTGACTGACCATCAGATGACTTCCTGGGCGCGCGATGTGTCGTGCCGTCATCACCATCTGCTTCTTCCCGGGGCGTGAACTGTTCCTAGAAGAATCGGACTGAGTGGCCTTGAGAGCTTTTCTGCGAAAGGAGCCGCGTGCGAGACGCGCGGCTTTGACAGGGGGGGTCGCGGCAACCGCGCTGACGACTGCGTCGACCTTGTTGGCGGGACTGGTGTACGCGGTCCCGGCACAGGCTGACGAGCCAGGCGACAATCCGACCGATCCGTATCTGAGGACCTTGCGGATCAGTCTGGGCGCCCAGGCGCGCAAGGACCGCTGTCAGGTGGCGCAGGCCGTGCCCTACGGCGGCCCCGAGATGAAGGCCGTCGCCAATACCGCGTTGGCCGGTGCGGACACCGATGTAGCGGCAGCCTGGAAGGACTGGTACTGGGGCTACGGACCGCTGGGCGAGGCGCAGAAGCGCGACGAAGCCGCCCAGAGCGCCCGCAGCGATGCCTGGAAGGCTCGCCAGGAGAAGCTGAACGCGACCAACAAGCCCTACGCCTCGACGAATTCCACCGGTGGGCGGGACTACCACGCACCGGAGTTCGGCGCGGACATCGTCGCCTTCGCTCGGGCTGAACGCGAGTTCTCGTTCAAGGTCAGTGGCGACCCGGCACCCAAGCCCGGCAAGGCAGCGCTGGACAAGGCGAAGGAGATCCTCGCCGCTCTCGACACGACCGGCGACGCGTGGGCCACCGCGTACAAGCCCTTCGCCGCGGACGCCTTGGTCGGCATGAACAACGGCCAGAACAGTCCGCCTGGCTCGGCCAATGACGTGGCGACCTTCCTGCGCTTCGGGGGCTTCGCGACAAAGGCACCGGCGCCGGACTCGATGGAGCACCGCACCGAGGTCGAGGCGCTGAAGGCGGCCTGGGCGAGCTGCGACAGCGACAACCCGATCGACCACTACCGCGCGCTGACCGGCGCCGTGGTCGATGCGCACACCGAGTGGGAGGCGGAGTACGCCTCGCAGAGCAAGCAGCGCAAGGACATCGTCGCTGCCGAGACTGCCGCGTCCAAGGAGGTGCGCACCGCCACCGAAGCCATGGTGGAGGCGATCCGGCAGGCATGGCAGGCCGACCAGATCCTGTTCTTCCAGAAGTATTGGGCGGGCCAGAAGGACAGCATCCTCAAGCCGAAGCCCGCCGTGTTCACCCGGGCCGCGAAGGACCTCGACGCGGCGCGCAAGGCAGCGGCGGCTCAGGTTCCGATCGCGGACAAGGCCGTCGCGGCTGCCAAGGCGGCATCTGAGAAGGCCGTCGCTGCACGGAACGCCGCGTGGGCCATCGCGGACGCGGCCAAGACGCCGCGCGGCCGTGGCCTGGTGTACGCCCAGCAGTCGGTGCAGGTGGCCAAGGCTTCGTATGCGGCCGCCCAGGCAGCGTCGAAGACCGCCCTCACCGCGTCGAACGCCGCGAAGGCGACCGCCGGCGACAGCCAGGCGCTGCTGGCGCTCGCCAAGACGCAGTCGCACGCACTGCAGACCGAGTTCCGCAAGGCTGCCGCGCAGGAGGCGGCGGCACAGGCCAAGGCTGCGGCTGACGCGGCGGACATGCAGGCCAAGGAAGCCGCGGACAACGCCATCAAGGCGAAGAACGCGCAGGCGACCGCGGAGAAGGAGGAAGCCACCGCCCGCACCCAGGCCGGCAAGGCCAGGGAGTTGCGTGGAGTCGCCGAGGCCGAGCGGGACAAGGCCGCGGCGGCGCGCAAGGACGCTGCGCGGGAGCGTGGGAAGGCGCAGGCCGCGGAGGCGCGCGCCCAGGCGGAGCGGGTGAATGCCTCGACAGCGATGTTGACTGCCACATCCGCCGAATCCACGGCCGCGACGAAGCACGCGGCCGCGAAGGACGCGGAGGCGCGTGCCGCTCAGGCACGCGATGAGGCGGTCCGGGCGGAGCGTGAGGAGCGAGCCGCAGCCGCGCGTGCTGCGGCCTTCGAGGCCGCTGCTGCCGCCGTGGACGGATCCGACGCCGCTGCCGAAACCCGGCAAGCGGCGGCTGAGGCCCGGACCGCGGCCGGAGAGGCCACTGTCGCGGCAAAGGCTGCACGTACCGCAGCCAACGAGGCCGGCAGCGCCGCTGTCGCGGCTCGTGCAGCGGCGACGCGTGCGAAGGCAGCGGCAAGCAGGTCACGTGCCGCCGCAGACGGAGCCTGGTCCGCAGCATTGGCCACAAGTGCCGCCGCGGCCAATGCGCACGCTGCCGCAGCCGAGGCGATCGATGCCTCTGCCGCCGCCGCGCGGAACGTGAGAAATGCCGAGGCCGAGGCCAAGAAGGCGGCCGTGGCCGCCGTCACAGCCCAGACTCGGGCTGCCGAGGCCAGGGATGAGGCGCGTAAGACTCGCGCGTGGGCAGCCGTCACAGCAGGCCACGCCATGGCCACCGCCCAGTTCGCGGTCGCTGCCCGGGATGCGGCAAAGCAGGTGACGATCTCTGCGGACAAGGCCATCGCCCTCGGTAGCCCCTATCGCGAAAGCGATGTTTCCGCCGCGTTCGCCGTACTCGTCGGCCAGGCGTCCAAGACGCTCGCCGAACAGCAGGCCGCCGCTGCCGAAGCCAAGGCCAAGGAGGCGACGAAGGCCGCTGCTGACGCCAAGGCGCTGGCCGACAAGGCCACCGCAAGTGCGAAGGCGGCCACTCTGGCCGCAGCCGCGGCAGCCGCGGATGCCGCACGCGCGGCCGAAGCGGTCAAACGGGCCAAGGCCTCCGCCGCCGAGGCGGCGAAAGCGGCCGAGGCCGCAAAGAAGGCCGACGCCAGAGCCGCCGAGTGGAGCAGGCAGGCAGGTGAGGACGCCTTCGCGGCCGACTCCGCCGCAAGCGCCGCCGAAAGCGAATCCGCCGCTGCCGACAGCGAGGCCACGGACGCCGAACGGGACGCGGGCAGTGCACGCAGTGCCGCCGCGTCGGCGGAGAGCGACGCCACCACTGCCCGACACAGCGCCGACCGCTCGGAAGGGTACGCGATCGCGGCCGAGGACGCGGCACGGAACGCCGATGCCTCAGCGAAGGAGGCCGACCAGGCCGCCGAACGCGCCGAGGAGGCCGAGCGCGAGAGGCAGCGCAAGGAACTGGCCGAGGCCGCCAAGAAGAACTCGAAGTACACCGATCCGCAACCCGGCGGCGGAGAACCCGGCAGCGGCGCGGAGGCCCTGGACGCACTGGTCCTGCGGATGGCCACCGAGTACGCCCTGGAGCAGGCCGGGCTGAGCCAGGAGGAACTGGCGCTGGCCCGGGAGCTCTCCGGCCAGGATCTCCTGGACTACCTGAAGGACAACGGCGCCGAGATCCTGGTGGAGTTGTTCGCAGAGGACATCAAGGAGTGCATCGACGACCCCGACATCGGGATCTGCATCTGGGCCATCGTCCAGAACGCGGGCCCGGTCAAGCTGGCGAAGATCGGGAGCAAGCTGCCGAGAATCGGCAAGGCCATCTGGGGCATCAAGGGGTTCCTGGAGAAGGTCGACAAGGCCCGCAAGAACGTCGACGCCGTCACCGAGAAGGCTGAGGACGCCAAGAAGCAACTGGACCGACTCGGCCTCAGCTGTGACCGGGACTCCGGCGGCACCAAGCCTGGCCGGCAGTCGAAGGCGTCGGCAGTCCAGCGGTCAGCCGCGGCCTCCGGCGACAAGCCGAAGCCGGACACGGACTGCACGTTCCCCATCTACCGGACCCCGAAGACCGTGGACGTGGCCTACGAGAAGGCCCACGGCCCGAACCCGGCCCGGGCGGCGGAGGACGGCAGCAACGGCAAGGTGTACTTCGGCGAACAGAGCGTCGCCGCCGAGTACTGGGGACGTGGCACGTACGCCAACGGCATGCTGAGGTACGACATGGACATGAAGTTCCTGGTGCAGTTCGCCAAGGCTGCCAAGCGCTACGACTGGAAGGGGCCGAATGGAACCCCCAGAATCGAGTGGGAGATCGACTACAGCAGGCTGGCCGAGTTCAACTCCCTGACAGTTGACCGAACCTGGATACTCAAGCCGTGAGGAGGCCGAACGACATGCCTTCGACACTCCATCGCGAATACGACGTCCGGGTCGTCGCGGTACGCCCCTGGGGACTGGATGTGGTGCTCCCTGACGGCACCGCGGGGCTGATCGACAACACGAAGGACCCCCGCTGGCCGGACAATGACCAGGAAGCGGCCGTCGGAACGGTGCTCCGCGCCGTGGTCCTGGACGACGAGCGCAGCCCCGTTCGGATGAGTGCCCTGGACGATGATCGCGCCATCGCCCGCTCTCTCAGGGAAGCCGCCGGCAGCTAGTGCCGCATCAGCCGGCGTTTACCCCGTCGCGACGCCCGGCGCGACACCTCGCGGCGTTGCCGAATCGACCGAGTAGATCCACTACGAGGCCGATCCGGCGCCTTGCGATGCGCCGCACCGAGTGCCGTTCCTTGACGGGCAAACCTTGACCGACGCGCTAGTGCCGCGGCAGCCGGCGTTCGCCGCCTCCCGGTGGTGTCACGGTCGCCACCCCAGGCGGTCGACGACCGTGACGCCCGGGTCAGTGGTGGTGGTCGACCTGTTGTGTCATTCGCACTGATCCAGTCGCCAGGATCGGGGCCGCAGCACCCGCGGTGCTGCGGCCCCGATCGGTGATTTCTCGGGGGTGCGGATCACCAGCGGCGGAGGGGACGCGAAAGGAGGGAGCGCCGTTCTCAGGCTGCCCGGAGTGCGGCGGTCGCGTGCTCCGAAGCCGGCACATCGTCTCCGTAGAGGTCGTGCACCCAGTTGGTCTGGTAGATCGTCTCCAGATACCGCTCGCCCAGGTCGGGGGCGATGGCCACCGCTGTCAGATCCTGGTGGCCGTGCCGTTCGAGCCAGCTGACGGCACCGCTCACCACGGTGCCGGTCGAGCCGCCGAACAGGAATCCGCGGCGGGCAAGCCGGTGGCAGGCGCGAATGGTGTCGGCTTCTTTGACGCTCACCACGTCGTCCACCAGGGATTCGTCCAACAGGGGCGGCCGCATGCTGGTGCCGAGACCGGGGATCATCCGCCGGCCCGGGCGGCCACCGAAGGTCACCGAGCCGGCGGTGTCGACCGCCACCACGCGTACCGGACGGTGCCACTGCCGGAAGTAGCGGGCGCAGCCCATGAGGGTGCCGGTGGTACCGGCTCCGACGAACAGCACATCCAGATCCGGGAACTGCTGTGCGATGGCGGGTGCGGTCCTGCGGTAGTGCGCGATCCCGTTGTGGGGATTGGCGTACTGGTTGAGCCACACGCAGCGGTCGTCCGACGCACAAAGCGCGCGTACACGGGCGATGCGCGCACCGAGCAGACCACCCACGTCGGCGGGCTTCGAGATCACATGGACCTCGCTGCCCAGCGCTTCCATGAGAAGCCGCGTGGACGGATTGCAGCGGGAGTCCGTCACGCAGACGAACCGGTATCCCTTGCCGGCCGCGATCATGCTCAGCGCCACGCCGAGATTCCCGGACGAGGACTCGACGATGACCGAATCCGCCGTGAGCAGACCGTCACGCTCGGCAGCTTCGACCATTTCGGTGGCGGCTTTGAGTTTGATCGAGCCGGCGAAATTGAATCCCTCGCACTTGAGAAACAGAGGGTGGCCGAAGATCCCTTCGAGGCCGACGTAGAGCTCTTCCTCGTTGAACTCCTGCGGAACGGATATGACGGGCATGGTCGCCTCCTCCTGAGTGGCATGTCCAGCAGGCCCGCTCGGGGGTGCCGCCGTCATGTCACAGGGATTCGGGACTTGACATCGGGCAGGTGCTGTGACGGGGAAGTCGGACCGGGTTGACTGCACGGGTCCCGCCATTTCGTACGCGCGTGCCCCGTAAGAGTCCTGAGCTCGTACGGGGCACGCGCACGTCGGCTGTCGAAGCCGTGGCGGTGGGGGACAGCAGCCCTTGGGCGACGCTGACCGCGCTCCACACCGCGGCGACGGTCTTCGGAGCCGATGATGATGACGTCGCGTATGCCGTCGTTGGTGGTCGTGTCGGTCGCGGTGTCAGCCCTGCTTCTTGGCGTCGATCTCGGCGATCAGGCCCTCGATGAGGGCCTTGATCTCGTCGCGGATGGGGCGGACGGCTTCGACGCCCTGGCCGGCCGGGTCCTCGAGCTGCCAGTCGAGGTAGGTCTTGCCGGGGAAGTACGGGCAGGCGTCGCCGCAGCCCATGGTGATGATGTAGTCCGATGCCCGGGCGGCCTCGGGCGTCAGCACCTTCGGGGTCTGGTCGGAGATGTCGATGCCCAGCTCGGCCATGGCGGCCACCGCGGAGGGGTTGATCTGGTCGCCGGGCATGGAGCCGGCGGAGCGGACCTCGACGCGGTCCCCGGCGAGATGGCGCAGGAACCCTGCGGCCATCTGGGAGCGGCCGGCGTTGTGGATGCAGACGAACAAGACGGACGCGGCGGGCGTGGAGGGCATCGTTCTTCCTTGAGGGTCAGGGCGCTGCGGGTCGGGCGGTAGGGTCAGGTGCCGAGTTCGGTGAGGAGTTCGGTGATGCGGGTGTCGCGTACCGGTGCGATCGGGACGCCGTCGGGGTCGGGCGCGGGCCAGTCGAGGTAGCGGCGGCCCGGAACGACCGGGCAGGCGCCGCCGCAGCCCATCGTGATGACGACGTCGGCGGCCTCGGCGGTCGGCGGCTTGGGGTGGGCGCCGCCCGGGTCCACCCCGGCCTCGGTCAGGGCCTGCGCGAAGAACGGCTCGACCTGGTGTCAGCCCCAGCTGATGTGACAGTATCAGTCCATGATGACGTCAGTCGACACTGATCTGATCCGGGTTCTGGCCGACCCGCTCAGGCTCAAGATCGTGACCCTCCTCGCCGAGGAAACGCTCTGCACCACGCATCTGGTCGAGGAGACCGGAGCGAAGCAGACGAACCTCTCCAACCACATGAAGGTGCTGCGCGAGGCCGGGGTCGTGGAGACGGAGCCCTGTGGACGGTTCATCTACTACCGCCTGCGTCCGGAAGTCATCGAAGCCCTCGCCGGGCAGTTCGCCGACCTCGCCCGGACCGCGCGAGCCACGGCCGAAGCGAACCTCAAGCGGTCGTGCCCGTAGGCCCTCGCGGTCTTGTCCGCCTGCCTCACCCGTCCGAGGAGAACCTGCCTTGACCGCCACCGAGCCCGCCGCGAGCGACGCCATGGCCCCCGCGGACACGGTGCCGCAGCCCGCTCCCGGCGCGACGCCGCCTCGCACCCCGCTCATCGCCCGCGCGGCCGCCGAACTGGTCGGCACCGCTGCCCTGGTCGCGATCGTGGTCGGTTCGGGCATCCAGGCCACCAAGCTCACCGACGACGTCGCCCTGCAGCTGCTGGCGAACTCCACCGCCACCGTCTTCGGCCTCGGCGTCCTGATCGCCCTATTCGGCCCGGTCTCCGGCGCCCATTTCAACCCCGCCGTCACCCTCGCCGAGTGGTGGTCCGCCCGCCGCGGCGGCGCCGGGGTGACCGTCCGTGAGCTAGCCGTCTATGTGCCCTCGCAGATCGTCGGTGCCATCGGCGGCGCGATCCTGGCCGACGCGATGTTCGGCGAGCCGCTGGTGAAGTGGTCCACCCACGACCGCTCCACCGGCAACCTCCTGCTCGGCGAGGTCGTGGCGACCGCGGGCCTGATCCTGATGATCTTCGGCCTCGCGCGCACCGACCGCCTTCGCTTCGCCCCCGTCGCGGTCGCCTCCTACATCGGCGCCGCCTACTGGTTCACCTCCTCCACCAGCTTCGCCAACCCTGCGGTCACCATCGGCCGCGCGTTCACCGACACGTTCGCGGGAATCGCCCCGGCCTCGGTGCCCGGCTTCATCGCCATGCAGTTGATCGGCGCCGTGATGGGCCTGGCCCTGGTCGCCGTGATCTTCATGCGCGGCAAGACCGATGCCGGAACGACCTCGGCATGAGCCGGAGCGCGGACGTGGTGGTGATCGGTGTCGGCCGACTCGCCCGCGACGCCGCCCGGCAAATCCGCGACCTGCTCACCTGACCCCCTTTCGGCAAGCCGGACCCTGCCCGATGTTCAGGGTGGGCTGCGGCGCTCCAGCAGCACGACATCGCGCCACACGCCGTGGTGTCGGCCGATGCGCTCGCGGGTGCCGATCACCCGGAACCCGGCCCGCGCGTGGACGGCCAGGCTGGCGGCGTTCTCGGGGAAGACCCCGGACTGGATCGTCCAGATCCCCGCCGCCTCGGTCGACTCCGTCAAGGCTGCCAGGAGCCGCCCGGCGACACCGCGACCGCGGGCGGCGGGGTGGACATACACGGAGTGCTCCACGACCCCTGCGTACGCGCACCGGTCGGAAACGCGAGTGGCCGCGATCCAGCCCAGCAACTTCCCGTCGGCGTCGACGGCAGCGAACCGGTGCTCGGGCAACTTCGCCGCGTCGAACTCGGCCCAGGTCGGGGCGGCGGTCTCGAAGGTGGCGTTGCCTTCGTCGATCCCGGCCTGGTAGATCGCCAGGACCTCGTCCGCGTACGCCCCGGTCAGACCAGTGATGCGGATGGTCATGCGCCGGCCGCGCGGGTCAGGAGCCGGCCCATGGCGGCGAGCACGGACGGCTCGACGCGGTAATACACCCAGGTGCCGCGCCGTTCGGAGGACAGCAGTCCGGCTTCGCGGAGCTTTTTCAGGTGGTGGGAGACGGTGGGCTGGGAGACGCCGACGTCGGAGATGTCGCATACGCACGCCTCCCCGCCCTCGTGGGAGGCGACCAGGGAGAACAGGCGCAGCCGTACCGGGTCGCCGAGGGCCTTGAACATGACCGCGGTCCGCTCCGCCTCCTCGACCGTCAGCGGTCGTTCTGACAGCGGCGGGCAGCACGGTGCCACGGTTTCCGGCTCCGGCGACGGCAACACCTTCATCGTCATGACCCCATCATCCCTGTAACTTCGATGAATGTCTATGTTGACGAATATCGATATGCGGTGCACGCTGGAACCCAGGACATCGACAACTGTCGAATCAACTGGGGAGCCTCGTCGTGAACGCATCCACCGCCGCAGACCTGCCCGTTGTCGTGATCGGCGCCGGTCCCATCGGCCTGGCAGCCGCCGCCCGCCTCATCGAGCGGAACATCGAGCCCCTGGTGCTGGAGGCCGGGCCCGCCGCGGCGACGGCGGTACGGGAGTGGTCGCACGTGCGGCTGTTCTCTCCCTGGTCCGAGGTCGTCGACCCGGCCGCCGAGAAGCTCCTGGCCCCCACCGGCTGGGTCCGCCCCGACGGCGCCGCCTACCCGTCCGGCGGAGACTGGGCCACCCTCTACCTCCAGCCGCTGGCAGACCTCCTGGGCGCCCGGGTCCGGTACGGAGCCCGCGTCACCGGGGTCTCCCGCAGCGGCCGCGACCGCATCGTCGACGCCGACCGGGAGGCCCAGCCCTTCGTCATCCACTACACCGGCCCCGACGGCACCGAGGAGCGGATCCACGCCCGCGCGGTCATCGACGCCTCGGGCACTTGGTCCGCTCCCAGCCCGGCCGGGGGCAGCGGTCTGCCCGCCCTCGGCGAGAAGTCGGCGGCCGACCGGATCTCCTACCGGATCCCGGACCTGAAAGAGCCGACCGTCCGCGCCCGGTACGCGGGCAAGCGCATCGCAGTCGTCGGCTCGGGCGCCTCCGCCTTCACCGCGCTCGCCTACCTCGCCGACCTGGCCAAGTCCGACGACGGAGCTGGCACCCACACCACGTGGATCCTGCGCCGCGGGATCTCCGGCTCCACCTTCGGCGGCGGCGAAGCCGACCAGCTCCCCGCCCGCGGCGCCCTCGGCCTCGCCGCGAAGGCGGCCGTCGACGACGGCTACGCCGACGCCGTCACCGGCTTCCGCATCGACACCGCCGAACGCGACACCGACGGCCGCCTGGTCCTCGTCGGTGACGACGGCCGCCGCCTCGACCCGGTCGACGAGGTCGTCGCGCTCACCGGCCTGCGCCCCGACCTCGCCTTCCTCGACGAGCTCCGCCTCGGCCTCGACGAACGCCTCCAGGCCCCGACCGCCCTCGCGCCGCTGATCGACCCCAACCAGCACTCCTGCGGCACGGTCTACCCGCACGGCGCGGGCGAACTGTCCCACCCGGAGAAGGACCTCTACCTGGTCGGTATGAAGTCCTACGGCCGCGCCCCGACCTTCCTTGCCATGACCGGCTACGAGCAGGTCCGCTCCATCGCCGCAGCCCTCGCTGGCGACCGGGAAGCCGCCGAGCGCGTCGAGCTGACCCTGCCGGAGACCGGAGTCTGCGGTGGCGCCGGCCTCTTCGACGAGCCCACCGCCGCGGAGGAGACCGGCGGAGCCTGCTGCGCGGCCCCCGCCACGCTGGCCATCGGCGGTCCGGCGGCCTCCTCGGCTGGCTGCTGACCGGACGGTACGGTCGACAAGGTGCGCGGGCGTGATCGGGTCCGGGGTCCGGTCACGCCCCGCGCTTCGTCTGTGCGTCCGTCGACCGGCGACTTCTGGGGTCCAGTTGGACTGGATGGCGACGGGGGAGGTCAACGTCCTCACCCGCGCCGAAGTCCCCCCGTGACAGACAATCACCAACGCCGCTGCATTTGGACCTTGAGGTGCCGGTCAAGGCGGGCAAGCCCCCAGGGGCTGGGTAAGCCTGCCGCGACGAGGCTTGCCCGGCAACCTGCCGCACACGTTGCCCTGCGACGTGCCCCCATGCTGCGGCCTCACGCGGAATCCTGCACGTCACTGCACGTCACAGGCTGGGTCAAGGGGTCCGGTCCCGCCGACCACTCCCCGTCGGAGGGCGTCTTGAGCGAAGCCGGACCCGTTGGCCGGTGTCCGTAGTGGCCTCTGCCCCGGGCAAGCCTCCATGGCGGACCGCCCCGCCGGCACCGGGTAACGGTTGCGCCGACGGTTGTCTGCACAGTTGTCTGCATGGGCGGACCCGGAGTTGCCCCGGAGGTACTAACGGAGGCGCGAACCCCCTGCCCGCGATCATGAGCGTTTATGCAGGTCACACCCTGTGGGCAAGCCATTTCCCGGAGCCGACACCGCTTTGTACGCGATAGCCGTACGAAGAGGTGGGGTGTCTGGTGGGAAGACGGGCCGGGTCAGGAGGTGGAGCACTTGCGGCCGGTGATCACTTCCAGCTCGTAGAGGCCGCCATCCGGGTCATTCTCGGTTCTGACCACGCGAATCTGACCACTGGCCTCGCAGTACTTGCCGGTGCCTCCGGTGATGGCGATGAGGTAGGGGGTGCTCGGATCGCGTGTGGCGTTCTGCCAGGTGATCTCGCCGTCCTCGAGGACGTAGGACCCCCAGCAGGTGGTGGTCTCGTCCGGGGTGGAGTCGACCGTGACACAGTTGGTCGTGACGAAGCCGACTTTCCTGTCCTGCTGGTTCAGCAGGTCGGCGGTGACGTTGGGGAACTCCCCCTGTGAGTCGGTGGTGGTGAGGGTGAACTTCTTCACCCGGTTCCTGTCGTAGCCGTTGTTCTTGTCATAGTCGGTGTTCTTGTCGTAGCCGTTGTTCTTGTCGCGGCCGTTGTTCTTGTCGTAGCTGGTGCTCTTGTCGTAGCTGGTGCTCTTGTCGTGGCCGGTGTCTGCATGGGCCAGGGGCGCGATGAGCGCCGCGGGGATGAGGGCCAGTGCGCACAGCGGCAGCGCGAGTGAGGTCTTCATGAGTGTGTCCGTTCTGTGGGAGGAAGTCCTTCCGTAGGTGATCCAACGCGGGAACGGGCCGTTCTTCCTGCTGGGCATGGCCGAATGGGTGGCCCCGTCACCCACCCGGAAAGTGAGCGGGGTGCGCACAGGGGTAGCGCATCGGCCCGAGGGGCAGCGGCCCTCGGCGAAGCGGCTGGAGCAGGAGGTCAAGGCGCGGATGCCGGAGCGCACGCTGATGGGGATCGTGGCCCGGACCGCGTACTGGGTGGAGTGGTGGCGCCGCTTCGGGCCGCCCTCGGGCAACGACCCGAAGCTGAAGGACCCGTTCGGCCGGTACGTGCTGACCACGTTCGTCAAGGGCACCAACATGGGCCCGTACGAGGCCGCGAAACACATCCCCGGAGTGTCCGGGCATGAGCTGTCGTACGTGGCCAACCGGCACTTCTCCATCACGCTGCTGAACGAGGCCGTCGCCGACCTGGTCAACGCGCACGCCCGGCTCGACATCTCGCAGGCGTGGGGCGACGGCGCCGCCGTGGCAGCCGACGGCACCCCCATGGACACCTACCTCAACAACCTGCTCGCCGAGACGAGCGTGCGCTACGGCAAGGCGGGCGGGATCGCCTACCACCATATCTCCGACACCTACATCGCGAGGTCTCCGTACGAGAGGGCTCGCACAAGAACGCCACCTACACCGCGTTCCGCGAGGTCGGCCGGGTGATCCGCACGGTGCAGCTGCTGCGCTACCTCTCGGACGCACCGCTGCGCCGGCGGGTGACCGCGGCGACGAACAAGGTCGAGTCGTTCAACCGGTTCTCCCAGTGGGTCGGCTTCGGCAACCAGGGCGTCCTCGCCGACAACGACCCCATCGAGCAGGAGAAATGGACTTGACGCCGGGCATGGGGCTGGTTACGCGGACAGTCGCTGGAGCCATTCCGTCAGAAGTTGCTGTTCGGCCTGGCTGAGGGCCTTCTGGCCGGGCAGTGCTGCGTGCAGGGCACGGGCAGCACCGCTCGGTCCTGGTTCCTCAACAGCCGGTTCCTGGGTGGTGATGGTGGTGATCATCGATTCGCGTAGGGCGACAAGGAGCGCGGGGTCTCGCTCAGGCTCGGGGATGGACTGCCAGGTCAGGACGGCGCCGCTGGCGGTGGCGTGGACGATCTGGGCCGCGAGTCCCTCTTCCACGCGCAGGAGCCCCGCGCCGGCGATGCGGCGAATGCGGCCCATGAGGTGTTCGAGGCCGATCCGGAACACGGTCGTGGACCGGGCGGGTTCGCCGTACATCAGTGCGTACAGCGCGGGGTTGGTCAGTCCGAACTCGACCACGGTGTCCCAGCCGTCGCGCAGTTCTTTGACCGGGTCCTGCGGTGTGGGTTCGATCTGCTGCTTGGCTGCCAGGAACCGGGTGAAGCCGTGTTCGGCCACCGCGTCCAGCAGCCCCTTCTTGTCACCGAACAGCCGGTAGAGAGCCGGCGGCTGCAGTCCGGCGGCGTCGGCGACCGCCCGGGTGGTGACCGCGTCGCGACCCCCGCTCTCCAGCAGGCCGATCGCGGCCCCGATGATCCGGCGGCGCGTCTGCTCCCGCGCGGCGGTGCCGGGTTCCGCGGCGCGCCGAGTGAGGGTCGGTTCAACAGGCATGGATCAACGATAGCGCCATCGGGACAGCACTGGTATCGCCGTTATCCGTTTCACGTTTACATCGATAGTATCGCTGGTGCCGTTTGTGGGTTTCATTGGAAACATCAGTACGAGGAGAACCGCCATGTCTGACCGTTTGCGGATCATCGGGGTGGAAGAGACCGTCGTCGTACCGGCCGTCTACGAGGCGTACCAGAGGGCCGGATCGCCGCAGATCTTCTCGCGTGGCTTCGGGGGCAGCCCGATCGCGAAGAACTTGCACGAGGTCAGCGAGCAGCGGCTGGCCCACATGGACGACCAGGGCATCGACGTCGCCGTGCTGTCCCTGTCGTCTCCGGGCGTGCAGGACCTGCCCGAGGCCGACGCCGTGACGGTGGCGCGCGAGGCCAATGACCAGCTGGCCGACGTCGTTGCTTCCCAGCCCGCTCGTTTCCAGGCGTTCGCTGCGATTCCCACCCAGTCGCCGGCCGCGGCCGCGGCCGAGCTGGAGCGCGCGGTGGTCGAGCTGGGCTTTCCCGGCGCCATGCTGTACGGGCGTACCGGGGACAAGTTGGCCGACCACCCGGACAACGATGAGCTGTACGCGATGGCCGAGCGTCTGTCCGTGCCGCTGCACTTCCACCCGCAGACACCGGTCCAGCCAGTCATCGACGCCTACTACTCCGACCTCCCCGAGCCCATGGGCCCCGTTCTGGCCGGCGCCGGGCTCGGCTGGTACTACGACCTCGGTGTCCAGTACCTGCGCATGATCTTCTCGGGGGTCTTCGACCGGTTCCCCGACCTGCAGGTGATCGCCGGGCACTGGGGCGAGGTCGCGCTGTTCTACCTCGACCACACCGGCTTCTTCGCTGAGGCAGGCGGTCTGCGGCAGCCCCTGGCGGACTACTTCAAGCAGAACTTCTGGGTTGCCGGCAGTGGCACCAACAGCCCCCGTTACTTGCGCTGGACCGCCGAAGTGATGGGAACCGACCGGATGCTGTACTCCACCGACTACCCCTTCACCTACGGCTTCCGCCCCGGCGGTTTCCCCTACGTCGACACCAGCAACGGTGAAGCCCGCTCCTTCCTGGAGAACTCGCCCTTCACCGACGAGCAGAAGGCCGACATCGGCCACCGCAACTGGGAACGCCTCACCGCCCGCGCCAAGCGCCTGACGGTCTGAAGCGCCACCCGCAGTGGCCGGCCGGAGCACCACCGCGCGCTCTGGCCGGCCCTCACAGCCCCACCGGGGCGGACCTCGGCGCACGCCGGATCCGCGGCGAACGCGGTCCTCACCATCCCCGCCTGGCGGCTTCCTGCGCTCTGGGGCAGGGCCCCCGCCGGTCGGCAATCGATGCGTGCCAGACGGGTGACGGCCTCCTCCTCACGGTTCTGCGGGGCGAGGGCCAGCAGCTCCGTTGCGGGGTCCAGCACGGTGCCGGCCTGCTCGGCGAACCGGCCGTCGGCGGGCACGTTCACCGAGCCGCGCAGATGCCCGGCCGCGAACTCCTGCGGGTCGCGGGCGTCGACGACGACCGCGCCGGCCTCACGGCGCTCGGCGAACTCAGCCGCGGTCAGCGGGCGGGGCGCCGCCGCCGGGTCGTACAGGCCGTGCTCACGCCGGTTGAGGTCGGCATCTTAGGCGAAGCAGCCGGGGGCTGTGGACTGTCCGGCGGTGACCAGGGCGACGAACTCGGCCTCGCTCATCGGCGCACAGACGTAGTTCGTGGCCCGCTGTTCGCCGATCGTGGACCGCCTCTCCGCGGAGAGGTTCTTGCCGCAGGCAGAACCCGCGCCGTGCGCGGGAAAGACCCTCACCTCATCAGGCAGGCTCATCAGCTTGTGCTGCACGCTGTCGTGCAGCATCGCGCCGAGCTCGTCGGCCGCCACACCGACCGAGGCGAGCAGGTCGGGCCGACCCGCGTCTCCGATGAACAGCGCGTCCCCGGTCAGTACCCCGTACGGAACGCGGTCCCCGTCCATCTCGTACACCAGCACGCTGATCGACTCCGGAGTGCGCCCCGGCGTCTCCATGATCTCCAGGCTCGTACCGCGCAGGCTGATCGTCTCGCCATCGGTGAACTTGCGGATCTCGTAGTCGGTCTCGGCCCGTCGGCCGTAACCGATCCATGCCCCGGTACGCGCCGCCATCTCCAGGTGGCCCGCGACGAAGTCGGCGCGGAAGTGGGTGTTGATGACGCTGACAACGCGGAACCCGCGGGCCTCGGCGTCGGCGAGGTACTCCGATACGTCCCGGCGCGGGTCCACGACCACGGCGTGGCCCGACGACTCGTCCGCGATCATGTAGGACGCCTGGGAGAGGCATTCGAGGTAGTACTGGGCGAAGAACACGAGAGACCTTCAGCCGGGTATGCAGGACGGCGCATGGCGGACCGGGCCGGCGTCTGGCGAGGAGAGAAGCCGGAACTCCCCGGAGGGCGCGGGGCTGCACGGGCGAGCCGATCCCGAAGGGCATCCGACATCATCGAATCCAGATACCCCCAGGGGTATTATATCTCTTGACGGCAGGGTGCCTTCGTGTCCTGTCAAATGCCCCCATGGGTATTTCCTTCACCTGAGTGCGGCGCCAGTGTGACCTGCGGCACGCTCGTTTCCGCGTCGCGGGCGCCCCCTGTCGGTCAGATACCCCCTGGGGTACCATTGGAAGGCAGCGCACACATTCAGGAGGCACCGGTGAAGGTCGACGACGACGCAGTCAGCGCAGTCCTCAACCGCCTACGTCGCGCCCAGGGGCAGCTCGCGGGCGTCATCGCCATGATCGAAGCCGGACGCGACTGCAAGGACGTCGTCACCCAGCTCGCCGCCGTCTCCAGGGCCCTGGACCGTGCCGGCTTCAAGATCGTGGCCAGCGGCATGCGCCAGTGCATGGCCAACGCCGACGAGAACCAGGCCCCCATGACCGAGGAAGAACTCGAAAAGCTCTTCCTCGCCCTCGCCTGACATTCCCCAGCCAAGACGGCCCGGCCCCTTTCCGGGGGCCGGGCCGCGGTCGTTCCGTCCGCGACCCGGGCCCCATCGGACCTCGCCCGGGCAGGACGGCGACGGCCTGCTCGTAGGCCCTTGGATCCTTCGGCTCGCCCGGGGCCTGCGATGCGGTGCCGTTGCAACGGCACCGTGCGCCGACGCCCGCCCCGGGTGGGGCAATCCGGCAGTTCGGTACCGAAGATCGCCGACAGACCAGACCAGGTCATGCCGTCCAGTCGGGGGTGCGCTTCTCGCAGAATGCCCGGACACCTTCGGTGGCGATGGCGGTGCCGAAGACGGGAGCGGTGATCGGGTCCTGGACGGTGAAGGCAGCGTCGTCGTCGAGGCCGCGGGTGGCGTTGACGACCTGCCGGGTGGCCCGGATCGCGTGCGGGGAGTTGGCTTGGACCCGGGCGGCGAGGGCGAATGCGGCGTCGAGGGCTTTGCCTTCGCCGGTGAGCTGGTTGACCAGTCCGTGGCAGGCGGCGTCGGAGGCCGGGAGCGGCGAGGCTGTCAGGAGCATTTCCATGGCCAGATGGTGCGGGAGGCGGCGGGGCAGGCGGATGGCGCCTCCCTCGGAGGCGACGAGCCCGCGGGTGACTTCGGGCAGGGCGAAGAAGGCGGTGTCGGCGGCGGTGATGAGGTCGCAGGCGAGGGCGAGTTCGAAGCCGCCGGCGACCGCGGCGCCTTCGACAGCGGCGATCAGGGGTTTGGCCCGGTGGGCGCGGGTCAGCCCGGCCAGGCCCCTGTCGGCGACACGGGGAACTCCTTCGGTGGGAAATGCTTTGAGGTCCATACCGGAGCAGAAGTGGCCGCCCGTTCCGGTCAGGATGCCGACTTCGAGTCCCGGGTCGTTGTCCAGTGTCGTCAGCGCGGTGTCGACGGCGTCGGCGAGGCCCTGGTCGATGGCGTTGCGGACATGGGGCCGGTTGAGGGTGATGACGAGGACGCCGTCGCGTCGCGAAGTCATCACCATCGGATCAGCGGAGGGGTTGCTCATGGTGTCCTTCCGGTGCGGTGTGCCGGCCGGCGGCGGGCTATCGGCGGATCAGGGGCAGGGCGGCCAGGCCGCGCATGACGCGGGCCGGTCTCCAGGGCAGTTCGGCGGCGGGCTTGGCCGGCCTTACCGGACCGAGGCGTTGCAGCAGCAGAGGGAAGGCGATCGCCCCTTCGAGTCGGGCGAGGGCAGCACCGATGCAGAAGTGCGGCCCGTACCCGAACGCGAGGTGCTCGTTCGGTGTTCGCCCCAGGTCGAGGCGGTCGGGATCCTTGAACCGCTCCTCGTCCCGGTTGGCCGACCCGATGAGCAGGCTCACGATGTCGCCGGCACTGATCGTGTGCCCGTGCAGCTCGATGGGTGCCGCCGCGCAACGGAATGTCGCGTCGCGCACGGGCGAGTCATAGCGCAGCAGTTCCTCGACCGCGGTGGTGACCAGGCGCGGGCCCTGATCGTCTGAGGCCAGGCGCTGGGCTTCGTCGGGGTGGCCGAGGAGGGCGAGCATCCCGTTCCCGATCAGGTTCATGGTGGTGTCGTGCCCGACCAGCAGGAGCAGATAGGCCGTCGAGCGCAGTTCCTCTTCGCTCATCACTCCGCTCGCGTCACCCGCGCGCACCAGAGCGCCCAGCAGGTCGACCCCGGCCACTTCGCTTCCGGCCCGTTTCGCGGCGACGAGGTCGTCGAGCAGACGGTGCAGGTCCGTCTCGGCACCAGCCGGGTCCACGGGCACGCCGGGGCTGATGGTCGCCATCAGCGTCTCCCGGGTGGCCACCGTGTCGAGGTGCTCGGGGACACCGAGGATCGCGCAGATCATCCGGAATGTCAGCGGGGCTGCGAACTCCGCGATCAGATCGATGTGCAGGCTGTGCTCGACACGGTCCAGCAGACGGTGTGCCACCTCGGCGATCAGGGGTTCGAGCAGCGCGATCCGGCGCGGCACGAACGCGGAGTTCACCAGTGTCCGCAGTCGCGTGTGATCAGGCGGGTCGGCATGGACCAGGTGACGGTTGAGGCCGGCCGGCCCAGGGACGTACCCGGGAACCCGAGCCGGGTCCTTGCTCAACCGCGTATCGGTCAGCAGCGCCCGTACGTCCTCGTAACGGGAGACCTGCCAGACGGCGGGCTGGCCGGGGCGCCGCACGACGTGGGCTGGTGCGTGCCGCCTCAGCCAGGCGAAGTACGGGTAGGGATCACACCACCGGGCCGCCGACAATGCGGCCGGCTGATCTGCGGAAGTAGGGGCGGACACGGCTTCTCCGACTCGGACTGGTCGATGTGAACACCTCACCAACGAAGCCCCCCACCGGCGGATACGGCAGCACGCCGGCCCACCCGGCGCACACACCCGCAACCGGACGGACACCGGTGCTCCCAGCGCGTACAGCCGCGTTCCCGAGCGCTCCCGCGCCCACGGGCCGAGAGCGAACCTGCCGGGCGGGACGCACCCGTGGCATGTGTCTTCAGCCGGGCGGCAGGGCTCGCCGTCGGCCCTGCGATGGACCGGGCCACCTCTCGGGATCCGCCGCTGGATCCGTCGTCCGTACACGCGTCGCCGCGACCTTCGCGGCGCTCGGAGTGATCCCCCTGGCCTTCATGGTCCAGATCGCGTTCATCGTCGCGTTCGGCGTCCTCCTCGACACCCTGGTCGTACGGTCCCTCCTGGTGCCCGCGCTCGTCCGCGACCTGGGCCGGCGCGCCTGGCGGCCCGGACCGCTCAGTCGCCCTCCACGGTCTTGAACGGCTCGTCGGCACGGTCCGCTTCGTCGGCCTGGCCATGGCGGTGAAGTCGCCCGCGCCCTGCTTCGGCACGCTGCTCAGCCCGCTCCGAACGGTTCGCCGCCCCTGATCGGCCCAGGCCGGTGGGGCGCGGGCCCAGAGGGGCAGAGAGGCAGGAGGGACAGGAGGGAGGGCCAGGGCCGCGAGCACCGCGGAGACACAGTGCGCTCGGTCTCCGGCCTGGCACGTTTCCGTGTCCCCGCCCTGCCCGTGCGCTCACCGCCCCCTCGGGCAGCCGGCGTGCGGCGTGGGTGCGTGAACGTGCGGTGATCGGCCGTTGATCGGCCGTAGAGCCGTGCCGTGGACCATCGCAGCCAAGGGGAACACGGCTCGACGGTCATCGCCGGTCGCCGCCGCCCTCGGCGTGCCGTACGCCGCCCGGGCCCCGGGTCCCCAGTGCATTGGCCAACGCATGGAAGGTGGACGAGGCATGGACGGTTTTCAGCCGCTGCGGTCGACGGCGGGCTTCGGAGAGCTGCTCAGGATCCGGCGTGAACGGGTCGGTCTGACCCAGCAGGTGCTCGCCGATCACGCGACCCTCAGCGTCCGCGCGATCCGGGACATGGAGAGCGGGCGGGTGCAGCGCCCCCGGCAGGAGACGGTCCGGCTGCTGGCCGACGCGCTGCGGCTCGAGGGCGGCATCCGGTCGAACTTCGAGGCGGCCGCACGCCGGCAGACGTTCGTCGAGGAGTCGCCCGACGAACCGACCGCACCGCCTGCCGCCCGGGGTGCGATCGTCGGCCGGGAGCTGGAGGCCGAGGTCCTGACCGACGCACTCGCCGTGCACGGCGACCGGCTGGTCACGGTGGCCGGACTGGGCGGGGCCGGCAAGACCCGACTGGTGCTGGAGGTCGCACGACGGCTGCATCACGCGTCCCGGTGGTCGGTACGTTGGATCGACTGCGTCCGGCAGCCGGCCGCCGGACTCGAACGCCGCGCGGAGTTCGCCCGTGCGATCGGGGAGCGGCCCACCCTGCTGGTGCTGGACGGCGCCGACGCCGGAGTGGACACGGTCCTGCTGGACGATCTGTTCCACCGTTGTCCCGGCTTGCGGGTGGTGATCACGGCCAGACTCCCGCAGCCGCTGCCCGGCGGCCAGGTGATCCCGCTCGCTCCGCTACCGACGCCTGGTCCTGAACTCGACCACGACCCGGTGGCACTGGCCGAGGTGGGGGCCGTGCGATTGCTGCTCTCGCACCTGAGACGGCTTCGCCCCGGCTACCGGATGGAGCCCGACGAGGCGCCCGCCATCGCCGCGCTCTGCCGCCAGCTCGACGGTCTGCCAGGGGCACTGGAATTCGCGGCGGGCTGGTCGACGGTGCTGTCCCCGCGCCAGTTGGTGGCGCAGCTGGCGGACGGTCCGTTCCAGCTGGCACCGCCGCCTGCCGGATACGGCGGCGGGGCGGACGTGGGTGCGGCCCTGGGGGCCGCGCTGGACCGGCTGACGCTCGATCAGCGGGATCTGCTGGAGAGGCTCGCGGCCAGGCCGGGGGACTGGTCGGGGGAGGATGCCGTCGAGCTGAGTGGACGACCGCCGCAGGAGGGTCTCGCGGCGGTGCACGAGCTGCTGGCGAGCGGGCTGATCCGCAGCGTCCCTGCCCGCGACGGTGTCCGTTTCACCGTGCTGAACCTCTGCCGGCGCCTGTGCGGGGGTGCGTACCCGGAACTCGCGGCGGCGAGCTGAGCCCCTGCCGGAGGCTCGGTCCCGGGCTGCCGATACTGCCCGAATCCTGCCGGGTGAGCTGCCGGTCCGGCGCCCGGATGCTCCCTAGCGTTCTGTCCACGGCCGGGCGAACCGGACACCCCTTCGCCCCGGACACCCGGAGTCCCCCCACTCCCCGGGACTCCCCACCATCTACCGACACAGAGGGTTTGCGCCGTGGAGCAGCATGCCGTGGAGCAGTACGGAAAGGCCGAGCCGGCCGGTCTGGACATCGTCGTGACGACCATGGCCTCGGACTCGCACACCTGGAATCTGGTCTTCCTCCAGTTGCTGCTGGAAGAGCTCGGACACCGGGTCACGAACCTGGGCGCGTGTGTACCGGACGAACTGCTGGTCGCCGAGTGCCGCCGGATCGAACCGGACCTGATCGTGCTGAGCAGTGTCAACGGGCACGGATTCCACGACGGTCTGCGCGTGGTCGCCGCGCTGCGTGCCTGCCCTGAGCTGATCCGCACCCCGACCGTGATCGGCGGGAAGCTCGGAATCGCGGGCTCCGGCTCCGGCTCCGGTGTCTCGGAACGGCAGCGGAAGCTGCTGACGGCAGGTTTCGACGGGGTCTTCGAAGAGGGCGGATCGGTAATGGAGTTCACGTCCTTCGTCGACTCGCTGTCTCCCGCGGCCAAGGCGCTGCCGCCCGGGTCGGGCTGCCTGCCCGACGGCCCTGAGGCGCTGACCGCGGAGTCGGGGGTGCTGCTGTGATCGGTTTCGGCGGTGGCACGAGCGAGGCGCTCACCGGCCGCCGTAACGCGCCCACCGTCCTGGCGTCCACCCCCACCGTCCTGGCGTCCGCCCCCGCCGTTCCGGAGTCCGGCTTCGGTGCCTTCGTCGCCCGAGCCCGGGCGGCCGGCACCCTCGTCGTCCAGCCCAGGATGGGCATGGCCGCCCCGCTGCTGATGCGCGACGGCCTGCTCGCCACCCGGAACGCGGACGCCGTCACCGTGGGCACCATCACGCTCGACAGCTACACCCGCACCGGCGACCTCGGGGCCGCGCGGCGCGCCCTCGCCGAGGGAGTCGGCCTGAATGGCTACCCGATCGCCACCCACCCCCCGGACACCACACGTGCCGTGCTGCGGGGCATCACGGACGCGCGGTTCCCGGTACAGGTCCGGCACGGCTCCGCGATGCCGGAGCACATCGTCCGCGCGCTGCTGGCGGTCGGCCTGGACGCCACCGAGGGCGGCCCGGTCTCGTACTGCCTGCCGTACAGCCGCACGCCGCTGCGTGAGGCGGTCGCCAACTGGCAGCGTTGCTGCGAACTGCTTTCCTCTGCCGCGCAGTTCGGTGCCGAACCGCACCTGGAGACATTCGGCGGCTGCCTGATGGGCCAACTCTGTCCACCGAGCCTGCTGATCGCGGTCAGTGTGCTGGAGGCGTTGTTCTTCCGACAGCACGGATTGCGTTCCCTTTCCCTCAGCTACGCCCAGCAGGCCGACCCGCGCCAGGACGAGGAGGCGCTCACCGTTCTCGGAAGGCTGGCCGCCGAACTGCTGCCGGATGTCGACCACCACGTCGTGCTCTACGCCTACATGGGCGTCTTCCCGCGCTCTCCCGGCGGCGCCCGGCTGCTACTGGAAGACGCGGCCCGGCTGGCGGTGCGGGCGGGCGCCGACCGGTTGATCGTCAAGACCACGGCCGAGGCGCACCGCATCCCGACGGTGGGCGAGAACGTCCTGGCGCTGGAGACTGCCGCGGCCGCCGCGGCCGCCGAGCGCGCCGGGTCACCGCGGGCCGCCCTGTCGGGCACGCATGCCGGGGGCACCGGCATCGAGGACACCGGCATCGAGGCGGAGGCACGTGCCCTGATCGGTGCTGTGCTGGAGCTGGACGCGGACGTGGGCCGCGCGCTGGTCAAGGCCTTCGCGGCGGGCTACCTGGACGTCCCCTACTGCCTGCACCCGGACAACGCCGGACGGTCCCGCACCTCGATCGCGTCCGACGGCAGGCTGCGCTGGTCGAGCGTCGGGTCGATGCCGTTGGCCGTCCGCTCGGACGGAGGCCCGCGCCCCCCGATCCTCGGCTCCGCCGGGCTGCTCTCGGCGCTCTCCCACGTCCAGCGGGCCTACGACGCCCGCGCCGCCGCACAGCCGGCCTTCGGCGCGGCCCCCGGCCTGCTGCCTCCGCCCGTACCGCCCCGCGCGACGACCACGCCACGACGAGAGTTGGGACTTACCACACCATGACCACCGACAGGCTCACTGCCTCCGTACCCCTCCCGGACCCCGGTCGCCACCTGACGGCGCCCGCCACCCGAAGCGCGCTCCGGATCCAGCACCAACTTCTGTCTGCTGCACGTGAGTTCCTGCACGAGCAGGGATTCACCGAGTTGCTTCCACCGATCATCGGACCGGTCACCGACCCCGGCTCGCGCGGCTCCAAGCAGGTCGACGTCGACTTCTACGGTCACCGCTACAAGCTGATGACAAGCGCGATCCTCTACAAGCAGGCATCCCTGCTGGCCTTCGACAAGATCTTCTGCATCGCCCCCAACGTCCGGCTGGAGCCGCTGGAGACCGCCGGCACCAGCCGCCACCTGGCCGAGTTCCATCAGCTCGACGTGGAGATGGCGGGTGCGACCCGGGATGACGCCGTTCGCCTGGTCGAATGCCTGGTCGTGCGTATGGTCGACAGCGCGATACGTGAACTGCCCAAGGAATTCGCCGAACTCGGGCGTGACGTGGACGCGTTCGCCGAGCTGCTGAAGGGCTCGTTCGGCCGGATGCGGCACGCCGAGGCCGTCGCCGAACTACAGGGACTCGGGCATCCGCAGAGCCCGGACGCCGAACTCGACTGGGCCGGTGAGGCACTGCTCTCCGCCCAGCGGGACCGCCCGTTCTTCGTCACCGACTACCCGAAGGGCTCGCGCGGATTCTACGACCGGGAGGATCCCGAGCAGCCGGGCCTGCTGAAGAACTTCGACCTGATCGCGGCTGAGGGCTACGGCGAGTTGTGCAGCGGCAGCCAGCGCACCAACGACTACGCGGAGATCGTCACCCGGATGCGGGAGACCGGCGAGAACCCGCAGAAGTACCGCTGGTATCTGGACCTGGTCCGTGAAGGTGTACCCGGCAGCGCGGGCTTCGGCATCGGAGTCGAACGGCTGACCCGCTACGTCGCCGGACTGGAAGCGGTCTGGCAGGCCAGTGCCTTCCCGAAGGTGGCCGGGGTGGTGTCGCCATGAGCGATCTGTCGGCGCCGGGCTTCCCGGAGGAGGAGGTCCGGTGGCGTGCCCGGGTCGGTACGGCGGCGGCCTTCCCACCGCCCGGCGACTACGGCAGGGTCCTGTTCGGCGCGGAGCACCGGGAGGCCCGGCGCCCTGACGGCGAGCGGGACGCGCTCGACGCGGCACGGATCACGCCGCCGGTGTTCATGCCGCAGCGGCTCGCCCGGCTGATCGACCTCGGCCGCGAACCGGACTACCGGGACGTCGAACTCGGCACCGAAATAGGTGGGTTCACCTCCTCCCTGCCGCTGTACGTGTCCGCGCTCGGCTCCACCCGGGCGGCCGGTGGCGACCTCGGTCTCGCGCTCAGCCGACAGGCGGGCGCACTCGGAGTCCCCATGGTGATCGGGGAGAACATCGTCCCGGTCAACGGCTACGGCCGACTCGGCGAAGCTGCGGACCGGGCGCTGCTCGGCCGTCTTCGCGCCTATGGGGAGGAGTTGCCGGACGGACGGGGCGGTGTGGCCGTACAGCAGTCGACCGAGGACGCCGACGCCGAGGTGTGGAATCTCGTCTACAGCGACCCGGCCGCTCTGCCGCTGCTCGAATCAGGGCGTCTGGCTTTCGAGTTGAAGCTCGGCCAAGGGGCCAAGCCGGGTCTCGGCGGGATGACCGTGCTGGACGCGGAGGCAGCCGGACGGCTCGGTGACAGATACGGTCTTGACAACGTCTTCGGTGAC